>JAAETM010000336.1 GCA_024228395.1 bacterium | reverse complement strand
GACGCAAACGGCATAAGCAAGGGGTCCGCGCACGTGTTTGAATTCGACCAGGGCAGTACATATTGCACGGGGTTTTGGAACTCCTTCGTTTCCATGCGAATGACCGGACGGCTGCTTGCCAGTGAAAACCGGTTGTCTGTACTGGGCAGCGGTTTCGTTCCTGGTCAGGTTGCTCTCCTGTTGGCAGCCACGGACAGTGGCTACGTGGTGTCGCCGGGCGGCAGCCTGGGAAGTTTCTGCCTTGGTGGCCAATTGGCCCGCGTCAGCCCCGGTGTGGCCGACGCCAGCGGAGATTTGTTCTTTACTGTGAACACCCAGGCCGTCCCAACCAATCCTGCTGTTGCCATTCTTCCAGGGGAGACCTGGTACTTTCAGATCTGGTATAGGGATCAATTGTTCGGAGCATCTGCCCTGTTCAGTGAAGCCATTCAGGTCGACTTCGAATAGGGAAGAGGTGGCAAGGCTGTCAAAGCTCTTGGTGATCTCCACAAAAAAAGGGGGGCCCGCAACATCGGTTGCGGGCCCCCCTTTTTTGGTCGCGCAAGCTCAGTCGATGCGCTTGTAATCGAAGACCATTTGGCCGCCAGCTTCGAGTCCGGTGAACGAAGTCCATGTGGCGTTGATGGTGTCCTCGTCGATCAGGGTCAAGGTCATGGCGCCCATGTAGTTTTCATCGGCGCTCAGGCGGTCGGAGACGCCGGTGGGGGTGAAGACGATTTTGGAATCCTGGATCGACGTGGCGCGCATCTCGGGTTGGTTGCCCAGGCCACAGTAGTGCACCATCTTCAGGCTGTTGCCTTGCAAGCTGTACATGTTGGTCATCTCGTGACCCTGGCCCGCGAAGAGGACTTCGCGAATCACCGACCCAGAGGACGTGACTTCGAAGGTGGTCGTGGCACCCTCTTTGGTTTGCCAATTGCCTTCGAGGTTCTTGATGGCGTCGAGCAAGGTGTTGCGCGCTGCTTCACGGATTTGGACCGGCTCGAAAGCCAACGGGTCGGTGGCCGGAACCGCTTGGCTTGAAGCACAGGCGGTCAAAGGAGCGAGCAAGGTCAGCAGGAGCAGTGAGTTGGTTTTCATGGGGTGGGACTTTGGGTGGTTGGAAGGGAACCCTTCATTGTATGTCCACATGATGAATTCTGCGGGCCAATGCGGGGCGCATTTGTCGGGGGAATACGGACTTTGAACACAAATCAAGGGGACGTTTGTGGGCGTTGGGGGAGGGGCAATCACCGGCTATTTAAGTATGGGGCAGCACATGGCTTCCCCTGCCAAACCCCAAAAGGAGCCTCCCATGAATACACTATCGTTCCTGCTTCTGCCTTCCACCTTGCTTGGTTTTGCCGCCCTGGCCGGCGCCCAAACCACCACGGTGTTTTCCGTTGATTGGCACAGTCCGACCGTGGGCATACCCGACTCGTTCAGTGCCACTCCAATCACCTCTGGGGACTTGCTGACCACGGCCCCGGGCACGCCCCTGTTGGGGCCCATGCCGGTCCCGGGGACCTTTTGGAGTCACACTTTCATGGGGTTGTTCCCCGGCTGCATTGGGGTGCCCGGTGGGGTCGCGTGCCCCGTTGAGGTGGACGCTCTTTCCTTTGGTATGGATGTTCCGATGGTGGCCCCCCAAGGCCTTCTGCCGGGTGAGTTGCACTTCTCGGTGGACGCGTATGCCGGTGGTGTGTTGCTAAGCCCCTTGCCGCCCCACGTGGGTCTTGAGGCCACCGTGGCCGATGCTTCGGCCGATGTGATGACAAACTTCCAGCCCTATCCTCCGGGGCCGATGGGGCCTGGGCCGGTCTTTGGCCATTGTGGCATTTTGGATGGGGATGGTTTCCCATCGGGTAGCGGGTTCACCTATCCTGGCCTCGGATTGATCGAACCCAATCCTCCCACCGGTGCCGCCGTTATGCTTGGCGATAATCTGGATGCCGTGGACACCCTTCTGCCGGGCTTGCCGAATATGGGCGTGTACTTCAGCTTGGAAGACAGTTTGGTGGACCCGCTGACCGGCTTGGTCGGATCCGGTTCCGCGGCCGCACATGGGGCCACCGGGGCGGATGTGTTGTTCAGTCCTCCTGGCGGGCCGCCCATGATTTGGGCACCGGCCCCCATGCTGGGCTTGAACATTCAGCCGGGCTTGTTCGACGATCTGGATGCTTTGATGCTCTGGGACAATGGGGACGGGGTCTTTCAACCCTCGCTGCTCCCGATGGATTGGCTGAACGGTTCCACCGACATGTTACTCTTCTCGGTACGGCGCGGATCGTCGGTGATCGGGCTCCCCGATAGCATTTTTGGTTTGCCCATCCAAGAGGGTGATATCCTGACCACTCCCCTTGTGAACGGCCCTTCCCCCTTCCCCGGAATCTTCTACGCTGCGGAACTGCTCGAGCTGGGGACCGTGCGTTCGAGCACTGCAATGGGGAACTTCAGCGATGATCTAGATGCCCTCGATCTGGCTCCCCAGTTTGTGAAGGATTGCGATTTGGACGGCGTGGAAGATGTCGTGGCCATTGCGAATGGTCTCGTACCTGATCTAGATTTGAATGGCGTGCCCGATGGTTGCCGTTTTGCTGCGTACTGCAGTCCTGCCGCCCTGAATTCCACGGGTCTTCCTACCCTGCTTTGGGGCACGCTCGGCGGGGGGGCAGGCACTGGGGTTCACCTGGAATCCACCCAGGGCCCGCCGAATCGTCTTGGGTACTTCGTGGTCGGAACCGGTGCGGGGCCGCCCCTTCCAGTCAGTCAGGGTTTTTTGTGCCTTGCGACCAATCCGCCGAATCTCGGTGGACGATACAACGTCGTTGGGACCCCGATGCTCTCCGTGGGTTTCTATGATCCAGCCGGGATCTTGCAGAACGTTGCAGGTACCTCCACGGTGGGGTCGGGGTTTGACATTCCCTTCGCTTTGCCTGGCATCGGCGGTGTCATCACTCTGGGAAGTACCTACCACTTCCAGGTCTGGCACCGTGATGGTACCGGTCAGTCGAACTTCTCCAATGGGTTGAGTGTGATGTTCTAGGGGACGCCTTCGTTGGATCTAGTATGCCAGGCTGCGGTCCCGTCAAGGGGGCGCGGCCTGGCTGCTTACCTTTGCAATGTTGGTGGGGCGGAGGCAGGTGCTCGTGCGGAGAGCGCACGGGGGAAACCCATGGCTTCAAGGCTGGATGCTCGGTTTCCCTCCCTGCCATCCCCATTCTTGGGTCGGGTCCAGGGGAGTGCGGGGTGGACACCACCGCCTAAATGGACCCGTGCACCCCATATCTTGGGTTCGGATCGCATGTCCCCACAAGGGGTGGAAGGGACTGGTTTTGGCACTAGGAAGGCCCTTTCACACGTTGTCTTCGAATTTTCCCAGGGGGTGCTTGCTGTGGGGATGGTGGCGCGAAAAGATACCTGGATGGGGCAAAAGGGATCAGAGTGGACCGAGGGTGTAGTGGCATCCACCAATGGGGGCGAATTCGTCTTCTGCGGGGAGTCCAACCACTCTGTGGATGCCAAAAAGCGGGTTTTTGTGCCCAAACGCTTCCAGCAGGGCCTTCCCATGGATAGCCAGGGCAGCCGTGTGGCGGTCCTGACGCGGGGTTTGGGGGGCTGCCTGTACCTTTTAGCCGAGGGTGGCTTCAACCGGGCCATCCGGCGCATCAATACCGAGGCTTTTGCCTCCGAGCAGGATCTGCGCCTGCAGCGCCTGATTTTCAGCGTCTCCCAGCGCATCAACCTGGACGGCTCCGGCCGGCTCTTGCTGCCCGGCAAGCTGGTCGAGATGGCCGGCATTGGCAAGGACGTGGTCATGGTCGGCGTCATGGACCGGGTGGAGATCTGGTCCGCTGACCGTTGGAACGCCTTCCAGGGCAATACCGACTCAAAGGACGTGGGTGCGGAGCTCGATGCTCTCATCGCCGCCACGTTCGGTTCCGGTGGGGGGCCGTCGTGATCACGACATGCGCTCCCCCGTCCCGGCCCAACAGAACACAGGAGGGTTTCGCCATGCGTGAAAAACCCTCATCGGTGCACATCCCGGTCTTGGGCCAAGAGGTAGTCAGCCTGCTGGGGGGTAGGTCTGACTCTTTGAAAGCTTCTGGTCTGATCGTGGATGCCACGCTGGGTGCCGGGGGGCACACAGCGCTGCTGCTTGAGGCTCTTGCGGGTGTTCGTGTTTTAGGCACGGACCAGGATCCAGAAATTCTGGATCTGGCCCGCAAGAGGCTTGAGCCCTTTGGTGATCGGGCGCGCTGTGAGCGCGCGCGCTTCTCCAATCTTGCGCGTCTCTTGCGCAAACTCCGTTGTGATAGGCCGATCGGGTGGTTAATGGATGTGGGCGTGAGCTCACTCCAACTCGATCGGCCGTCACGCGGTTTTTCCTTCCAAGCCGATGGCCCCTTGGACATGCGCATGGATCCCGCAAGGGAGCGCACGGCCGCGGACATCGTGAACACATGGAACGAAGAGGACCTGGCGGATCTCTTCTTCCGTGAGGGCGACGAGCACCGCTCGCGGCCCATCGCTGCGGCGATCATCAAGGCCCGCCAGCGCGTGCCTTTCAAACGCACCGCAGCCCTGGCCGACCTGATCGTCGAGACCGTGGGAAGCGGGGGCCGCACGCACCCCGGAACGAAGGTCTTTCAGGCCCTGCGCCGCGAGGTCAACGCGGAGGGTGATGAGTTGATCGCGGGCATGGATGCCGCCGCGGATTGCCTGGCGCATGGTGGCGTTTTGGCCGTCATCACATTCCACTCGGGAGAGGATGCTGTCGTCAAGCAGTACCTGGCCCAGGGTGCGAAAGAAGGCTGTTGGGAGCTGTTATCGAAGAAGGGCCTTTCCGCAAGCCGCGAAGAAATCCGCAGCAACCCGCGCTCCCGTTCCGCGCGCGTGCGGGCGGCTAGGCGCATTCGCAGCGACGGCGAGAGCACAGACCTGGGGTCCCTTGAAACCACGGACACCGGAGAAACCAACTTTGGTTCGCAGGGGGGTCAGAAACCATGAGGCGCGCAGTTCTAGCCCTTGTGCTTTCCGCCCTCGCTTTCGGTGTAGGGTGCTGGACCTGCGCCGTGCAGTCCCAGAACTTCAACAAGGGTGCGGAACTCAACAAGCAACAGGTCGAGGTGGAGTGGTTTGAGCGTCGCATCTCCGGCCTTCGGTGCCGACTGAGCGAATACGAATGGCAGGCTTCGAGTGCGGATGAAGCATTGCGCATGGGATTGGAGCCGGAGCTCAAAAAGTCTGAGCAGGGGGCCCAGTGAGGCGCACCGGCAAGGGCAGTGTGGGCGCGGAAAGTGATGCGCTGCGGGCGGACATGTTGGTCGCCGGTCGCGTGGTGCGCATGATCATCGTCCTGGGATTTGTCCTGGTGGGTTTTCGATCGGTTTATCTCGCCAGGGATGTGGAAGGCGAGCAACCCGACGCCACCATCGTGAAAGCCGCGCCGCGTTCGTCCTTCGAATTGTTCGACCGCGATGGACAGGCCATGGCCCTGTCCATGGAGTGTTTCGACATCAGCGTTTCGCCGCGCTCCCTCTGGCGCAGTCACACACCCGTGCATATGGCGAGTGCCTTGGCTGCGGTTCTGCACCTGCCCGAGGCGCAGGTGCTGGAGCGTCTGCTCCCCAAAGAGGTGGACAAGGACACGGGCTTCTTGATCCCCGAAAAACCCAAGCTGTTGCGCTTTGATTCCGAAGGCGCGCGCGCGGTGCAGCGCTGGTTGAAAACGGGTTCCCTCGACCCGGATGCGGAAGAGGTCCCGATGCACGGTTGGAGCTGGGTGGTCCTGGATAGCCGGCGTCACGCGACCCTCGCATGGCAGCCCGAGGTGGTGCTCGACCTGCACGAGCGCTTGCGGCACATGTCCGCAAAGAGCGCGGAGCGCCCCGAGCGTTGGACGCGCAAGATCCTGCGCGATTTGACCAAGCTGGTGACCCAGGCGGGTTTGCCCACGGATGTGCAGGAAGATCTGCAACGCCTGAGCAGCTTCGAGCGGCGTGCTTTCTTGGCGGATGCGATTTGGGCTGAGCTTTGCCCGACCACCTATCGCTCCCTGGCCAAGGGGGTGGAGCCGAACATGGCGCACAAGGTGGCCCAAATGCTGCGCGACGAAACCGTGTCGCCCTGGCAGATTAAGTTGCAGCCCAGCATGCGGCGCTTCCAACCCGTGCGCGAGGATCCCTTGCACATGGTCGCCATGGGAGAAGCAGCCCCCGGCGCCGCGGATCCCTTTGCCGTACTGGGGCACTGGGGTGTGCTCGGCGAAGACGATGCCAAGGCCCAAGCCTTGCGCGATCGGGACAAGTCCCCGCACCTGTTGCCCTGGGACGAGGCCGCCGATCCGGTCGCCGCACGCGCTTCCGAATTGGCCCGCCAATGGAAGCCGTGGAGCGGTTTGGAGCGTCTTTGCCAAACGATCCTCGAGGACTCCGGCGTCGCCGAATCCTGGAGCCAGAAGACGCGCACCTATACGGTTCGGGGTCGGCGCCTGGCGCGCGACCGGCGCGTGCGCTGGAAGGACCGTGAGGTCCCCGATTATTACATGGACGCGAGCCTGGCCGATGCGCCGATCGAGTTGCATACGACCCTGGACGCCCAATTGCAATTCGAGTTGCACGCCGAACTGCTGAGCGTCATGGATCGCATGGACCCTGCCATGGCCATGGGGATCTGCCTGGATGTGGAGAGTGGGCGCGTGCTGGCCGTGGACGGCATGCAGGCCTATCCCGGCGGGCGTTTCTTGCCCACCCAACATGTGTTCACCCCGGGCTCCACCTTGAAGTCGGTGATCATGGCGGCCGCCTTGGATCGCGGGGTGGTTGCACCGGACACCAAGTTCAAGACCTTTTATCCGAAGGGCATCGTGGTCCGCGAGGGCCGCAGCTCGCGGCATATCGCGGAGGCCGAGGGCGCGCCCCGCGAGGCTGAGATCGAAGCCCGGGCGGGCCTCTCGAAATCGGTCAATGCCGTGTTGATTCAGATCGGTTTGCGCCTGGAGGCCGCGGATTTGCGTGGCATCCTGGTGGACATGGGTTACGGATCGAGGCCCGGCGTGGGCCTCGGGTCGGAGGGGGTGGGCTACCTGCCCAAACTGGAAAAGGGCACCTGGGACCGGGTCTACACCCATCCCTCCATCTGCTTTGGCCACGAGCTAGGGGTCACCCTTTGGCAGCACGCCCAGGGGCTGGCGAGCATCGCGCGGGGCGGGGATTTCTTGCCCCTGAGCCTGGTGGATTCGGTGCACCAGGAGCAGCTCTCCCATCGGTTCGACTTGGGTGGGCGGCGCTCGGTGCTCAGTGCCACGGCCTGCGAGCAGGTCCTGGAGATGATGGCCATCGGCGCACAGTCTGGAACCGGGCGGCACGTGGCAAATGACAAGCTCTGCCCGGAATTCGAGTATATCGGGACGAAAACCGGCACGACCGAGAAAACGAAGACCGAGGTTTGCATTCACGTGGAATTGCAACACGCAGCGGAGCACAGGGAGAAGGAGACCTCCTGCTCGCGCTCTTGCTACAAGAGCTTGAAGGGAAAACAGCTTCACAAGGGGCTGGGGAGCACCTGCTACACCGCCTCCATGTGCGCCATTGGACGCCTTTCTGAGGACGGGCCCACCATCCTGACCCTCGTGGTCGTGGAGGATGCGCGCGCGAAGGACAAGAAGTTCGGAGCCGAGGTGGCCGGATCGAGCGCTATCCTGCTTCTGCGGCGCGCTTTGGGGCTATCTGCGGAAACGGGACGCGACCTGACTTTGTCCGTTCCAGAATTGCCTAGCGAGGCCTTCGGAGAATACGATTTGCCCTGGTTGGAGGAGGGAGACGCAAGTTGGGCTGCCATCGAAAGGGGGGGCATGCAAAATGACTGATCTAAAGCGCTGGGTGGAGCGTTTGGGGGGGGCTCTGGTGGGCCCTAAAAACGATCACCAAACAATTGAAATCACGGGGGTCCAGCTGGACTCTCGACTCGTGTGCCCGGGGGATCTCTTCGTGGCACTGCCTGGCGCCAATGAAAATGGCCAGGCGTTTGTGGAGCAGGCCGAAGGACGCGGGGCGCTGGCCTTGCTCTTGCCTGCAGACGCTCCAAATGTGGCGTCGAATCTGCCCCAGTGGAGGCATGCGCAGGCGCGCAGTGTCGCTGGCCAGTGCGCATCCCTGGCGGCTGGCGAGCCCTCCTTGGACCTGGAAGTTGTGGCCATTACCGGCACCAACGGCAAGACCACAACCGCGCACATGCTGCGCTCCCTGCTGATCGCCAGCGACCCGGCGCTCCTGGGCACCACGGGTTACCAGCTGGCCGGCGGAAGGCAATACCCGGCCAGTCATACCACCCCCGATGCGCCGCGCTTGCAGGCCCTCATGGCCGAGCATCGCTCCGCCGGCGGCGGCACTTTGATCATGGAAGCCAGCTCCCACGCCCTCGAACAGGATCGTCTGTCGGGCACGCAGGTGGACTTGGCCGTGTTCACGAACCTCAGCCGTGACCACCTGGACTACCACGGGGATATGGAAGCCTATGGGCGTGCGAAGGCGCGTTTGTTCGAGTCCCTGGGGCACGACGGTGCCGCCGTGTTGAACACGGACGATGCGGCTTATCCGCTCATGGCGCGTTCGGTGTTGGGCGCGGGTGTGCGTATTTTGACCACGTCCACCTGGGGGGTCGCGGACCTCTGGGCCTCCGCCATCCAGACCGTGGAGCGTGGCACGCGTTTCGATTTGCACGGTTTGGGGTTGGATGCCGAGGGGGTTCAGATCCCCGTGCTCGGCCGTTACAACGTGAGCAATCTTTTGCAGGCCTTGGCCTGTGCGCGCTGGCTGGGTGTGGGGGAGCAGCAATTGCTGGCGGACCTGCCCAACTTGAAGAGTGCGCCCGGTCGCATGGAGTTG
>JAAETM010000335.1 GCA_024228395.1 bacterium | reverse complement strand
CCGCGTTCGTCTTGCATGACCTCGCTCGCCAGGGGGTGGGGCAGCGCGCGCACCCCTGGGGCGGATTGGGATCCGGTCACCGCGAATTCGACCTGCTCCTTCCAAACCGAGGCCAGCAGGGTTCGCTCGGAGCGCGATGTGAGCGGTACGAGGCTATCGTGGCCAGCGGTCAGGCTTCCTGGCAGGCCCACGAATCCCGCCTCCGCGCGCACCGCTAAGCAGTGGGGGGACGGGTCGGTTTTGGCGTGGGCGGAAACTGGTTTGTCGCAGGCGGCGAGGAGCGAGCAACAGAGTGCGAGCAGGAGTTGACGTTGAAGCATAGCGGAGAGCGGCGGTTGTTTTTTGAAGGAAAAAGAACCGCTCCCCCTGGCGAACCAGGGGGAGCGGTTGAAGTGGGCGGCATCAAGACCTGTGCGGAAGAGAGTGCCCTGGGAATGAATCCCATCCCCCGATGGGATGATGAGCTAGAGGAAGCGCAGCTCAGCGATGTGGTCGATCGGGAAGTCGATGCTCGTTTCTTGTTCGATGTCGATCACTCGGACACCGCCCTTGAAAGGGTTGAAGACGAGCGAGCCCTGAATCGGGCGGCCATCCTTGAGTCGGATGTTGACACAGTCGGCTGTTCGGGCCGCATTGAGGGCGTCATATATTTTTTCTGGGGCTGTGATTTTGCTTTGGACCGTAGGAGGAGTCATTGGGTTTGATGGGTGGGTAGCGGGGCAGAGCTGTTGCTGGAGTTTGAGAGAAGAAGGTCGAGTTTCGGGATCAAGAAACTCGACCATGTTTCGAAGTTGGCACCACTCTCGAGCATGTCCTGCAGCTCTTGAACGGTGTGGAAACTTCCAATGAGTTGATCGACCTCGCGCACTGACACCTCGCCTTCCGTGGACAGGACTTGCACCCAGCCCACGTGAACAGCCCCGACCGGATTGCTGTCGTCGTTGATCAAGCCCACGGACTGCAGAGTATGCGGTCCGTCGACGTTGAGCTCCTCGTCCAGCACTTCCCGTTGGGTTGCCTGCGGAATGGGGTTGCGTGAGTCCTGGCCCTCGGGGCCAGTGGTAAGGTCGACCGGATTGATATGTCCGCCCACGCCGATCGATAGTTTGTTGTGCAGACGGACTTCGCCGCCGCTCTTGGTGCGCGTCAGACAAAGAACTTTGCCGCCGCGTTCCACGATCGTGTAGGGGATGACTTGCTTGAGGCTCGGAGTGCGTTCCGCGTATTCGCGTTCCACAAAGAAGCCGTGCTCTTCTACGCGCTGCTGCAGTGCGCCCTGAAGGGGGTTGCCGCGGAGCGACCCTTCGCCGTAAGGCAAGTACCCATGGGGATAGGAATCTGGGAAAAGCTTTTCCCGGGGTACTACGAAGACAAATTCCATGGGGTGTGTGGTCGTTGTTGGTTGGTTTGACGTGCTCGCGATGGGCGTCGTGCGAAAGTCGCTCGCGCCTGAAGAACGCCAGCCATAAACGACATAAGGGGAGAATATGCGCGTTCCCCGATTATGTCAAGGCCATGAAATCACTCGTATTTTCTTCGTTTTGTTGACTTGTGGAAAATCGGAATCATGGGTAGTCGAGCCGAAAGAAAAGCGAATGCAAGCATAGGGTTGACACACGCGAGCTTGCTGGCATGCCACCGATGTTCTCGTTGCCGACATTTCGAAGAGTGCCGCATTCGCTGGCTATTCTTGGATTGGTGGCATTGCCGCGCACGCCTGAAACGTTGGAGTTGCCGCGGGTGGAAACAAAAAGCACGAAGCTCGAAAGAAATCAACCGCATCCATGTCCGCGATGAAATGCCGAAAAAAAACCATCCATTCACTTGTGTGGCACTATTTTTTATAAATGAAGCCGCTCCGTTCGGAAATCCGACCCAAGTTTTTTTTGCACAACATTCCGAAGCAGAGCCATTTAGGCATGGGGCAATATGGAGCCTAGTACCCGTCACCACTTGCGCCCGAACCCTCTTCATTCCTCCGTCCCCTTCCCACGCAAGTGGTGAAGCGTGCCTGGCCCGGTATGGGCGGGACGTGAGTTGCCTTGTAAGCCGGATTCTGTCCAACTCGATTTGACTCGAGCCGCAGACGATCATTTCTCTGGGACCGGAGTCGCCTCCGGCCTCGAACGACCTACCCGGAAGGCATGGACGGGGTCTTCGTCATGCACCTTCCCTATTTGGTCTTTCTCCGGGTGGGGTTTACCCTGCCAGCCCTGTCACCAGGACCGCGGTGCGCTCTTACCGCACCGTTTCACCCTTGCCGCCCAAGCCGAAGCCTGGGGTAGGCGGTCTATTTTCTGTGGCACTTTCCCTAACCTCGCGGTCGGTTGCCGTTAACAACCACCCTGACCCGTGGAGTCCGGACTTTCCTCCCCGCCAATTCCCCCCTGGAGTCACCCCCAGGGCTGATTGACAGAGCGATCGTCTCAGCAACTCACGTCCCGGGGTGATTCTATCCTCAGGAACGCCAAGAGGGGTATACTGCCGCCATGGAAGACGACTTTTTCCTCACGAATTTGGAGCTGCGCGAGTCCACGGAGACGGGCGAGCAGGCATCCGGCATCACCCACCAGTCGATGAAGGGCATGGTGCTGCTCTCCGTGCTCGAATTGGCGGCCCGTGGGGAGCCCAGGGGCGCCATCACCGTGCTGCACGATGCTGGGGACCGGGGGGATCGATACAAGGACCTGGCCTCGGTCCTGGCGGGGGACCGCTGGGCGGTGGCCCTGCCCGATCTGCGGGGCCACGGCCGCACCGAGGGGGTGCGAGGCCATAGCGCTGGCTTGAAAGAGGTCTGCCGGGACGTGCAGGAGATCCAGGATCATCTGGCGTACCGTATGCCCGACGAACCTAAGGTGCTTATTGGGCAAGGCTTGGGGGCGAACTACGCCGCGAGCTTTGCCACGGAACACCCCGGGGTGTTGCAGGCTCTGGTTCTGGTGGCTCCCATGCCCAACCCGCCCTTCGAGGAGCCGACCAAGCCGGGCGGCCTCAAGAACATGTTTAGGAAGCTGACCCCTGAGAGCACCGGGCCCACGGGGTACCAGGGACAGCATTTGACCAGCGACCCCGGTGCCAGCGCGGCCTGGGATGGGGACGATGTCTGCCATGGGCAGATTTCATTGAGAGCAGTTCAGGAGGCCCAGCGATCGGCGGGTTACCTGGGGGGCCTCAGTGCCTTGGATATTCCTGTCCTTATATTGGTGGGGGATCAGGATCCGTTCACCAAGACGGGGGACCTGGGTTCCTTGGGGGGTGGCAAGGTGTTGGTTGAGGTCCTGGCAGGTCATCGCCATCATCCGCTGCAGGAGGCTGATGCTGCTTTAGCTTTTGATGCTATCCGGAGGTTCTTGGATTCCGTATTTGGGGGGTAGCCTTCGGTGGAAGGGGGGGAGGGTTATGGTTTCGTTCGAATCTCTTCTCGCCGGCCCCGCCATCCCCCAGTTGCCCGCAATCACTTGGAAAACCGATTCTGAATCACGACCTCTTCGTAAGGCAATTGCCCGGCACGAGGGCGAGCAGGGCTTAGAGCCTTGCCAATGGCGACCGCCATCGAAATCTCGTGGGTCTTGGGCAGGTTGATCAACTCACCCGTCGCCTGGAAGTCAAACCCGATCATGGGGCACGAATCGTAGCCCATGGACTGGGCCGCCAGCATGAGAGCCTGTGCCGCGATGCCGCAGGAGCGATGGCCCTCGGCACGGACGAGGCTATCGTTGTCGGCGTAAAAGCCGCCCATCATGTTGACCATCAGCTCGCCAACCTCCGCTTCGGCATCCTTCCAGTAGGCGTTCGGGGCGATCGCTGTGGGCCGTTCTGTCCATGACCACGTAGACGAGCAGGGAGGCGTCGGTGATCTGAGCCTGGTCGTAGCCAACGGTG
This sequence comes from bacterium, assembly GCA_024228395.1. Taxonomy (GTDB): domain Bacteria; phylum Planctomycetota; class UBA1135; order UBA1135; genus NORP259. The sequence goes on along the minus strand of JAAETM010000335.1, from coordinate 2,041 downwards.
CGCAGGTCTTGACGGAGCCCCGGGTTGCTGACGACCACAAAACGCCAGTTCTGCATGTTGAAGGCGGTCGGTGACAGCATGGAGGCTTCCAGCAGCCTGCGGGTTTCGTTGGGGTTGAAACTGTGCTCGGGGTCGAAGTGCTTGACGGAGCGGCGGTTTTGGATCGCTTCGAAGGTGTCCATGGGTGGTGTGGGGGGCTCGGGGTGGAGATTGGTGGCCGGGGTGTTAGATCGCACCTGCGTGGGGTTCTACAGGGTCGCCGAAAGGAATTTGATGGGGCCGGCCGTGTCAATATGGAGTCAGGCATCGTATTCATGCCAGCGGGTTGTCAAGGGGCTCCCCGTTTTCGATCCACTCCTCAAGCATGACCAGGGCGCTCCAGGAGTCGCGGCGGTCCTTGCGGGCTTGGCCGGTGAAGCCGGCTTCGACCAGCCGGGCTTCGGCTTCCTTGCTGGTCAGGTGTTCGTCGATGAATAGGAAGCGCAGGTTTTGGAGGCGTTGGGCGAGGCGCTCGGCCACGTTCTTGATCAGCTTGGCTTGGCTGCTTTGGCTCTGGTCCTGGTGCAGGGGCAAGCCGATCAGCAGGGCGCTGAGCGAGCGTTCTTCCGCCAGGGAAACGATGTGCTCGATCAGGCCTTGCCCATCGCCCGGCCCATGGAAAGTGGCCAGCGGTGTCATCGTCAAGCGCAAGGCGTCGGCCACGGCGAAACCGCAGCGTTTCATGCCGTGGTCCATGGCGAGCACGGCACCCGTGGGTAGGGGGGCGGAGGTCATGGATTACAGCAGGTCCTGCGCTCGCTCTTTGAGAAGGTCCACCATGGCGCGCACGTTCTGGGATTTGTCCTTTGGGCAAACCAGGGTGGCGTCGGGGGTCGAGACGACCACCAGGTTGTCCACGCCGAGCAGGGCGATGGTGTGGTTTTTGTCGGAGAAGGTGATGTTGCCCTTGGCATCTTTTGCGATCAGCGGGCCGCTGCCCGAGCGGTGATTGCCGCAATCATCGGCGGGGATGACCTCCTCCAATGCGGACCAGGAACCGATATCGCTCCACATGTAACCCATGGGCAGCATGAAGATGTTGCCGGCTTTTTCCATGAGGCCCACGTCCACGGACACGGATTCCAGGGATGGATAGGCCAGGCGGACTTGCTGCGCGCTGGCGCCATCCAGGGCATTCCAGGTTTCGGTCGCGTGGGTTTCAAGGCCCTTCGCGAGGTTCTCCGTAGTCCAAATGAACATGCCACCATTCCAGTAGTGCTTGCCACCAACCAGAAATTCCTGGGCCTTGGCCGCATCGGGTTTTTCCACGAAACGTTCGACGGGGAAGACCTCTTGGCCGAGGGAATCGCCGATGGCCTTGTCGGTTTGCAGGTAACCGAAACCTGTGGCCGGGTGGGTGGGGCGGATGCCGAGCGTGACCAGGGCGCCCGCGTTGCATTCGGCAAAGGCCACCGCGGCGCGCAGGGTGTCGCGGAAAGCTTCGGCGGGTTCGATCAGGTGGTCGGCGGGCAGTACGATCTGCGTGCTGCCCGGGTCGCGGCGCGCGATCTCGGCGCAGGCCCAGGCCACGCATGGCAGGGTGTTGCGCGCGGCAGGTTCACCGAGGATGTTGTCGGCGGAGACCTTGGGCAGCAGACGTTGCGCCTCCGCAACGTGTTCGGATGAAGTGACGATCAGGATGCGCTCGGGGGACACCAGACCCTCAAGCCGCTCGCAGGTCTGCTCCAGCAGAGTGCTGTGACCGTGCAGGCGCAGGAACTGCTTGGGTGTATTTCGTCGACTAGCCGGCCACAGGCGAGTACCCCCGCCCCCGGCCATGATCACCGCCCATAGGTTGTTGCCGGAGTTGGTCATGGGCACAGCTTACAGGAGGGAGGGAGGCGCCGGCAGCCTATTCCGCATTCCCAGCCACAAGCGAGGGTGGGGTCTCCTATTTGTTCGCGTTGGCTTCTACGGCGATTTTCGGCATTACCACAAGCCTGGTTGCGTTCTTGGGCATCAGGTACTTCGCAGCCAATTTGCTCAAGGCCTTTGCGTCGAT
>JAAETM010000334.1 GCA_024228395.1 bacterium | reverse complement strand
GCACTAACCCTACGCCGCCACGAACCTCTCATTCTCAACTGGTTTCGGGCTCGCGGCGAGATTTCGGCCGGCTCTGTGGAAGGTCTGAACAACAAGCTGAAACTCACGTTCAGAAAGTCATACGGCTTCAGGACGTTCGATACGGCTGAAACGGCCCTTAATCATGCAATGGGCAAGCTTCCTGAGCCGCCGGAGACCCACAGATTCTGCTGAGGAGGCAAAGAATTGGACCAAGGTCCGCACAGTTCTTTACCGGCGAGAGGTGACCTTGCTTGTAAAAACATGGATCTGCCTTTGGTACATCGCGACTGGGCAAAGGCTCGTTCGGGTTGTGGTCACTCGCGACCCAAAGGGCAACTTCGAGGACCGTGCATTTTTCTCCACCGATCACGAGCTTCCCGAGCAATCCATACTTCAGTTGTATGCACGCTGGTGGCTGATTGAAGTGAACTTCCGAGACACCAAGCGGACGTCCGGGTTGACCGGCCCCAAAGTGGATGGAGCTGCAGAGCCAAGCACAGCAAGAAGCAGTCTGGTCCCAGGCCGCGCGGTTTCCCCGGCCGGCGTGCGGTCGAGGGCACCGCCCCATTCGCTTGGTATGCTCACGGCATAGTGGCCCTCTGGTACCTAGCCGAATCCCGTTGGCAAAAGGACGTCGCCAAGAGAGCAAAGGAATGCCCCGGGTACCAAACCAAGGCCTCACCCTCCTTCGAGGACATGCTCAAGGCCGCCCAGATGGCGCTCATCCCAGGACGCGTTTGGCGTTCCTTTGGCATGCTCGTTGACGCCTGGGGCAGCCGAACCGCTATCGTCACCAAGATGAAATCACTGGAGAACCCAAGCTCTTCCAAGGGCGCGTAGATCTCAACGTTGAGGTAGACTCCCCTGCCGGCAATTCCCGCCAGTCCCCAACGACCACCGATCCCATCTCCGCTATGCCCAACGCCTTCCTGTTCTCGCTGCTTATCCTGACCTGCCTCTCTGGGCGGTCGCCACAGGACGGTCGGGAGGATGGGCGCTCCTATCCCGAGATGCCAAAAGGTCCCAGGCCCGTGCTTGAGGTTACCGACGCCAAGGCCGTTCAGGAAGCTGACATGCGACCCTACGTCGACCGCATCCTCGGCTCCAAGGTCACCTTCCGCCTGCAGCCTATCCCCGGTGGTCAGTTTCAGATGGGCAGCCCCGATGGCGAGGCTAAGCGCAAGAAGGATGAGGGGCCCCAGCACGGTGTCGAGATCGCCCCATTTTGGATGGGCGTGCACGAAGTGACCTGGGATGAATATGAGTTGTTCATGCTCAAAGGTGACAAGGTGAGGGTGGTCGAGAATACCGCAACCGGGAGCCCTTCCCAGGAAATCTGGGCCGATGCGGTCAGCCGTCCCACGCCACCCTATGTGCCCATGGACTTCAACATGGGCGTGGAAGGGTACCCCGCCATTTCAATGACCCAGTTCGCGGCCAAGCAGTACACCAAGTGGCTCACCATGAAGACTGGGCGCTTTTACCGCTTGGCAACCGAAGCGGAATGGGAGTATGCCTGCCGCGCGGGGACGACAACGGCCTTTTCGTTCGGAGCGGACGCGGACAAACTCGACGCCCACGCATGGCATTTCGAAAACAGCAAGGATGCCTATCATCCGGTGGGCAAGAAGCTGCCTAACGCCTGGGGGCTTCACGACATGCACGGAAACGTGGCCGAGTGGGTGCTCGATGGACACGAGTCCTATTCCCATAACAAGCGTTTGGGAGCCGTGGAAAAGGAAGAAAAAGTGATCAAGAATCCGATTCAATGGCCAACCAAGGAATATCCCCGAATCGTCCGGGGTGGCTCCTGGGACGACGACCCAGAGGCCCTGCGTTCGGCCGCCCGCCGTGGTTCCAAGGACTCTTGGAAAATGATGGATCCACAGTTGCCAAAAAGTATTTGGTATCTGACCAACGCCCAGACGGTGGGCTTCCGCATCGTACGCCCCCTCACTCCTCCGCCGCTCGTTGAGCAGGAAAAGTACTGGGAGGCCGATCTGTCTCGAATCGCTGAAATTCAGGAGCGGCAAAGGACCGGAAAACGTTAGGCGCCGGTCAAATAGGTGGGTCGCGGGGAGGCGATGTTTAACAGGCAATGCGTCTCCCCGGTTTCCCTGCAGGCACCCTAATGGGCGAGTTTCATGCTCCGCACGGGAGGGCGTGGCGCCCGACCTACAGCGCCGGTGGCCGTGTTTGTTCCCCGGTCAACGACCCGGGGTTCGACCTTTTCGCCACCTCTGGTTAAGCTTGAGCGCATGAACTCATCACGTCGCTCCTTCCTCAAGTACTCTTCGGCGGCCGCCCTGGGCGCCTCAGTTTTCTCCACCTTCGGCAGTGCGCAAGCCACCCCTGAAGATGCAGAACCTGCTCCCAGCAACGCCTTCGGCGACAAACTCCTGCGCATTGCTTTGATTGGATGCGGTGGACGCGGCACCGGCGCGGTGAGTCAAGCCTTGCACACCGCAGATGCGGGACTTGGTGATGTGAAACTGGTGGCCATGGCCGATGCGTTCAGCGATCGGCTGGAAACCAGCTTGAGCGAGCTGACCGGCTGGCACCCCAACCAGGTGGACGTGCCGGAAGAGCGCCGCTTCACGGGTTTCGATGCTTATAAGAAAGCGATGGTCGAGGATATCGATCTCGTCGTGCTCGCCACCCCGCCGGGCTTTCGCCCGATCCACTTTGAACATGCGGTCAGCTTGGGCAAACATGTCTTCATGGAAAAGCCTGTGGCGGTCGACGCGACCGGCGCTCGCAAGGTGCTTGCAGCCGCACGCGAGGCCGATGCCAAAGGTCTCAGGGTTGGAGTTGGATTGCAACGGCGCCATCAACAGCGCTATCTAGAGACCATTGATCGCATCAAGCAAGGTGCGATCGGAGACCTAACGCTCCTGCGGTGCTATTGGAATAGCGGCGGCGTTTGGACTCGGCCGCGTGAAAAGGGTCAGAGTGAAATGACCTATCAGATGCGCAATTGGTACTACTTCAATTGGCTCTGTGGCGATCACATCACCGAGCAGCACATCCACAATCTCGATGTGTGCAATTGGCTCGTTGGTGACTACCCGATCGAAGCCCAGGGGCAGGGCGGCCGCCTTGTGCGCACTGGAATCGATCATGGCGAGATTTTCGACCACCATATGGTCGAATTCACCTATGCAAGTGGTCTCAAGATGTTGAGTCAATGTCGCCATATGCCAGGCACCAAATCGAGAGTCAACGAATATGCCCATGGAACGCGAGGCACGGCCGACATCGGTGGTGCTCGAATCGAGAACCAAGGCGGCTGGAGCTGGCGATTCCGCGGCGACGAGCCCAATCCCTATCAAGTCGAGCACAACGACCTTTTCACCGCTATCCGCGCGGGTACTCCCTACAACGAGGCTGAGCATGGAGCTAAGAGTTCGATGACCTCGGTCCTGGGGCGCATGGCCACCTACTCGGGCCAAATTGTCCGTTGGGATGATGCCATCAACTCGGGCCAGGATCTCTCACCTGCGGCCTACGATTTCAATGCCCCGCCGCCGGTGCTACCGGATGAGCAGGGCCGTTATGCGGTGCCGATTCCGGGCGTCACGCCAGCCTTTTAGGCGAGTGCGCAGCACACGCGCGTCAGTTGCCGAGGCTTGCGATGGGGAGGGGCTGACAGGGCGTTGGGACACTCAACACTGTTCCGGCGATCGTCATACGGACCTCGATATTGCCGCACCGCTTCAAAGGCAAAGGCGCTAACCGCTTCTCATTCATCTGCCCCTCAGAATTCCTACCAACCCGCAATGCTCCAGCCGCCACGCACCCTCCTCTTTGCCTTCACACTCTGTGTGTCCCTTGGTTTTGCCACGGAGGCCCAAACACAGGAACGCTCAGCTTTGTGGGGTCAGAACGGGGAGTTATGGGCTCCCACGAGTCGCTTGCCCGACTTCTCCTTCGCCGGATATCGCCGCTCGGAGAAGCAACCACCTATGGTGCCCCAAACTGCCATCGTCAAAGATTTTGGCGCCGGGGGGGATGGTGAAACCGATGATACCCATTCCTTCTTGAAAGCCTTGGCCAAAGTGGAGAAGGGCGCGATCCTGGTTCCTGAAGGTCGCTGCAAAATCACTCAAATCTTGACGCTGGCAAAGAGAGGAGTGGTGTTGCGTGGTGTTGGACCAACCAAGAGCGTACTATTCTGCCCAGAATCTCTGACCGACATCCAGCCCAGCTGGGGCGCGACCTCCGGCGATAAACCTACCAGCAATTACTCCTGGTCGGGCGGCATTCTGCGTGTGAGGTGAACTTTCCAATCCAAACAACTCGCCAAAGTAACAGTGCCAGCCCAGCGTGATGCACAAACCTTGACCATGTTATCGACAGAAGCCTTGCGGGCTGGGCAGGTTGTGGAATTACGTATGGTGGATGACAAGGCTAAGTCCTTGACTCAGAGAGGAAACCAAAGCGTGGAGACACCGGCCATCATGGCGTGATCCTGGGTGGCACCGACAACGTCCTTACCAACTTCCGCTTCAATACACGCTTCATCCATGACTTAGGCCTCTCCGCCAATCACTCGGGCAATGTGTTCTCCAACGGGAGCGGAGTGGATTTGAACTTCGACCATCACCGTCGTGGCCCCCACGAATACCTGTTCACCAACATTGATGTCGGGTTGGGTACGCGCTTGTGGACCTGCGGAGGTGGCCAAAAACTGGGGCGCCATTGTGGCACTTTCTGGAACATTCGTTCCATGCGACCCCAGAAGTACCCACGCCCCGGGTTCGGGCCTCGTTCGATGAATTTCGTAGGTGTGCAGAGCGAAGCAGAAAGCGAGGAGAATCTCGATGGCAAGTGGTTTGAGGCGTTGGATCCAAACACACTCGCTCCACGAAACCTGCACGAAGCGCAATTGGCCAGGCGATTGAAGGAAAACTAGGTCAGCAGGCCGTTGATTGTCAACGTTCTGCTAGGCGATTTGCAAATGGTTTGGTTGCGAGGCAGCTTTGCCGCCGGGCGCACGGATGGGAAGCGGAATAGTTTTGGATTGGCCCGGTCGCCGGCGTATTTCTGAATCCCTGTGCCTGCCCAGCGTGACCGAAGGTCGCGCGGACCGCATGTAGCGGAAACCGATGCCCCACGACTTTGCGCCCTGATCGGTGGACGAAATAGTCAAAGTCGGAGACTCAATTCCGGTAGGCTGTTCCAAAGATGAGGCGGTCTCCCACGTGCTTGCGCATGATCTTGGTGTCGAGCCCGTCGAGCGGGACCCTCCAAGATCTTTGAGCCACGTTGCCGTAGGCGTGGAATAGTCCGAATGGTGCGTGGCGGCAGCCTGGGACGCGCACGGGCAGCAGGTGCTCGTACTCCCGTTGCAGCACTCGCGGGTCGACTCCACGCTGGGATAGGAAATGTGGTGCACGTTGGCAAGGAAGTCGTCCGGTTGGGCGACGGCGGTCCAGGGCAGCTCCAGCCAGGCTTCGCTCACGTCACCCGTGGGAAGTTCGTGCCAGTCCCCCCGTCGAAGCTGTCGTCCAAGCAGGCTTCGTCCCACTTCGGCGGGGCGGGGCACCGGTATCTTCGAGGTATTGTAGGTACTCACTGTTGGAGGCCACCGCTTCGTCGATCCAGCAATCGGCCATGGGTAATTCGGCGGGGGATTGGCAACACTTCTCCTCCTTCCTCCCCAAATCGTTTGAGCACCCATACAAGGAGGCTGGAAAACTAGGGTGCTTCCAGTGTCTCCCGGGGGAGCTTCCGGAAGAGAAGCAGCGCGATGATACCTCCGAGCGTGGTCAGCGAGGCGAAGCTCCAAATGATCGTGTCGAGGTCCCCGATTCGGTCGTACATCCAGCCCGAGAGGACCGCGAATGTCGAGAAGCCCAGGGTCATGAGCAGGAACTCCGACGCGAAGACCCGCCCACGGAAGGCATCATCGATACGTCTTTGCCAGTAGGTTGTGGAGCCCACCCACTGGGCGCTTCCTCCCATGTGGGCAACCATGACGCAGGTGGCGGCCAACCATAGGTTGGCCGCGAAGGGCAGGATCACATAACCCACAGCACCGACGAGCATCCCGCCCCAGGTTTGCTTCAGCAACATAGCCTCTGAGGATCCCCCAAGCCGTCGGGCCAGGAGCGGACCGACCCCAGTGCCCACACCCCGCGCCGCGAAGAGTAGCCCGATGGCGCTCCCCGCCTCTTGAATACCGACGGGTCCCTCTGCAAAACGTTGGGCGAGAATCGGGAAGAGAATCACGAACCCGCCACAGGGGCTCCAGAGCACTTTGGAGAAGAGGATTGGTAAGATCCCCAGGCTGCGCACATGGGAGACTCCTCGCCGCAGATCGCGCAGCTGCAGAATGTCGAGCAGACGAAAGGACTCGGGGTGGGTCGGCACCGGTGGAAGCCGTAGCTTCCATAGGAAGAGCGCGCTGCATAGGTACGTCGTGGCGTCGGTGATGAAGACCCCTCCAACGCCGATGTGCTCCACAAGTACGCCCCCCAAGAAGCCACCGACCGCCAGCATCGTGCTCCAGGTTGCCGCGGAGAGCGCGTAGGCCTCGTGCAGGTCCTCCTTGGGCACAGTGTTGGGTAGCGCTCCTGACCTGGCGGCCTCGAAGAAGATACCCAGGCTCATCTGCAGGAAGATCAACCCGTAGAGGTACTGCAAATGATCGGGGTCCTGAATTAGCAGTAGGCACGCCACAACGACTGCTCGAATCAGGTCGCTGGTCACCATGATGGCGCGCCGGGGCAGGCGGTCGGCGAGGGGACCCGCAAGGGGGCTGAAGACCGCCGTCGGCAGCATTCGAAGCGCGTACTCGATCCCGTAGAGCAGGCCGACCTTGAGCTGCGCCTCGCCACCACCGAGCTCGCCGATCAGCACAAGGGTGGCGATGCGGTTCAGCCAGTCACCCGTCGCGCTAACCACCTGGGCAAACCAGAGCTGGCGGAACTGGGGGTTCCTGCGGATGACACCAAACATGGGATGGGAGGAGCGCTAGCTGCGCTCGGGAATCTCGTCGAAGGCGGCCATTTTTGCCCTGGCTCGATCGGGAATTGGGCTGCTCGAGAGGTCGGAGTTACACCACACAAGCTTTGCCGTGATGATCGACAGGAGGGTGTCGCCATCGGCGATCTCGTACTCCTGTTCAAGGCTCTTGTTGCCCAAGTGAGTGGTCCGCAGGCGGACCGTCAGGACCATGCCCGCTCGTCCGACAGACAGGTAGCGTGCGGTGGTTTCGCCCAAGAGAAAGCTGAAGTCTGCGCTGCCTTCGAGCAGCCCTAGCTGGTCGAAGTACTCGTAGCGGGCCTGCTCGACCAGACTCAAGTAGACGGCGTGATTCAGGACGCAGCCGGCGTCGATGTCGACCCAACGGACCTTCTGCTGTGTGGAAAATCGGAAGCTCATGGTGGGGATAATAACCTCGGGGGCGTGCCCATTATAGTGGTAGATGGCTTGGGTCCTGTAGGAACCATCGGGAAACTGCTGATGTCCAACGCCTTGCTAAGGGCAGTCCTTGTCGACCACCCACCACTGATTTCCTTCGGGGTCTGCAATGGCGCCAAACGAGAAGTTCTCTTTGGTGTCTTTTGTGGGTCCGAAAAGGACGTTGGCGCCTGAGGCTGCGACGTCTTCGAAAAATTCGGGCAGGTCGTCGACCTCTAGTTGCAGGATGACGGAGGCCTTGCTTCGGTTTCCTGGTTCAAGGCCCATCTGTTTCGCGGAGCCAATGCCAATCTTGATGCCGCTCTTGGTTTCCAGGTTGGCAAAGTGGAAGTCATCTTCTGCCAATCGCGTGAGTTCGAAGCCCAGGACCTCCCGGTACCAGAATACGAGGACTTTGAAGTCCTCGGCCAGGATGACGGACTCGCGGGGGCGAATGGGTTGCATGGGACGGCTTACTTGTGCGGCACGTAGGCTTCGATGGCGGCGGTGAG
>JAAETM010000333.1 GCA_024228395.1 bacterium | reverse complement strand
TTGTTCGCACTTCGATCAGAAATCGAAGCGCCACTCGCTCAAGTTACATTTCAAAGGTCACCCTTATTTTCAAAGAACCGCAGTCGCCGATGTCACCTTATTCTCCTCTCGGAGGCAGGCTTGTCGCTGTGGGCGGCAGAGGCGGCTGTGAGGGCCGTTCCTTGCTGCTCGCGCTGCGTTGGAGAGGGGGATAATAGGGGCAGAAACCCCCACGTCAACGATCCACCCCCTTTATTCCGCATTTATCTAAGCACCAGCGCATAACGCCCTGCGACAAAGGCGAATACACCATCCACAATTTACGCTGCGGATCGAGGAAGTCACGCCCCAGGGCGCTTCGCGCCCCCCCCCCCCCGCATGGTGCACACCTGTGCGGGCATTCTAGGGCACGTACCCTCATCCCAGCCCAGAATCGATGCCATCGGCCCCGCTCGAACCACAACTGACCGGGTGCATCAGAAACCCCAAGCCACAAGAGATGAGATGAAAGCAAGGAGAACCAGCACCAGCGCAAAGCGTCGCCTCCCATGCTTTGAGGCCAGCGAGCCGCCCGAGAACTCCCGGTCCAGGTACTCGCCATAGTCAAAATCCGCAAGCGGAGTCCCCAAATCGGCGGTCATCTCCTCCGCCAAGCCCGACCAGCCGGTTTCGCTATCGGACCCGCACGCCCGACACGCCCGCGCGCCCGGCCTCACAGGTTCACCACACAGGGGGCAGGGAAGGCCTGGGCCGAAGAGTGCCGCCGCGTAGAGAGCCAGATAGGCTTGGGGAGACTCATAGGTACATTGTTAGGGGCAACCCCTCCTCCGGCCCCCCGGCCCGAGCCCCATTCCTGCAAAAGTGCGGAAAACATGGCCCGGGAATGACCCTGGGGGGAACAATGGCCTTAGAACGCCTATTCGGCCCATAATCGGCTCAAATTCCCCAGCAAAAAGGCCGAAATCATAAGGTTCCGCCCCATAGATGGTAACCGAAGGGGCCAAGTGGGTAGAACTCATGCCGAGCCACTTCTAGAACGACTCCTTGAACAGGGGTCCTCACCCCCTATGCTCTCCCCATAGCCCCGCTGCTTCCAAAGTGGAGAAAGGGCTTCCGCCGTTCCCTGACCGGGTGCCCCCCCAAGCACTCCAAGCACTCGATCCTCGACCGACTAGAACACTCTCCATGCTCTTAGGCCTCACCGCACTGGCTAGCACCTTCTTTTTGGTGCTGCCGATTACCAGCGATACCCTGCCCGAACAGCAAGCCCCAGCAGCCCGAGTGTCGGCGCTCGCTATGGCCGCCCCCGCATCCCCTGCCACAACCAAGGAAAAGGGTGCGGAAGAGAAGAACAAGGACGCGGGCCTTCCGGTGCGCCTCAAAACGGACGACAAGAAAGAGCTTACAGCCCAGTACTACGCTCCCAAAAAATCCAAAAAGAAAGTCCCCGGTGTGCTGCTGATCCACGATCAGGGCTCCAACTGCAAGGATCTGCAAACACTCGCCAAGGCCCTTGCAAAAAAGCACATGGGCGTCCTGCTGCTCGAACTGCGTGGACATGGCGTGAATGCGGCAAAGAACTACGACTGGTCCAAGGCCGATGAGAAACAACGCAAGAGCATGTGGGCTTTTGCCAGCAAGGACCTGGATGCTGCCGCCGAATTCCTCGGCAAGCGAAAGGAGCTGCACCACTCAAAGTTAATAATCGTCGGGCACGGAAGGGGGTGTGCTCTTGCGGCAAACCACGCCATCGAAGATCGAAATACCCTGGCAACCGTGTTCATCCAGCCCGCTGAACAAGTCTATGACTTCAAACTGAAGGATGCCCTGGTCGACATGGATGGCATCCCCACCCTGATCTTGTGCGGCAAGCAAACCCTGAAAGACATGATCAAAACCAAGGAGGCCTGCGCCCCCAAGAATGCCGAGGACAGCTTGGTCGAGGTATCTTCCCTCAAGTCGAAGCCCAAGAAAGTGCTTAAGGACGCGCGCCTTTCCAAATACATGACCTCGTGGATCGCCCAGCAACTTTAGTTAGGCGACAACACCAGGGCCACGCCCCATCAAAACGTTCCGGTTGGCCCAAGGCTGACCGGAACGTTGCTTTTTGGGCTAGGTTGTGCGTACCGCGCAAGAACTGCTGTTGCCATCGCCCCACAAGGATAGGATAGTTCCCCCATGAGCCTGTCCGCCCAAATCAAGCGCACCGCCAAGGCGCTCGTCCCGGCATCCGCCCGCTACGGACTGCGCAGGGTCCTGGACATCCTCAATACGGAATACCACTTCCGCTTCCAGCGCAAGGCCATACGGGCCAATTTGGAGGCCCTGCGCCCCATTCCCCGTGGCCTGCACATCGAGGGAACGAACATCTGCAATGCGGAGTGCGTATTTTGTGCCTACCCACAAATGGAGCGGCGCAAGAAGGTCATGCCCATGGAGGATTTCCACCGCGTGGTGGATGAATACGTGGCCATGGGAGGGCGTTCGGTTTCCCTAACCCCCATCGTGGGCGACCCTTTTGTGGACAAGTTCATCTTCGAACGCCTGGAGAGCCTATGCGCCCACGAGGATATCCAACAGATCGGTTTCTACACCAATGCGATCCTGATGGATCGCGAGAAGAGCCTCAAGCTATTGAACTACGCAGAGAAATTGCACGTGCATGTTTCGTGGGGCGGATTCGATGCGCCCACTTGGAACAAGATCATGGGCGTCAAGAAGTTCGAAGCGGCACGCGATGCGGTGCTCGACTTCATAAAACTCAAGCGCAACCAGGGGTCAACCATCCCCTTTACGCTGGCGCTGCGTTGTCCTGAAAGTGCCTGCAGTGGTCCCCTTTGGCACGAATTGCGGGCCTTTGAGAAACAAGGCTTGGTTGAGATTGCAGGCCTTCCCGACTATGACTCATGGGCTGGCAAGATCGAAGACGAGGCCCTCACCGACGTGGGCCTCGTGCCGCGGCGCATGCCGTACAAGCGGGGCGCCTGCGAGCTGCTGTTCACCAAACCTGTCGTGCTAGCCGATGGCCGGGTCAACGCCTGCGCCTGCCGCGACGTGGAGGCGGAACTGATCGTGGGCGACATCCACGAATCCCCCCTAGCCACCATTTGGGCCGGAAACTCGATCACGGAATTGATCGAACGCCACGAGCAGGGCGATTACCCGGAGGTGTGCAAGCGCTGCACATACTTCGTATCGGTGTACAACTCGCGCAAGTCGCGAACCTTCGACGCCCAGGGCAACCCCACGGGCAACTGGAGCGAGTAAGGGGAGACTCACTCGCGTGACGACAGGTCCCGCTCCCAGCGGTATTCGGTCAAGTTCCTGGCCAGGCGACGGGCACGCAAACGGATCCACGCCTGCAGGGGCACGTAGACAAGCAAAGCTGGCCAAAGGCGCAAGGGCAAGCTGCGTATTTTCCCCGACAGCTCGCCCCCACGGCGCACCTTATCCCTCCACAACTCGGGATAGGTCCGCTGCAGTTCCAGGTTTCCCAGACGGCTGCGGGTCTTGATACGAATCAGATCGCCCAGGCGACGCGGTGTAAAAACCCTGGAATGGGCCCCAAGCACGCACATGATTTCCTCCGGGGCGAAATGGGCGCGCACGAAACCATCGTCCGCGATCAGCTCGGGAAACTCCCCAAAGCGCCCCCTGCCCTCTTCCGAGAGCCCATAGAGCCCCGATCCCACCGAGCCCGGCTTTTGCCCGTGCAAGGCCTGCCAGATGGCGTAATAGGTGCGCACCAGTAGGCCAGCGCCCTTTGTGTCCAGGATGGGGTATGGTTCTGCGGCAAGAGCCCCGGCTTCCAGCACCTCGATCACGCGGTTGACGGAGTCCCCGTCCATTTGCACGTCCGCGTCCAAATAGATGCGCGGAGTGCCCGCCAGCTCCCGGTCACTCGCATTGAGAGCCCCCACCTTGGAGGGTCTCTCAAGATCTAAAACCCGAATCCGGGGCTCAAAGCGACGCGCGATCTGAACCGTGGCATCGCTGCAGCCATTGCACGCCACCAGGACCTGCACATCCCCACGCAACCCGGCGAGCACACGCTCCAGATTGCGCTCCAACACGCTCTCTTCGTTGTGGGCCGGCAGTACTAGGCAAGGCATGGGATGGATGGTAACCGGAGGCCCTCTGTAAATTGCTCCCCCACAGGACTGAAATTTCCCTTGGACCTGCCACCCGGGATTGCTCCAATCAGTCTTCTCCTAGGAGCCCACCCATTGCAACCCAAATCTGAAGACCCCACATTCCACGCCGCGCCCCCCATCGGACCGCCTGAACCCGAGCAAGATCTCCAACTCGACCTATCCTCGGACGAGCTGAGCGACCTGTGGGGTGATGGAGAAGGCACGCATGAGGACAGCGGGCAGACGGCCTTCCAGGTCCAAGAGCCCGCCTCCCTTTGGGATGTGGATCTGGCGATCGAGGACCTGGCCCCCTCCATTCGACGCACCTGGGGCTTTGATGAATTGAGGCCCATGCAAGCCGAAGCCATGCAGGCCTTCCTGCGGGGCAAGAATGCCCTGGTGGTGCTGCCCACCGGTGGCGGCAAGAGTCTCTGCTATCAAGCACCCGCTTTGGTGCGCCCCGGTTTCACCCTCGTGGTCAGTCCCCTGATCGCGCTGATGAAGGATCAGCTCGATGGCCTCACGGCCCACGGCGTGCCCGCGGGCATGCTCACCAGCGCCCAAAGCACGGAAGAACGCCGCGAGGTGTTGCGGCGCCTGTTCCGCGGAGAGCTGAAGCTCCTGTACTGTTCCCCCGAGCGCTTGATGATGGATGGTTTTTACGGCAGTCTCGTCAAAGCTGGCCTCTCCGCCATCGCCGTGGATGAAGCCCACTGCATCTCGCACTGGGGCCATGATTTCCGGCCCGAGTACCGCATGCTCGGAGAACTGCGTCGCCAAGCTGGTGGCGTGCCCCTGTTGGCCCTCACCGCCACCGCCACGCCGCGAGTGCAAGAGGACATCATGAACGAGTTGGGCCTGGAGGAAGAGGAGCTCTTGGTGGGCAACTTCGACCGACCCAACTTGACCTACCGAATCGCACCGCGCACCGACTTGATCGACCAAATACAAGTTGTGCTCGACCGCCACCCGGGTGGCGCTGGCATCGTCTATGCATTGCGCCGCAAGGATGTGGACTCCATCGCCGGTGAATTGGCCGCAAAAGGACTGCGCGTGCAGCCCTATCACGCGGGAATGGACGCTTCCCGGCGCCGCACGGTGCAGGAGTCTTTCCAAAGTGAACACACCGACATTGTGGTCGCTACGGTGGCCTTCGGAATGGGCATTGACCGGCCCGATGTGCGCTTCGTGATACACGCCAGCCTACCCAAGGGTGTCGAGCAATACAGTCAGGAAACCGGTCGAGCAGGCCGCGACGGTTTGCCCTCGGAATGCATCATGTTCTATAGCGGTTCCGATTATCATGGTTGGCGCAACCTGATGGAACGTAGCTCCAGCGAGAGCGAGATAGCCGGGCAAGTCAACGCCCGCGACGAGCTGGACGCGAGCTTGGAGCGCCTGGGCGAACTGTGGTCCTTTGCAGGAGGAGTCTCCTGCAGGCACCGCTTCCTGGTCGAATACTTCGGTGGGAATTACACCACCGAAACCAGCACGAAGGAGCCCGAGCATGAGAACCTGGGCTGCGGCGGGTGCGACGTTTGCCTCGGTGAACTCAATCTGGTGGAGGATGCCAGGGTCATCACCCAAAAGATCCTTTCCTGCGTGGTGCGCACCCAACAGCGCTACGGGGCAGGACATGTGACCGACGTGCTGCGCGGTGCGGACACCCAACGCTTGCGCCAAACCGGGCACAATAAGCTGAGCACCTTCGGGCTGCTGAAGGGCTTTGAGCGCAGTGACGTGCGAACCTTCATCGATCAATTGGTATCGGCGGGTTTCCTGGGTGTAGCCCCTGGCCCCTACCCCACACTGCACCTGAAGCCCGATGGATTGATCGCCATGAAAGGCGAGTGCGAGGTGACCTTGTTCCGCCCCAAACGGGCCAAAGCGCGGACCCGCGGAGCAGGACGCAAGGCGGCAACGGCGGCATTGGAAGAAGAGGGTCTCCCCATGGACCAGAACCTGTTCGAGGCCCTACGCTCCATGCGTCGCAAGGAAGCCAGCGAGCGCAACGTGCCCCCATACATCCTGTTCAGCGACCGCACCCTGGCCGCCCTGGCGGCCCACAAACCCAAGGACCGAACCTCACTGCTGGCCATCAAAGGCATAGGCGAAAAGAAAGCCACGGATCTGGGTCCCTTGGTTCTGAGAACCATCGCCGATTTTGATTAGGTGGCGCCAGAAGGGGCTCGTTTGCGAAGCCTGGGATGCGTGTTTGTGAAATGTCCGGGCGAGGTTGTTTCCAGTGGCATTGTTCGCAGGTTCAAGCAGGTTTTTAGATTTTCGCTACAATAAGCACGACCGATTTGGTTCAGGTTCCCGCCAACTTATTGTCCCCCTTGGCGGGCTCCGGTTCCCAAGAGGTTAGAAGGGTACGTTTGGAAACCTTGCGGGTCGCATTCGGATTCGGAGAAGCCGGATGCGACCCATTCTTCCACCCAGACTCCACCCGAAACCTGCCAGTTTCTGCACAATTTACCATGCCCCCCACCACCCCCCCGTCCGCCCCGTCGACCACTCCAGGCGGGGGGCCAAACCTGGCCACATCGGCGCGATGCCAGCAATCCCCCGACCTGGATCTCACCTGCGACAGCCGCGATCGTTTGCTGTCCTTCATCCGGAGGAACATGGGGCCCAAATTGAACGCCCTCTGCGATGCCGAGGACATCCTGCAGGACACGCTCCTTTCCGCCCACCAATCCCCCGGTGGTTTCAAACACCGCCGGGACATCGCAGATGGTGGTGTCCTGCAATGGCTGCATACCGTAGCCATGCACCGCATTTGGAACCTATCACGTTCCATGAGACCCCGCGTTCGACCGCGAACTCACACCGGATTGCCCCCATCCCATGTGGAGTTCCCCGGCGAAGCCCTAGAAACCATGGCCCCCCCCTGCAACAAGGACGGGCCGCTCAACAAGCTGATCAGGCCGGAGCTGCAAGAGCAAGCTCTGCGTGCGATTCGTGAGCTGGACGGGGATCGGCGCCTGAGCTTGGTCCTGCGGAGCCTATTGGGCACCAGCTGGCCCACGGTGACCTTTATCACCGGCCGCAAGCGGGAGTCTGCCCGCAAACTCCACCAGCGCTGCACCCAGAGTTTGCGCGACCAGTTCCTCCCCTAACAAGGCCGTTGAGGGGCGGCGATTCCAGATGGACCCTCACAAAGCACCCGGCGGCATTGCCAGTGCCTCGCGTATTTGGAGCCACCATGCAGGGAACCTGGCGCCTTGCCAGGCTGTCTGTGACGACCCATCTGAAAACCACGGATTCCCGGGCGGCCTCTTAGCAGCCCGTTGGGCGCGGGCGAGCCCAAGCCAGAAAGCGCACTGCCTTGACCAGACTGCTGGCTGACCAGCCGGGAAACCCCGGGTGATTTCCTGGGCCGGCCGTGCCGTATTAGCCTGAGCGGGCTTGCTTCCCCGGGCCTGGCCCAGACAATAGGCCCATGCGTATAATCCGATTGCGACTCAATGGGGACGAGGTCCAGACCTCCTGTCCGAGCCATTGGACCCTGCTGGAGCTGGTCCGATATCAACTGGAACTGACCGGCACCAAACAGGGCTGCGACAAGGGGGACTGCGGGGCCTGTACCGTATTGCTCGATGGCAAGCCTGTGCTGGCATGTTTGACCCTGGCCGCCAACGCGGAGGGCAAGTCGGTGACCACCATCGAAGGTTTGATGCCCGCGCACATCCAGGCCGGGGGAACGGGCAGCGACCCGATTCAAGAGGCCTTCGATGAGTGTGGGGCTTTGCAGTGCGGCTTCTGCCAACCGGGCATGATGCTGAGCGCCCGGGCCCTGCTCAACGAGAAGCCCGCCCCCTCACGGGAGGAAATCCACGGGGCACTCTCGGGCAACCTGTGCCGTTGCACGGGATACACCCAAATTGTGCAAGCGGTGGAGACCGCCATCGCCAAGGCTTGCGACAAGGATGTTCCGAAGCCCGCATGGCAAACCGAACTGGACAATCTGGACAAGGAAGCAAACTAACCATGGCCGCACGCGATCAACACGGTTCCGAGGCACCCTGGGGCGAGCAATTTCAAGTCATTGGCAAGCCCCACCCCAAGGTGGATGGTTTGGCCAAGGCTACGGGTAGCGCGGTCTATGCCGATGACATCCAATTGCCGGGAATGCTGCATGCGAAGATGCTACGCAGCCCCCACAGCCACGCAAACATCGTTTCCATCGACACGAAAAAAGCCCTGGACCAACCCGGTGTTCATGGGGTGATCACCGGCCAAGATCTGCCCACACGTTACGGGGTCATTCCGTGGACCATGGACGAAACCGCCCTGGCTGTGAACAAGGTGCGCTTCATCGGGGACCCCGTTGCCGCAGTGGCCGCCGTCGACGAGGATGCCGCCAACCGTGCCCTGGCTTTGATCGAGGTCGAGTACGAAGAACTGCACGCCTATCTGGATCCGAACGAAGCCTTGGAGCGCACCGACCCAACAATTCACGAGAACCGGCACGGCAACAATGTGAGCAAGCATGTGGAGTTGGCGTTCGGGGACGTGGAAAACGAGCTCGAAGGTTCCCACGTGACGGTCGAAGGTGACTTTTCGTTCCACGGGTCCACCCACGCGGCGATCGAACCCCATTGCGCCGTGGCCCAGGTCGACGCGGCGGGACTCTTGACCCTCTGGTCCTCCACGCAAATCACCCACTACGTGCACCGGGCCCTGGCACACGTATTGGACCTTCCCGCCCACCGCATCCGGGTCATCCAACCCAGCCTGGGTGGAGCATTTGGTGGCAAGTCCGACCCCTTTGCGCTCGAGTTTTGCTGTGCGAAACTGGCCCAACTCACCGGCCGCCCGGTGAAGATGCTCTGGACCCGCGAGGAGGTTTTCTACGCCCATCGTGGTCGCCATCCGATGCAGCTTTCCTACCGCTCTGGCGCGGACAAGGACGGCAAGCTCACCGCGGTGGACGCAAAAATCCTAATCGACGGTGGGTCGTACAGCTCGTTTGGCCTGGTCACCACGTACTACTCTGGGCAACTGCTCACCGGACCCTACGCCTTTCCCAGCTATCGATTCGACTCCACGCGAGTCTTCACGAACAAACCCCCGTGTGGCCCCAAGCGCGGCCATGGCAGTGTGCAACCCCGCTTTGCCTTTGAGGTGCAACTGGACGAGATCGCCGAGAAGTTGAACCTGGACCCCATCGAAATCCGACGCCGCAACCACCTTGGCGAGCACACCACTACGGTCAACGGCCAACGCATCACATCCAATGGTTTCATGGAGTGCCTGGACAAGGTTGAGGCGGCTTCGGAATGGAAGGAACGCCACGGCAAATTGCCCATTGGACGCGGATTGGGCATCGCCGGGTCGATGTACATTTCCGGCACCAACTACCCGATTTACCCCAATGACATGCCCCAAGCGGGCATTCAGCTCAAGGTCGATCGTTCGGGTCTGGTTACGATTTTCACCGGTGGCAACGACATCGGCCAAGGATCCAATTCCGTGGTGGCGTATCTTGTCGCCGAAGAGCTGGGTTTGGAACTCGATTGCATTCGGGTCATTGCGGCGGACACGGACCTGTGCCCCGTGGATCTGGGCGCCTATTCCTCACGCGTAACCTTCATGGTTGGCAATGCAGCCATCGATGCCGCGCGCAAGTTACGCAAGCAAGTGGTCGAAGCCCTGGCTTCCCACTGGGACGTGCACGAGAAACGCGTCCGATTGGTGGGTGGGCACGCCCTGGACTTGGAGAACTCCGAACGCCACATCCCGAGCCGCGAGGCCTTCCAAATCGCCGAGGTACACTTCGACACGCTGGGGAGCACCGGTTCCTACAACACCCCCAAGCTGGGCGGTGATTACCGAGGTGGCTCGATCGGCGCATCGCCCGCATACTCATTCACTTCCCACATCGTCGAGGTCGACGTGGATGTCGAGACGGGACAGATTCGAGTACCCAAGGTCTGGTGTGCCCACGACTGTGGTCGCGCCCTCAACCCCATGCTGGTCGCGGGCCAGATCGAAGGCTCAGTGTACATGGGCATCGCGGAGGCCTTACTCGAAGAACACAAGGTCAACCACTTTGGGTTGCACGCGGGACCGAGTTTGCTCGATTACCGCATGCCCACCATGGTCGATACCCCCGAGATCGAAGCGATCATCGTGGAGAGCATCGATCCCGAGGGGCCCTACGGCGCCAAGGAAGCTGGCGAGGGTCCCTTGCATAGCGCGATCCCCGCCCTCAGCAACGCCATCTTCGATGCCGTGGGCATTCGCCTGCGTGAACTACCCTTTACCCCCGCCAAGGTCCTCAAAGCCCTGGCCGAAAAAGAAGCCCGCGAAGGAGCCTCTTCTTCACCGGACTCCACCCCCACCCCCGCTTCCTGATGCTGCGCCTACCCGAATTCAATCTGCTCGAGCCGCAGTCCCTGTACGGCGCCCTGACCGAACTAGCCGAGCACGGGGACCAGGCCATGGTCATCGCAGGTGGAACAGACCTATTGCCGAACATGAAGCACGGGCTACGTGAGCCCAAGGTGCTGATCTCCCTGGCCAAGATCGATGAGCTCAAGAGTATCGAGCTGGATGCCCAAGGCGATATCTTGATCGGCGCCATGGCCCCCCTGGCAAGTGTTGCCGCAAGTCCACTTGTGCGCTCCGTGGCCCCGGCGCTCGCCTCTGCCGCTGGAACCGTTGCAGGCCCCCAGTTGCGCTCCATGGGCACGCTGGGGGGCAACGTGATGCTGGACACCCGCTGCCAGTGGTACAACCAAACCCACTTCTGGCGCCAGTCCCTGGGCTACTGCCTGAAAAAGGACGGCCATGTTTGCCACGTGGTCGAAAACGGCAAACGCTGCGTGGCCGCCGCCAGCAATGACACCGTGCCCGCGCTCACCACGCTTTCCGCTGAACTCGACTTGGAGAGCCTGGGATCCAAGCGTTGCATGCCGATCGAAGAGCTCTGGCACTCCGACGGGGCCGCCAACAAGAAATGCGCGGCCACCGAAATCCTGACGCGCATCCGAATCCCTAAAACCCCTGACGGTCACCGGGGCGCTTACGTCAAACTCCGTGACCGCGGCTCCATAGACTTTCCAATACTCGGCATCGCCGTGCGCCTGGACCTGGACGAAGATGGCCTGATCTGCCACGCCGATCAAGTCGTCATCGCCCTAGTGGCACGCCCCACGCGTATCAAGGGTGTGGCGGATGCGCTGCATGGGCTTCGCCCAGGCAGCGCGGAATTCACCGCAGCGCTGGACCAAGTCGCAATAGATGCGAGGCGCCAATGCCGCCCCATGAACAACATCCCCGGCGACGCCGGATGGCGTCGAGAAATGATCAAGGTATTCACCCGACGCGCATTTGGAAAAGCGGCGGGCTCAGGAGAGTAGACCTCACCATTGCGAACTTTCTGGCTGAAACGGTCGAAATCAGGTGCGTAGAGCTTGTTTGGGCGCCGTTCTGGCTCGTCAGCAGAGTTCACCGGCGGTGCTTTTGATGTGAATTGGGGCCTGGATCCCCTTGCAAACAGTCCGCAGGACTGTTTGCATCCGCTGGGCGGCCCATGGTTTACCTCCCTGCGAGGCAAGTAAGTGCCGTCGACGGGCTCTACGGACAGCCAGACGGCCTGAGAGCTTGCGATGTTGAGACAAAGAAAGCCCAGCCCCGGTCGACCCGAGCTGGGCTTGCTCTTGGGGGACTCACCTTACTGGACTACAAATTCCAGGGCAGATTCTTGGCCGATGACGGCGTTGCCCTGGGGTTCCCACCAAGCTCCTCGCTTGGGGAAGTAAGGCCTCAAGTTTCCGTTGAAAATGCTGTTATTCTCACTGACTTCCCACTTGAGCCCATAGATCAGATTTCCACGACCCACGGCATCGCTCACGTTGGCACTCGGGATCCCCGACAGCAACATGCTTCCGTCAACGTGGGACAACCAGGCGGGGTACTCGATCGGATTGCCAAGGTCAAGACCGGGAGTCTCAAAGTGCGGATTGCCGTAACCATCCAAGAAAGGCACCGTCGGATCTAGGCGGTGAGAAAACCACACTCGAACTCCGAACTCATCCTCCACAATTCCATACCGATCGGTAAGAGTATTGACAGAAGATGTATCCCAAATTCCGATCGGCCCCAAAGACGTGGGGACCGTAGTCACGGTGTTTCCGGCATGATCCAGCCCCATCGACCCCACCCGGAATACCGCCGCATGATTCATGTTTTGCGTGCGAACCCGCATCCCGATTCGGAAGAAGGGCACGCCCCGATGAGCATCCACACCCGAAGGCATCGCAATGTAATAAGAAACCCGCGTGAACTCCGGCAACTCATACATCTGGGCGTTTGCACCGCAGAAAGTTCCGTTGAAGCTCTTGCGGAGGTATGGCATGAAGCCGCTTGCGGCCTCGGAGATGGCGTAGATCTTCAACGGGATGCGGCTGAAAGGATCCAAGATAGGCGTTGTGGCCATCTGGTCGAGTAGATCGATCAGTTCCTCATTCTCATGACCGGGCGCCCAGTAGGAACCACCGGTGATGTTGTCGGATGGAACACCGGGATGGCTGGGACCGAATGCAGCAGGATTCAATCTGTGGTGATTTTCGAATTCCTGCACCCCACCGACCGAGAAACTCCACAGGTTTTCGTCCAAGTGAATCACCTGAGGATACAGGTCGGGGTTGGACGTCAACATGGGATCCAAAGGAGGAATCACGTGACGTACACCATCACGTTCATGCCGTATATTGAGAACGAGGGTCTCCCCAGGGGTTGCGTTCAAACCACAGAAAAGCCGCAAATTGGCTCTGGTGTCGCCTGCAGGAATGATCACTTTGCCGGAGGGTACAAAAAGGTAATGCGACAGATCGCTCACTGGATCGATTGAATAATGCAGGCTAACCGGTTCCATACTCGGTACAGAGATATGAATAGGCACCGTGACCGAACTCCCTGGTGCCACCCCCAGTCGATTGGGCGGTAGGAAAAGCTCCGGTGGCGGTGTTGTCGAACGCAACCAAAGTTGCCCATAACGCTGGGAGGGGTTGATACTCAGGCCGATGCCTTGGGTCAATTCGATCTCGAGCGAAACCTCGTTGTAGAACTGTCCTGGGTTGAGGATGTCCAGCGGAACGGTGACCGAAGTATCCCCGGGCGACAGGGCGATAGGATTTGCTCCAGGAATGGCGTAATGCACGCCTTCCTCTGCTGTTCCGCCAATTGAAAACCATAGGAATCCACCAGCCGAGCCGACGGGGCGACTCAGCTTGACCTCAAAAGAAAAACTGCCGGCATCATCGGGCAGGTGCTTCTTCCAAAAGGGCACATAGATCCCGCCAAACGGTCCTAGGGGGGTATAGAACAGGAAAGGTTCCAGCGACGCGCCTGGAGAAAACACGGGCGTTGTATTGATTGCGCCCGACATGGACCCCTGGGCACTCACCGAAACCTGAGCTTGGGCAGGGTTGGAGGCGAGCAGTGCAAAAGAAAGTAGCACTGCCAGGGGCAAGCCCATGCACGCTCTTCCCCTACCCTCGAATACTCTGACAGTCATGATTGGCCTTACTTGGAAAATTGGGCGGATCTGGCAGCGCCCTTTCAACTCGGAATCGAATTTCTCCGCGTCGGCAGTATACCGACTCCGCCGCTTTAGGGGACTCATCCCCCCCCCTGGAACCGAATTCACCGAATACCGGCAACCCACGGCCTCCTGGGCGGTATTAAGGCCGGCACTGGCCTGGCGGGCCCCTCAGTATGAGACAATACCCCCTCCTAGGCCCCGGGGGGGGAGATCCCACGCTGCGCATCCAGCGCTGGAGCTTGATTCATAATCTGAGCGACCCACTAGAAGACAAACCCGAGAATTAGCAGTTTTGGACAGATCGTTACAGATAGCCTGGCGGCATTGTCGGAACCTCGCGAATAGAGCCACCATGCAGAGAACCTGGCGCCTCACCAGGCGAGCTGTGACGACCCGACTGGAAACCGCTGTTCATTGAGCGGCTGGCCAGGAGCGCACAGGGCCTGGAGATCCCCGACAGACTCGCGGTCATCCAAAGAACTTTTTCCGTTGCGACCGCGACTATTGCGGGGTCAACACATCCACAAGAACCACAACCCACCAAACTTCCAACACCAAAATATGACGACCATTATCGTAGCCAAGAAAGGAGGCCGTGCCGTGATCTGCGCGGACACACTGACGTCCTATGGCGGAGCGCGAGAGTCCTCCACCTATATTGAAAATAGCGACAAGCTCCTCCAGGTTGGGGGATCCTACCTGGGCTCAACCGGTCCTGCGGCCATGCACTTGGCCCTCGCAAGTTACTTCCGGAGCCCCATGATCTCCCATGAATTCCTAAGCCCCCTGGACATCTTCGAAAGCATGCGCGACATGCACCGGGTGCTGAGGGATGACTACACGCTCAATCCAAGGGAAGACGCCAGCGACGCTTTCGAATCCAGCCAAACGGAAATCCTAATCTGCTCCGCCTCGGGTATCTTCGGAGTCTACCCATTGCGATCTGTTCAGGAGTACAAGCGCTTCTACGCATTTGGAAGTGGAGCTGAATATGCAATGGGCGCGATGCACGCGGTGTTCGAGTATCTGGATCGCCCCGAGGATATCGCCATTGCAGGCCTGGAAGCGGCCGCCACTTTCGATGAGGGCTCGGGTCTCCCCTACACATTGCATTCCTTGAATTTGAAGTCCGATGCTTCCGCAACACCGGCAACGAGTGCGCGCCACATTCGTGATCTCTAACTGCCCCGCGACCAGCTAGGACGACGAGCCCGGCGGCAGTTTGCGCACGCACTGCTGCCGGGGATCCACACGCCG
>JAAETM010000332.1 GCA_024228395.1 bacterium | reverse complement strand
TGTAGCAGCCATTTAGTAATGTCCCATTTCAGCAAGTTAGAGATGTCCCATTGTGGTCCTCCTCTGAGGTTCATTGATTCGTGGGGCATTAGGGATGGCGTTACTGGTTATGAGCAGACAAGAGCTCGGTCGTTTGGAGATATTGCAGCAGGTCATTGACCGGCGGGTGGGCGTGATGGCTGCGGCGGGTCTGATGGGTCTTTCGCGGCGGCAAGCGTCCAGATTGTTGAAGGCGTACGTCCAGGACGGCCCTGCGGGCCTCATTTCGAAGAAGCGCAGCCGGCCGAGTAACCGGCGTTATTCGGATGGGTTCCGGGCCTATGTGATTGAGATTGTCCGGGCCAATTATCACGACTTTGGGCCAACCCTGGCGGCTGAGAAGCTTGCTGAGCGCCATGAGATTACGCTCTCCAAAGAGACCTTGCGCACCTGGATGATCGAAGCTGGGCTTTGGCAGAGCCGCAAGGAGCGTAAAAAACGGGTCCAGCAACCACGCAACCGGCGGGAATGTTTTGGCGAACTGATCCAGATTGATGGTTCACTGCACTGGTGGTTTGAGGACCGTAGCCCGCGGTGCTCATTGCTCGTCTTCATTGACGATGCGACCAGCCGGATCGTGCAATTGCGCTTTGCGCCATCGGAGAGCACGTTCGACTATTTCCACGCCGCCAAGGCGTACGTGAAGCAGTACGGCAAGCCACTGGCCTTCTATTCGGACAAGCATGCGATTTTCCGCACCCAAAAGGCCGGGCAAAAGACTGGCAATGGCATGACCCAGTTTGGCCGGGCGCTTAATGAACTCAACATCGATATCATTTGCGCCAACAGCCCCCAAGCTAAGGGCCGGGTTGAGCGGGCCAACAAAACCCTTCAGGACCGGCTGGTGAAGGAACTCAGGCTTCAAGGCATCTCGACGATCGAAGGCGCAAACGCTTTCGTGCCGGAGTTCATTGAGACTTGGAACGCCAAGTTTGCAAAGCCGCCGCATAATGAACTCGACCTTCACCGCCCCCTCGCCCCGCATGAGACGCTCGATGGTGCCATGTGCGTCAAGTCAGAGCGCACGGTCTCAAACAGCCTCACCCTGCAGTATGACAAGGTGTTGTTCATCCTGGAACCCAATGAGATCAGCGCAGGGCTTGCGCGCAAGCGCGTAACGGTTTGCGATTATCCGGACGGCCGTCTTGAGATCGAGTATCGCGGTGTCAACCTGGCTTACCGTGCCTTCGACAAGCACCGGACGGTCAATCGTGCCAAGGTTGTTGAGAACAAACGGTTGGGAGAAACGCTAGGTATCATCGCAGCAATGCAGGCTGAACGGGATGAGCCGCGTAACGTGCGATCAGCACCCAGACGGCGCGGGCAAGGGCCGAACATGTTCCAGGTGCAGGTCTAAAACCAATCAGAACTTCAACTCCGCTTCTAAAAGCGCGGCTGACGCCGCGGTTCCCTGTGGACGG
>JAAETM010000331.1 GCA_024228395.1 bacterium | reverse complement strand
TGGCCTTGGTCTGTGACCAAGCGGACGGCCTCAAGCTTGAATTCGGGGCTGAACTTTCTTCTGGTGGTACTCATGGATGGATCCTTTGGGTGGTTAGTATATCCGTTAGGTCCGTGTCAAGTTTTCCGGGAGCACGTCACACCTCGTTGATGTAGCGCAATACCATTAGGTCCTCCGCACGGTGACACGTGCTCTTATTGATGCTTACAAACCCCTTGATCTGGGCTGTGGTCTTAACGCTGATGCGGCGGCCTGCTTCTGAGACAACATCAAAGCCATGCTGATTGACCTCGCGCGCCAATCGTCCGTTTGTAATCAGGGCACACCTAAACTCGCTTTGACCCGCTCGTTTTCATCGAGCGCCTAGTCGCCATAATGCCCCACCCGCGCGAACACCAACTCACCTACCACGGCGTCTTCGCCCCCGCGTCCTCCTTACGCCACCTCATCGTTCCCCGACCCTCTGCACCTGACCCCGAAGACGAACACTGCCACGAGTCCCCCACCGCCACGGAGCCCGCGGAGCCACCCGAGCCCACCACCAAACACCACACCGGCTCCTCCACATATCGCTGGCCTGAATTGATCGCGCGCGTATTCAACGAAGACGTACTGCGCTGCCCAAACTGCCGCGGC
>JAAETM010000330.1 GCA_024228395.1 bacterium | reverse complement strand
TGGCCTTGGTCTGTGACCAAGCGGACGGCCTCAAGCTTGAATTCGGGGCTGAACTTTCTTCTGGTGGTACTCATGGATGGATCCTTTGGGTGGTTAGTATATCCGTTAGGTCCGTGTCAAGTTTTCCGGGAGCACGTCAGCCCGCTGTGGGGCAGGCTGGTTTCGATTTGACAAGGCTTGATGAAGAACCCGAAGCAGGCCTAATCGACAATGCAATGCTAGTTCAGATACGCACTTCTAGATTCGTCATCGCTGAGTTGAGCGAGACAAATGCGGGGGTGTATTGGGAGGCTGGCTTTGCAGAGGGGATTTCAAAACCTGTCATATACACTTGCCGCGAGGACCAAAAACCGCACTTTGATACTAGCCACCGCCAAACGGTCTTTTGGGATCCGGACAAGTTGGATGATGCAGCACTCAAGTTGAAGTCCTGCATCCGAGCAACCTTGCCGGATATTGCAAAAATGACTGACGGGTAAGCAGAGCTCGCCCTCTACTTGTGCACCAACGGCTCTTCCTCGTGCCTCAGCTTCCAAGGTGGCTCTTCCGTCGCTGCTTGCGGCTCGTCCTGACCCGCCGCGACTTTGTGGCGCTAAAGTGGCACAAGGCTGATGCTCTTCCCTCGACGGCCTGTGTGCCAACCCACCTAACCGCCCACCACACCGCGAGTTAGAGTGGAGCGGCCAAAGGGACTCGAACCCTCGACATTCAGCTTGGGAAGCTGACGCTCTACCAACTGAGCTATGGCCGCCTATGCGGGGATTCTAACTTGGCGGGGGGGTGGACGCTAAGGGAATCGGTGGGAATACCGGGTTCCGCTGGCGGGGTGGCGCCTGTCAGGCGTTGGAGGCCATGGCCGCGTCGGCTACGGCTTGGGTGATGGCGCTGTGCACGCTCACCTTGAGGGGGCCGGGGACGAGGCGGCCATCGCGGGCTTGGGCGGAGATGGTTTCGGCGGCGGCGATGAGCATTTCGGGGGTGAAGCGCTTGGCTTCGGCGTTTAGGGCGCCGGCGAAGAGGCCGGGGAAGCCGAGTACGTTGTTGATGTTTTTGCCGTCGGCGGCGAAGCGGGCGCCGGCTTTGAGGGCCACGATGGGTTCGATTTCCGGGTCCGGGTTGGAGAGGGCGAAGACGACTTGGCCGGGGCGTACCCATTCCGGTTTGATCAGGCCGCGCACGCCGGTGGTGGCGATGATCACGTCCGCGTTGGCCATGACGCCTTCGAGCGAGTCACGTTTGCCACCGAAGGACTCGTAGTGGGCGAGGGCTCCCTCGGAGAGGTCGGTGCCGATCAGGTTGGTGACGCCGTAGGCGGTGAGCAGTTTGCCGATTCCGATGCCTGCCGCGCCCAGGCCCACTTGGCCGATGCGCGCCTTGCGCGGGTCCATTCCGACTTCGCGCATGCCGGAGAGCACTCCGGCCAGGGCTACGACGGCGGTGCCGTGTTGGTCATCGTGCAGCACGGGGATGTCGAGGCGCGCTTGCAGGGCTTCTTCGACTTCGAAACAGGCT
The DNA here is from genome assembly GCA_024228395.1 of bacterium. Taxonomy (GTDB): domain Bacteria; phylum Planctomycetota; class UBA1135; order UBA1135; genus NORP259. The sequence continues at coordinate 678 of JAAETM010000330.1, read as the reverse complement.
GGAGCGGCGATGTCCTCGAGCTGGATGGCTCCGAAGGAGGGCGCGATGTTCGCTACGGTTTCGATCAGGACCTTGGGGTCGTGGCTTTCGATTAGGATCGGGACGCCTGAGAGTCCGGCGAGGGTTTGGAAGAGCGCGGCTTTGCCTTCCATGACGGGCAGGCCGGCCAGGGGGCCGATATCGCCCAGGCCGAGGACCGCCGTTCCGTTGGTGACGATGGCGACGGTGCGCGGCAGATTGGTGTAGCGATTGGCCAGGGAGGGATCCTGCTCGATGGCGCGGCAAACCCGGGCCACGCCGGGCGTGTAAACATCGCGCAGCTTCGACAGCGAATCGATCGACATGCGGCTGCGGGTGTGGATTTTGCCGCCCTCGTGGCGGGTGAAGACCCGGTCGGAGGTTCCCACCACGTGGGCGCAATCCACCGCATTGATGGCGTCCATGTAGACCGAATGGTCCCCCTCGGGCAGGCTCAAGGTCAATTCCCAGAGGGTCAGGCTTTGGGTTCGGCTCTGGGCTTGCAGGCCCTCCACGGTCACTCCGCATTCGCCCACGGCGGTCAGCATTTTGGCCAGGCTGCCGGGGGCGTGTTCGACTTCTACGAGCAGGACTTCGGGGATCTTCATGGTGAGGGGGGGCTCTGGAGGGGGTGCCCGGGAGCGGAGAGCCGGTGGGGAG
>JAAETM010000329.1 GCA_024228395.1 bacterium | reverse complement strand
GACGCGGCGTATAGGGAGAGCCCCAAGGAGACTGAATGGTTCGTCTCGCGCTACGTGGCAAACCTAATGCAGGCTGGAGAACACCTGTGGGATGCTGCGCCTGGAATCTTTCCGCCGTCTGTGCGAGCGGCTACGGACATGATGAGCAATAACAAGAGCTATTGGGATACCCCCATTGTCTCTGACTCCCTGAAACGGCTAGAGGAGAAGGCTCAGTACGATGAGTTCACCACACACTTGGCGCGGTGGATCGGTAGCAGCGCTGGGGAGATGGGGATCAACGATGGGTCTGGGTGGTCGCCAAAGATGATCGAACATGCGGTGAAGGGATTCACGGGGCCGTTGGGGCTGGACACGATGGAGTCCTTGGGTGCTATATGGGGCATGGTGTCCAAGGGAGAACTAAGTGGCACCGATGCCCATGATGTGGGCGGCTTCAGAAGTTGGATGGTCGTTGGCAAGCAATTCAAGGAGGAGCTTGGCTATCCGCGAAGTGTCACGGAGATGTATGAGAAGTACAACAAGGTGCAGAAGCGGTTTGACACGAAGATCCACGACGAATCAGAGGATGAGCAGATGGTGCGCTTAGCGATGCGGGATGCCATGAAGGCGGTCTCGTCGATTAGCTTGATGCTCCGACAGGCAACCGGGGACATGCGGGATGCGCTCAAGAGGGAGCGGCTAGACATCGCTCGGCGGGCTTTGGCGATCTACGATGCGGGGCAGATACCCCTGGATCAAAAAACCAGCCTCCGAGCCCGCAGAAAGGAGTTGGAGACTGAGAAGAAGAGGATCAAGACCTCAATCATTGAAGAACGGCAGGCGTCCCTAGGGAACTAGCGTCCCATCTGGATCGAGTTCGCCGGTATAAGGGTGGCGGGCAACTTCGCCGGAAGCAGGTTGGGGTACGGTGGGGAGGATCAAAAACCCATCGGGGTCACGCATGTTTTGACCAGCAGGGACTTGCACAGTGATCTCACGTTCTTTGGTGAGGAGCGCATCGAATTCTGGGCCAAACTCGGACTGGGCACGAAGCGGAATCCAATCGCCAACTTCATCATCGGGGCTTCCAAAAGACAGCACTTTAGCCACAAAGCGGTGACCAACTTCAATCAGTTGAGCGCCGTGGTAGTGCTCGTGTGGCTTTGGGATCGCTGGAGAATCCATCAACTGCTTACGAACGACTCCGTAAGTGCTTGCGGAGACAGGAGTTCCGGCGTAGACGCCCCGTTTATAGACGCCAGGGAAGGAGGGGTGATTGGGAAAGGTGATATAG
>JAAETM010000328.1 GCA_024228395.1 bacterium | reverse complement strand
TGCCGGCGGCCTTCGTGCGCCGCTGTCTCGTATTGCACCTGCATCTACCGGATGACGACCCGGCGTACAAAGACAAGGAGGAACAAGCGGTTGCACAGGCCGTTGTAAAGTGGCTGATGCAACGCGGCCTCGATCACTTCGCAGGCTTGGCGGCAACGGTGCGCCAGGCCGCGGCGGAACAACTATGGCGGGACCGGGTAGAGGCGCGCAAACAGGGCCTGACACCGCCGGGACAGGCCGAATATCTGGATCTGCTACGCGCGCTTTCTGAACTGGCAGCAGATGCCGAGGCCCAATTAGCGCTGTTGTCAGAGATCCAGGACTTCGCCCTAAAAAAGTATGTGGGACTCTTCTGAAATATGATTAGCGCCTGTCTGGTAAAAATGGAATCGAAGCGAGCGCTGGTGGACTCCGTGTCGATATCTGACAAGGCCGTAGGTTGGGGTGAGCTCAGCGAACCCCAACATAACAGCGCGCAATCTATAACCATAACCAAGGAGTTCGTTCCTCACCCCAACCCACCCGGATGCGCATCATCGCAAAGTCTTCGAGGCCAGGCGGTCTGATGCCTGAACCGGCATTGTTGACCCCAGGTTGCGGTCTGCGGCGTTCACGCGTCGGGCGCGCCGATCTGCTCTATGTCAGGCAACGGCAGGGTCAGGCGTTCTTGTTACGCAGCGCCGGGCTTCTGGGTTTTCGTGCGCCTGAAAAGCGCACTGAGGTGGAAGCGGAAAGCGGCGATAAACTGCCGGTGCAAATTTCATCACCGGGCGCCCAGCCAGCGCAGGTGTTAGCGGGCGATGAAAGCCCAAAATATGGCAATCAACGTTTTTATCGTCTGCTGGAACGGGAACAAATCCTGGACGAAAAGCGCGTAACTGAACCGCCCGCAAGGCTGCTCAAGACCGCCCCCTTTACCCGCCCAGCCAGCGAGCCGATCAAGGTTGCCGCACCGGCGCCCCCCTCGCTTGCCCCCTGGCGCCGCATCTGGCCCTTCCTGCGCGCCGCGCTCGGCGTACAGGGTTACAGCCGTCGTCTGGATCTGCAGCGGCTGATAAACGGCTTGGCGCAAGGCCGGGTATTTCGCCGCTTGCCCCGGCTGCCGCGCACCGGCTGGTCGCCCAACGCCCAGTTGATTGTTGATCTGGATTGGCGTCTACGTCCGTTCTGGCGCGACTTTTACGAACTGACCGAACGGCTGAAGCGCTTGCGCGGCCATGCGGGGCTGGAGATCCTCTGTTTCGAGGAGGGGCCGCATCGCCTCTGTGCCCCTTGGGAGATCGAGCGTCGCACCCAATGGCGGCCCTACCAGCCGCCGCAACCCAGCGCCCCGGTGCTGATCCTCAGCGATCTCGGCCTATTGGATGGCAAGGAGGCGGGCTGGATGGCCCTCGGCCGCCGCCTGCAGGCGCGCGGCATTCGCCCTGTCGCCCTCATGCCCTGTCCCGAGCGTTACTGGAATGAAGAGGCGCTCGAACTGTTTCACCCGGTGGTGTGGGATCGGGCACGCCGTTTTCCGCGTAAACTGCAGCGTCCCAGGTCACGGCCTGAGGTGCGAACGGAGGAGCGA
>JAAETM010000327.1 GCA_024228395.1 bacterium | reverse complement strand
GGAGCGCCCCAAACCTGCCAAAGTGGCCAATTCGGCACTGAATCACGGGCTCCGCGCCGACCGCAGGCTTTGTCCTGATACCACAGCAGCCTCTGCGCTCCGAACCTGGCCCGCATTGACCCTCTATCGAACAGCATCTAGATACGAACGCTATCCCGGGAATGCATTGGTTTCTCGATGCGCTTGCAGTTCGTCGAACAGCATCTAGTTAAGAAGTCGGTGAAACGCGAGCGCAGGTTGCCGCCGATGTGCTGCATGAGAATGGCCACGGAGTTGTTGCCCCCATCCGCAGGAGCTCCGAGCTGGGTATGGATTCGATGGTTGCCTCGGCCAACAGGCGATAACGGCGAAACTCGGTCTGAAAGCCTTCGAGCTGTTTTGGTTCATTCTGCATGAGGAAAGGATAGCTCGATCGCCGCTGGCTCCAATCGTGGGATCAAGCCCAGGGCGAGTATTCCCTTCCTATTTCGGGCCAGCCCGGGCCTTCCACGGCCCGACGAATGCCCCGAACAGCCCTGGAACGGGTATTGCATGCGCTCCAAGTCTTCCAGGTGTTGAAAAAAGCACCATCTGTCGAGGAACGCAACAGGGAAAAGGATCCCCGGTGTGAACCCTGTTCCGGGTCGAACAGGAAGTTCTTTCCGGATTCTGTCTCAAGACCATCAAGCATTTTCGGACGGAGGCCGAAATTCACACTTGGCCCCGCTCTTGCGACTGAACCCATACCCCCAACCATGCAGATACTCGACTCCCACTCCCAAGACTTCGTGATCGCCGGTGGCGTGAAGGTCGTTTCCCAAGGAGATATCTCGTGATTCAGCGTAGCGCCTACGTCCTGGTCGCTTGCGGCGATTCCCGTTGCGGCTCCGCCCTCATTGAGCAACTCGAACAAAGTGGCATGCGCGCTTTCTGGTGCGCGACCGCCCGCGAAGCCCTGATCGCTCCGCGCCCCGATGTGCTGATCACCTCTTTGGACCTGCCCGATCACGATGGTTTTGAACTCTGCGAAGCTCTCAGCTCCAGTGCCACTCCCATCGCGACCATTCTGCTTTGCGATGAGGGCTCTATCGATGTTTACCGGCGCGCCATGCGCCTCGGTGTTCACGATATCTGCGACATCGACGCAAGCCCGTTGACCATTGCCGAAAGTGCCGAGGCCGCGGTTGAAGTCCTTTGGAAGAACGGATCCGAGAGCGCATTCCAGGCCACCGTGCAGTCCACGGCCTCCGCATGTGAGCAAGTTCAACGCGACCTTTCGGCCTGGTTGCTCGTGCGCGGCATTGCACCTTCCACCCGCTGCCGCATCGCCACCGCCGTTGGCGAAGGCCTTGAGAACGCTGTGCGCCACGCCTACCCCGATGATATCGGCCCCATCGAAGTCGAAGCCAGCCTGCACGATCGCGACGTGGAGGTCTCCATTCGCGATCGCGGCGAGGGCATGACCGATGCCGAGAAGTTCCAGGCCTCCGATGTGGAAAAGCAAGGCGGCCTTTCCCGCATCTGCGCACTGAGCGAAGACCTCTCGATCGCAACCCACACACACCTTGGCACACACCTTGGTCTACGTTTTTCCGCACACCGCACCCACTTCGATGAAGACGTATGTACCGATTTTGAGGACTTCGACTTCCTCGGGCCCGATCACGTACGCACCCTTCTCGACGACCTCGAAAGCCCGAACAGACCTGAGATTGTGCACCTTTCCCCAGCTTTGGCTGTGACCATCGGGCGCCTGCTCGCCGGTCCCAGCCCCGACCGTCTTTTAGCCACTGGCATCTAGGTTCCCATAGGCAAGTCTATGTCCACCGATCCCAACAACTCACCTGAGTCCGCGGAAAACGAAGACCTCTTCGACTTTCCGTTGGTCGGCGCATATGCGTCCCAGGACCTGGATGCGCCCAGTGCCCCCGAGCAGACCCCCCCCGAGGCTGCACGCGTGGAAGAGACTGCAGCGGGAGTGCCCGCCCATGAGGCAGCCGCACCAATGCCAACGGCTAAGGCCGCTCCGGCCCCCAAGAAGGCCGCCCCGCCCAAGGACCTCACCGGTCAAGCGGACCCAGCGTTGGACGAGGACCTCTTCGACTTCGAAACCCGTTTTAAATCTTCGCAACCCCTGACCACCGAAGAAGACGCCATCGACCTGGGGGCCATGCTCGAGCAGCATGTAGCCACCGAAGGAGTATTGGTCCAGCCCACGCCCGAATCTGCCCCGGAGGTTTCAGCCCCTTCAGCCGCGCCGGCTGCAAGTGCATCTGCACCCGCACCTGCTGCAGCCAACCCCGCGCCTGCAGCCAAGGCAGCCAGCCCCACAAAACAAGCAGTATCCCCCGCCCCCATTTCTGTATCCTCCGACGTCCCGGCGGCCATGTGGACGCCGCCCCCGGCCGCACCCGCTCCGGAAGGCAAGCGCGGACATCTCATCGAGATCCTCGCCCTGTGCTTCCTCGTGTTAAGCACCGCCCTTGTGATATTGGCCTGGCGTGCAAGCGATGATTTCCGCGAAACCTTGGCCAACGTCAACAACACGGTCATCGACGCCGTCTCCGAGGGCCACAGCCGCGGTCAACTCCAAAATGCGACTGACACACAAGGCTCCATGGATGTCACGCCCGATGTGACAAGTGCAAACGTTGAGCCGGAAATTCCCACCGTCGACCAGCCTTCGGAGTTTGTGCGACTTCCCCGCGTCGCCTTGGACCTGGCCATCGAACGCATCGCAGAAGGCAAATTTGAAATGGCGCGCAAGGGCCTCTATTTCCTGTTGGCAAATCAAGACCGCACCGTGCTCAACGAGGAGTTGATTGTGGAGGCTGAGGCTCTTGTCGCCAAGACCTACGCCGATCAAGCCAAGGAGCTCCGGCAGTGAAGAACCGTATCATCAACCTGGTTACGGCTTTGTTCGTTTGCATGGCTCCGGCCATTGCCCAAGGTCCGAGCGTCGAGGTTCACATCGATGACCAATCCGAGGTCCTCTTGACCGTGCGCGCCAAGAACGCCTCCATTCGACAATTGCTTCCGGCTATCGCCGCGGAACTCTCCGAGGCCACCAGTCGCGAGGTCAACGTGATCGGCTTGGACAAGCTGGCCCGCGAGGCCAACGTGACGGTCTTCCTGACCCAGCGCCCCTGGAAGGACTCACTGCGGTGGATCTCCGGGTCCGCTGGCCTCAACGTGGTTGCCTCCGCATCTCGAATTCAGATCAAAGAGGATGTCTCCGACTTCCCCAAGCCCAGCGAGCTGCTCACGCGCTCTCTCTTCGCCCACCGTCAGATTTTGACGTCTTTCCCCGAGAGTCCCCGGGTACCCCAACTGTTGCTTGACCAGGGCAAAATCGCCTACCAACTGGGACCCGCTTTCCACACCACGGCCATCGGTAGTTTCACCACTATCATCGAAGACCACTCGGATGGTCCCAGCCTTTGGGAAGCCCACTACCGACTGGGTGGTGTTTACTTGGCGATGGGTGAATGGAACAAGGCTGCCTTGCAATTCCAAGAGGTTGCTGACTCAGCAATCTCCCACGGCTACCACATTCCCGCCCGCAAGGATTTGGCCCGCTCCCTTTGCGGAGCCGGCAACCTCGCACCTGATGCCGTCATCCGTGAGGAATATGGCACCAAAGCCAAGTTTACTCTTGAGGCACTGGATCGGTTCCACCCGGCCGAGGACCTCGCCGAACAACGCGAACGTGCGGTTTTGCTGGGTACGGCTCTCTCGCTGACCAGCGAGCCCATCCGCGCCCTGCGCGCTTTGGATCTAGCCATCGAAAAAAAACCTGCAAGCGCCAACGACCCGGAAATCCTCACCATTCGAGCCGTCGCCCTTTCACGCGCCGAACGACACGGTGAATCCTCCACCGCATGGCTTGCGGTTTCCCAGCAGATGATTGGGAGCGACCACGAGGACGCCCTTGTGAACGCTGCCGAAGAGGCCCTCAAGGGAGACCACGCCCTGGCCGTCATGGGCATCTACGCCATGGCCAAAGAAGAAGGCATCGGCAGCCGCATCGCCCCCTTCAACCTGGAAGCCAAACTACGCCTGGGCATCGCCACCGAACTCGAGGGCTACACGCTCGCGCAGCGCTTGCGCCGCGCCATGCAGCTGCACAGCCGTCGCGAACACGCCCTGGCCGTCGAAGCCATGCGACCCCTCTTCGTACGCCGTAGCGAATTCAAACCCTCCGAACAGCTGCGTTTGACGTTGGCTTTCGCCAAGTCCCTCGACAAAGAGAACCTCACAAAGGACGCCATCGAGACCCTGCGCGTGCAGGCTACCGAGAGCGAACTCGCACTGGACAAGCGAGCCATCTACATGCTGGCGGCTCACATCCATGAGTCCCACGAAAACTTCCCCGCAGCTATCGAAGCCCTTAAAGGAAACCTGTAATGATGAATCACCAATGGACTGCAGCCCTAATAGGAGCCGCTGTACTCGGCATTCCTGCGGTTGCCTCGCAGCAGGGCGATCCCATGCGCAGCCTCAAATCTGCCTTGGATTCAACCCACAGTGCCCTCGCTGAACTCGTCGGTCTGGAGCCCCGCTTGGCTGCCCAGGACCCAGAGGCCATCGTTCGCTTGCTGGACTTGACCGAACCCGCCCAGCAAAGTCCCGAAGAAGTCGATCTCTCGATAGTTCGCTTGCGAGCAGACATGCTTCGTTTGCAAAACGCACTCGATCAGGGCCCTTCTCAGAATGGTCCCGCACTTCCCTACCAACCCACTTCTGGCCTCAGTCCTCTGGACTTGGGCAAGTTGAATACATCCAGTGATCCGGTGGGAACGCAGAACAGCACCCCCAAGGTGACCGGTGATGTGCGCTCCCTCGAAGGTCCAGGTTACAGCGCGGACAAAATGCACGAAGCCAAGCTTCTGGTGCGTGCTGGCGAAAACCACAAGGCAATCCTGATTTTGCGTAAGCAAACGGTCACACCGGAAAGCCGCTATTGGTTGGCGCGTGCACTGCAAGCCACGGGCGAAAGCACAGAGTCTCGAGATCTACTTCGCACCCTGTCCGCCGAAGGCGAGCAAACCCACCGCTACGCCCGTTGGGCTGCACAAGATCTTCGCATGATCGAGTTGCGCGAAAAGCTGAAGCAGCAAGGAACACCTGCTGGCCAAGAGTCACCCCCGTCTGCCACCAAGGACCAGAACTAGGGCTCCCCCACAACTATGGACCTCCTCACCCAAACCGGTTCCGAGCTGACCCCCGATCAGCAGGACCTGCTCACCTACCTGGGCCGCTTCCAAAGCGTTCTTGCGGAGTTGCAGGAGAGCCATGCCCGCTTGGAATCCAAGGCAAAACGCATGGAAATCGAGTTGGAAGCATCCAACCTTTCCCTCGAAGTGCAGGTTGCAGAATCCGAGCGCGCCAACCAATTCCTCGAAGCCATCCTGTCGAGCTTACCCACAGGAGTCATCGTGCGCAACGCGGAACAGTGCATCGTGCGTACGAACTCGGCTGCTCAGAACATCCTCGGGATGGGCGACGACGAGCTCTTGAATGAGTGCGCACGTCTACCCCTAGCCATCGCCGAGGATGCCTCGGATTGGATTCCCTACAGCTCACCTTGTGGCGTGGAACGCACCCTGACTCTGAATGCGTCGGAAGTACGAGACTCAAAGGGCAACACCCTGGGCACCGTCGAAATCCTTGCCGATCAAAGCGCCCTGGCAATAGTCAATCAACGCATGCATCAGCAGAGCAAAATGGCCGCCCTCGGCACTATGGCTGGCGGCATTGCCCATGAGATTCGCAACCCTATGAATGCCGTACGAGGCTTCGCCGGGTTGATGAACCGCGCTCGGGCAAATGGCGCCGACCTTCGTCGCTACGCAGAGAAAATCGAACTCGGTGTACGCGAAGTAGACGCAATCATCTCCGGACTTTTGAGCCTGGCAAACCCCGAACAGCTCAACCTCGAGACCCTCGACTCCGCTGATCTTTTCGGAGATGCGCTCAAGATCGTTCAAGGTCAAGAAGCCTGCGCAGAGTGCTGTTTCACCGTCGACTTCGAAAGCCATGCTTTCCCAGGCGATCGCATTCAGATCCGGCAAGCCCTTCGGAATCTGATTGCCAACGGCATTCAGGTTCAAACTTCCGACGCCGCTATGGCCCTGCGCTGTTTTGCCGAGGGCGACGAAATCGTCTTCGAGGTTCAAGACGCTGGTCCGGGCGTGGACGCCAAGACCACCGAACGCTTGACCGATCCCTTCTACACGACCCGCGCCAATGGCATGGGCCTAGGTCTCTCTTTGGTGGACAGCATTGCCCGTCTGCACGAAGGCAGCTTCCATCTCTCCCAAACCCCTTCCTACCTGGGTGGCGCCAACGCAATCTTGCGCTTCCCCATCTCCCTTCCCCGCCAAGCCCGATGAGCAGCAAATTGATTTTTGTAGTCGACGACGATTCCCTGTCCCGTGAATTCCTGACGGAAGCAGCCCGCTCCCTAGGACATGACGTTCAGGCCTTTGAAAATGGCGCCCTTGCGCTGCAGGCCATCGAACGGCGGGTTCCGGACCTGGTGCTCAGTGATGTTCGCATGCCCGTCATGGACGGCATCCAGCTGACTCGCACCGTGCAGGATCGCTACCCGGGCATGCCGATTGTGCTGGTCACAGCCCACGCCACCTTGGAAACCGCGGTCGAAGCCTTGCGCTTGGGTGCCCTCGATTTTCTGATCAAACCTTGCACACCAGACTCCCTCGAAATGGTCATCAAGCGTGTCATGCACACCGGCCAACTCGAGCGTGAAAACGCTTACCTGCGTGGTCAGGTTGAAGGCGCAAAGCCCGAAACCCTCATCGCGCAGAGCCCGCCCATGATCCAAGTCCTGCGCACCGCTGCCCGTGTGGCTCGCTCCCGCGGCACCGTTTTGGTGACCGGCGAAAGCGGGACCGGAAAGGAAAAGGTCGCGCAATATGTGCATCAAGCGAGCCCGCGTGCAGACAAACCTTTTGTCAAGGTCAACTGCGCAGCGCTTTCTGAGTCTCTTTTAGACTCCGAACTGTTCGGTCACGAGAAAGGTTCCTTCACCGGCGCTTTCCAAGCCCGTGTGGGACGCTTTGAGCTGGCTGATGGTGGCACGGTTTTGCTCGACGAGATCGGTGATATTTCCCCGGCCATGCAGGCCAAACTCTTGCGCATTTTGCAGGAGGGTGAATTCGAGCGCGTCGGCGGGACGACCACCCTCAAGGTCGACGTACGTGTCATCGCCGCCACCAACCGTCGTCTTGTTGATGAGGCTGCCGCAGGACGCTTCCGCGAGGACCTCTACTACCGCCTGCACGTGCTGCCCCTCGAGGTCGCACCCCTGCGGGATCGACGGGAAGATGTGCTACCCCTGGCTCGCCACTTCGCCGAGACCTTTGCTCGCCAAAACGGCACTTCGACCCCCGCCTTCTCGGTGGAAGCCCAAGAGCAGCTCCTTCAGTGGACCTGGCCAGGCAACGTGCGCGAATTGGAGAACGTGATTCATCGCGCTGTCATCCTTGGGGATCCGGGAAAGATCGAATGCGCTGACCTGCTCTTCGGCCCCGCCGCCGACGGCCGGCCGGTCATGCGTCCTTCTGGCGAGGCTCTGGACCTCTACAGCAAGGAATGCTCACAAGCATTGGCCAATCACACTATGGCCAACGTGGAACGCGTCGCCATCCTGGCGACCCTCGACGCAACAGGTGGCAACAAGACCGAAGCAGCCCGCCGCCTGAGCCTTACCGCGCGAACCCTATCCAACAAAATGAAGATCTGGCGTCAAGCCGGATTGGTCGCCTAGGAGATTCAGCATGGACATGATTGGAGACCAAGGACGACTCTTGATGCGGTTGCTATCAGCGGCAACCGAGCGGTCAAAGGTCATATCGGGAAACATAGCAAACCAGAACGTACCTGGTTTCAAGCGCGCTACATTCGAGTTTGAGAGCCTTCTCATGAAGGAGATGAGCTCCATGAATCCCAATATGGCCAGCGTCCAAGGCGAGAAAGTCAAAGACGCAAACGCGGCGGTAGGACCCAATGGAAACAGTGTCAATGCCGAATCTGAACGCAACGCAATGCGAGAGAACATGCTGCGCTACGAAATGTACGTGGCCATCGCAAAAGGTCGTAACGACCTGATCTATTCAGCCATCAACGGAGATCGATAACTATGAGCGGAATCAGAGCACTCTTCCAAGGGATGAACATTTCGGCATCAGCCATGAAGGCTGAACGTGCCCGGGTCGACATCATCGCCAAGAACATCGCACACTCCGGGACCACGCGCATGCCCGATACGGGCGAACCTTACCGTCGTGAGATTGTGCACTTTGCTCCTATCTACAAGCAAAACACCAATGGTGGTTATGACGTGGATGGTGTCAAGGTTGATCAGGTGATGAAGGACTTCACCACGCCTTTCGAATTGATCAACGATCCAGGCCATATCGACGCGGACGTGGAAGGCAACGTGCGCATGCCCAACGTGAACACTGTCAGAGAGATGGCGGAATTGATCACCGCCATGCGAGCCTATGAGGCCAACGTTCAGGTCGCAGAGAACTTCGAAAAAATGGCCCAGATGGGTCTCAATCTCGCCAAGTAACTCACACCCCCAATAAGCTATGAGCAACATCGGCGGAAACATGGGCCTGGGTAGGGCCAACATCGAACAGCAGCTGCGCATCATGCAGCAGCGCAGTAAGGAGCTTCAGAGCGGTGGTGCAAGCCAGCCCAAGGCAACCTCGTTTGAAACCGTCATTGCTGAGAACGTTTCGGAGCTCAACAAATCTGTCAACAGCTCTGAGAACATCACCCTGGATGCCGTCAAGGGCGAACTCGACTTCCATGAAGTCGCTGGGCGTCTCAAGGAAACCCAACTGAGCTTCAACTTTGCCATGCAAGTGCGCAACAAGCTGATCGATTCCTATCGAGAAGTCATGCGCATGTCTGTCTGACCGTGAATAGTGATGAAAGAAACACTGCAATCCTTCTGGAGCCAACTGAGCAAGAGCAACGCCGCCACCCGAATGGTCGTGGGCATGGGTGTACTCTTAGCCTTCAGCGCAGCTGGAATCTCCGCTTACCGTTCGGCCAATCCCCACATGGAATTTCTCGTGGGCAACATGGACAACGCCAAGTTCGCGCGGGCCACCAAGGCCCTGGGTAATTCGGGCATTCGATTCACCACCAGCTCGGGAAGCGCACCCTACTCCATCTTCGTGGATTCGAGCAAGTCCTATGAAGCGAACATCGTTTTGGGAACCTCCGGTGCTCTCGACGACGGCACCGTCGGCATCGCTACGGACGGTTCTTCGTCCGCTTGGGAATCTACCGTGGAGCGTCTCCAAAAGGCTGACGCCCGCTACTGGCAAGAGGTGGAGAAGCAGCTCGCGACCCTCTACTGGGTCAGCTCTGCCCATGTCATCTCCCACAATTCCAAGGCCCGCATCCTTGGACGCTCCCCGAAGCCCACGGTTTCAGTCACTCTAGACACGGGAGGATACAATCCGACCCCGGAACAGAGCCACAACGTGGGCTCCATGGTCCGCATGGCGTTCAACGTGCCCGAAGAGAACGTCTCGATCGTGGACGTGCACGGAAGCTCGATCTTCGACGGCAAGAACAACGATCAACTCAGTGAAAGCTTGGCCTTCCAAAGGGCTTTCAACCAAGACCAGACCCAAAGCGTCCAGAGCGACCTCGACAGCATTTACGGTCCAGGCCTTACCAAGGTTCGTGTGAGTGGTGAATGGTCCTTTACGAAGAAGGAGACCATCGGTGAAGTCATGCAGAAGGGAGAGAAAATCTCCGAACGCCTGCAAAAGTCCAAGACTCCCATCCCCTCCCATGTGGGGGGCCCCGCAGGCTTGAACGAGAGCTTAAGCGCTGCAGCCACCAGGCCCATTGGTGGAAGTGTTGCACCAGCCACCAAGGATGACACGGAAACCAAGTATGCCGTCGGTAGCGAAACAACCCACCAGGTTGACGATGCTCCCGTTCTAACGCACTTGAGTGTCTTCCTAACCTTGGATGAATCCCTCAAGGGACAAAAGGAGGACCTCACCAAGCTGGTCAAGGGAGCCGTCGGATTCCGCCCGGATCGCGGCGACTTCATGGCTACCAACACGACCCCCTTCGTTGGTGTGGAACGGGACGAAGATGGTGCACCTGTCGCAGCCGCCCCGATCGAAACACCCGCCCCCCCCAGCGCCATGCTCAACCTCCTGATCGAACGTGGGGTGGAACTGCTGGCCGTCCTGCTCTTTGTCGGGTTGCTCCTGCGATCCATGAAACAGGCCAAACAATCAGGGTCAACCTCTTCCTCCTCAAGCCGCGGGGGTGGAGGCTCTTCCGGTGGCATGACCCTCAGTGACCTGGAAGATGGCGAGATTGAAATCGACCCCAGTCTCCTGGCTCGCAAACACATTGAAAACCTCCTCGATAGTGACCCCGACCGCGTCAGCTCCTTGCTGAGCCGATGGGCCATGGGCGACGAGTTCTACGCGGAATCTAAGCAATGAGCGACACCCCCTCAGGAGCCCAAAAGGTCGCGGCCTTCCTACTCAGTCTAGACAAGGACGTGAGTGCTGACCTCATGCGCAGGATTGACCCCAAGGTCATTCCCTCGGTCGCCCAGGCCATGACCGACCTTGCCCCCGACATGTGCAGCATTGATTCCGTGGACGAGATCTACGGTGATTTAGCTCGCACCGTCTACAAGCGCGCCGGCGTGCGCGCACAGGACGAATTCGAACTGCACGACATCTTGACGCAAACCTTTGGAGTCAAAGATGCCGATCGAGTCCTACGCGACATACACTCCCGCCGCAGGCAGAACCAACCGCTTGGGTTCATCGAGACGCTCGCACCGGAAATCGTCTCGCGAGTTCTGGCTGAAGAGTCCACCGCGGTCGTCGCCCTTGTCTTGGCCCACGTCTCCCCAACCCTTTCGGCTGCAGTTCTGAACTCCTTCGAGGAAGAGGTCGCGCTCGACATTGTCAAGCGCATGACCTCTGTAGTGCCCCCGGGCATCGAAACCATGCTCTCCATTGCGGACACCCTGCAAGCCCGCATTCGCTTGGCAGCTAGCATGCCCGCCCCGCCGGACCCGAGCGACAGCCTGCGCACTATCGCGGACCTCTTGAACTTCTCCCAAGGCGAAGTCGAGAAAAGCGTCTTGACCGGACTGGATGACTTCAACGAAGAGATGGCCGATCAAGTGCGGGAGTTCATGTTCACTTGGAACGACCTCTCCACAATCGAAAAACGCGCCATGCAAAAAATCCTGGCGTCTGTCGACACCAAGACATTGGCCATCGCTCTCAAGGGTTCGCCAGCGGAAGTCGAAGACAACATCGTGGCCAACCTCTCGAGCCGCGTCAAAGACATCGTTGCCGACGAACGTGAGCTGGCAGGACCCACTCCCATTGGTGAGGTGAATGGCTGTCGCGCAGAAATCATGGTTGCCGTGCGCGCCCTGATGGAAGCGGGTGAGTTCAGCCCTGCAAAGGCTGGCGAGGAGATGGTGGAGTAAATGGCCCGCACTAAAATGAACATCACCCTCAACCGGAAGCCCTCCAGTGCGACAGTTCGCCCTGTTGCCCTGGCGAATCTCGGGGCCCAGCTTCACCAAGCTGATTTAGAAGCGGCCCGTGTACAAGGTTTCGAGGCTGGCGTGATGCAAGCCAACCAGAAAGCCGCCAAAGCCATGGACGCGGCGATAGATCGCCTGGAAAAATCGCGAGAGGAAGCTCTCGATACCTTAAGCACCTCGGCGGTCGAACTTGCGGTGGAGATCGCCCGCCAAATCGTTCGGGTGGAAATCCAAGCGGAGAACTACGACCTGGAGCGCATCGTGCGCGGTGCTCTTTCTCAATCTGGATTGGGCCGCGGGAAGGCCGTCATCCATGTCTGCCCCCAAGATTATCAGCGCCTGGAAGAAGTCACCTTCCGCAACGGTACCCAGGTCGAGATCGACAGCACCCTCCAACCTGGAGACGTTCACGTACAAGCTGCCCAAGGTCTACTGGTCCGCGAAGTTTCCGAATGTATGGCCGCTGTTCGCGAGCAACTTCTGGAGGACTTGGCTTGACCCCCTACATGGACATGGCCGCTTGCCAAAAGAGCATTCAGAAGGGCGCTCGTGCTCGCTATCGCGGTTCTGTAGATCGCGTCACTGGCATCCTCGTGGAAGCGACCGGTGTACCCGCAGCGCTCGGCGAAATGTGTCGTATCCAGCGCTCCGACACGGACGCGATCGAGGCCAAAGTCGTCGGCTTCCGGGGGCACACGACGCTCTTGATGCCCCATGGAGACATTTCCGGCATCTCCCCCAAGCAACCCGTCTACGCCCTCAAACGTGAATTCCAGATTCCCATAGGACCCAGCCTTCTCGGTCGACTGGTCGATGGTTTCGGCCGCGCCCATGACGGGGGTCCCGAGATTCACGAGGCCACCTGGCGTCGCGTACACGCAGATGCTCCCGGCCCCACCGAACGCGTTCCGATCCAGGAGCCCCTACAAACCGGTGTTCGAGTCATCGATGGCATGATTCCATTGGGACGTGGCCAACGCCTCGGTATCTTCGCCGGTTCTGGCGTGGGCAAATCAACGCTACTCGGCCAAGTTGCACGCGGAACCGAGGCCGACATTATCGTTTGCTGTCTGGTTGGCGAGCGTGGTCGCGAGGTTCAGGACTTTGTTGCCGAAGTACTTGGAGAAGAGGGCCTCGAGCGCGCAGTCATGGTTGTCGCGACATCGGACCGCCCCCCCATCGAACGCCTGACCGCACCTTTCACAGCGGTCACCATCGCTGAATCGTTCCGTGATCAAGGCAAGAACGTGTTGTTGCTGATGGACTCGGTGACGCGCTACGCAGCCGCATCGCGTGAGGTTGGTTTGGCCGTTGGCGAGCCGCCCACCGTGCGCGGACTTCCGCCCTCCTTCTTCGCATCCGTGCCCCAGCTCATCGAGCGTGTGGGCCGCACCGCCGCAGGCAGCATCACCGGCTTGATCACCGTGCTAGTCGATGGCGATGACCCCAATGAACCCGTGGCAGACACCCTGCGCGGATTGCTGGACGGTCACATTTTCCTCAACCGCGACCTGGCTCAAAAAGGCCACTTCCCAGCGGTCGACGTGCTCGACAGTCTTTCACGTTTGGCGCCGGCCCTTTCGTCTCCGCAACAACGCCATAATGCACAAATCCTGCGCAGTGACCTGGCCGCATATCAAGAAGGCCGGGACTTGGTTGAAATCGGAGCCTACCAAACCGGCACCAACCCGACCCTGGACGGAGCGCTCATGCGCATGCCGGTGATCAACGCCTTCCTCCAACAGGATCCCTACGACATCACGCCCATGGCAGAGACCCACCAGATGCTCGAAATGGTCGCTACGGCAGGTGAAGGAGGGCCCGTATGAAGCGCAACCCTGAAAGGCTAGAGCGCATCTTGCGAATTCGGCGACTGCAAGAAGAGACCGCCCGCGGCGTGTGGCTTCAAGCCGAACTCGCAGCCCGCGAGGCCGATGAACGCGTGGTCCATTGCCACGACAACATCGCGATGGGCCACGATCACGTACGAGAACAACAAGCTGCCGGATCCATCGACGGCGTGCTGCAAAGCGATGCGGCCATGCACCACCTGCATAACGCCCTCGCACAGACCCGAATCCAGGCTTCCGCACGCCACCGCGATGTGGAAACAACCAAAGCCCCCTGGCTGGAAACCCGCAAGGCCGCCCGTGGCATGCAAAAACTGGTGGAGCGCGCCAAGGCCGACCAACACACCGAACGCCAAAAGAAAGAGGACCAAGCCCTGGAAGCCTCCATTGAATCCCTGCTCCTCCGTCAAAAAGACCGCAAACATTCCACCCCCTCCACTTAGTACCCCAATCCCATGAACAAAATCATCCTCATTCTATCCGGGATCGCCGCAGCCATTCTCTTGCTGGTCGGTACTTTTGTGACCGCTGCAGGAATGCTGGGCGCGGAACTGCACGAACTCCCCGCAATTGGCGGGCTCTTTCCCGAACCCCCGGTCGCTGCCATTGATCCCAGCCTCAACGAGCTGAACACGTCAGTGGAAGAGCAGGTTGACGCGGACATACGGTCCCCCGAACAGGTCATGGACCACTCGTCCAGTCCCTTGCATGCCTTCTTGCTACCCAATCCCTTCAGCACGGATCAATTGGAGGAGCTTGAGTCCCAACTCAAAACCCGCCTCAACGCCATCGCCGAACGTGAAAAGGAACTCGACGCCCGTCAGTTGGACCTGGAGGAGAGTCAGCGCCATTTGGCCGCATTGCAGAGAGAACTGGAATCCGTGCGCAGTGGACTCATCGAGGAGCGCGATGAGACCGTCGCCCTGCAGGAAGAGAACAAAATCAAGGATGCTGCCAGCGCCGAAGAGCGCGTGGAAAGCTTCAAGCTAATGTCCTCCCTTTTCGCCGAGGGCGACGTTGATGTGAAGTCCCAGATGCTTCTCGACATGTATCCGCCCAAAGAGATCGGTCTCGTGCTCGCCGGCCTTCCCCCGGAACGGGTGGCCGTCCTTATGGCAGGCATCCGAACCGCCGCACCGGATGTATTGAGCGCCGTCGAAACCAGCTACAGGGCGGAGTACACCAAATAAATCATCGAAATCAGGCAATTTCTTCCCGCCCATGGGAGTGAGGTGCCCGTTCTAGACCTTCAATCCCCCATTCCTGCATCCCAGGCACCCTTAGCCATGCTCATCAGGACTGCCCCATTCAGGGCATTCCCCTGCACGTCGATAACTCCCGAGGCACGACCCCTGGCCAGAAACACGCCTTATGGACCTTAACACAATTATCGGAACCACGCTTTGCTGCCTCATTGTGCTGGTAGCCATGGCAACGGGCCCTGGAGGCGTCGGCATCTTCATCGATGTGCCGTCCCTAGCCATCGTGTTCGGAGGCAGTTCCGGTGTAATCATGCTGGCCTTCCCCGGCGATGACCTGAAGCCCTTCATGAAGATCTTGATGGTGACAGTCATGCGCAAGAAGCCTGTCTACACCGAGGAAATCGATCGCATCGTCAGCTACGCCAACCTGGCGCGAAAGGAAGGACTGCTGGCCCTGGAGGCGAAACTGCAGACCGTGGACGACACCTTCTTTTCGAAGGGCATCCAGCTCGTGATCGATGGTTTTGGCGCGGACACCGTGCGGGATATCATGGAACTCGAAGCGGACTGGGAAAAACAACGCCACGAGACGGGCGCCAAGATCATGGATCAGATGGGAGCCTTCTCACCTGCATTCGGAATGATCGGAACACTCGTGGGCCTGGTGCAGATGCTCCAGGACCTTTCCGACCCGAACTCCATTGGAGTCGGCATGGCCACCGCGCTTCTGACGACACTTTACGGAGCCATGGGAGCCAACATGCTCTTCATTCCGGTCGCTGGAAAGCTTGAGGCGGTCAAGAATCAGAACGGGCTCCTGCGGGCTCTGATGGTGGAAGGCATCGTTGCCATCCAATCCGGTGAAAAACCGCAGTTGATCAAGGAGAAGCTCAAAGGCTTCCTAGCTCCCAGCCAACGCGAGAAGGTGGAGGCCTAGAAATCGGCAATGGTCAAGATCGAGTACAACATGATCGAAGGTCCGTTGGATGGGGCGCCCGGTTGGGTGGCCACATTCGTGGACATGATCTCATTGCTCGTGACCTTCTTCATCCTGCTGTTCACCTTTGCCAGCATGCAGGATTACGATTCCTTCTCATATCCGAAGAACATCCTGAGCACTAAGGGTGTCCTAGAAAAGAAAGGCGGTCAGTACATAGAAGCCCCAGACAACGACATTATGGCCGCCACCGACATGCTGCGCGGAGCGGACTCCCCTCACTCGCGCCCCTCGGACCAGCTCCCCACTAGCATTGAGCAGATGGGCCAGAAGCTCACCGACGAGCACATCGAATTCGATGGCCGCAACGTTCAGGATGGTCTGCGCCTGCGATTTGACGAACGAGCAGGGTTTGCTCCTGGTTCGGCAACGGTGAACCCCGTCTTGCGCAAGTGTCTCAAGGAAATGGGTGAGTCTGTGCAGTACTACCAGCACCTGATCGTGGTGGAAGGTTATACCGACGACAACTTCGTGCCGACATCCACCTTCCGCACCGCCGAAGCCCTGTCCCTCGCCCGCGCCGAGGCCGCGTCCGAAATCCTCCTGCAGGGAACGAAACTATCGCCCAAGGCAATTCAATTGGCTGGCATGGGTAGTTCCCCCCTCGAAGATCACATGGGCAAGACTGCCCTGGACCGTGCGGCCAATCGCCGCGTGGAGGTGCGCGTACTCTCCATGAACGAGCAGCGCGCCAAAATTCTGTTGGGAGAAACGCGATGAACAACACACCTGAAGAAGCCGAAAAGGTCAAGGTCATCGACCTGATCTGGCGCAAGAAAGGTGCACCCAACTACATGGTGTCATTCGGGGACATGATGACGCTCATTCTGTGCTTCTTCATTCTCTTGGTCTCCATGGCCAAGGAACGCAAGGCCGGCATGATGGCCAAAGGCCTGGGTTCGTTTGTCGTCACCCTCAAGAGTCACGGCCTAACCGGCGTACTGTCCGGTGCCGAGAAGCATGAGATTTTCGACCAGGTCCGCCGTCGCTTCAACCTTCCGCCCGAGGAGGATCCTGAGCGCCAAGCAGAGCATTCCAAAGCCAGCACAAAAGAGCTGCTGCGCGCTAAAACCATGGAGTCCCTTCAACCACACCGGGAGACTCGCACTCCGCGCGTGGCTGCCTTCCACACATCGTCCTCCTCACTCGACACCCAATCCCGAGCCTATCTAGATCAACTGGCAAGCACCCTGCTTCCCAGGCGAGGTCAGCTGCTCGTGCTCGAAGGACACGCCGACGACACCGGCCCAGGCCAAACACCGACCCAACTTGCACACGCACGCGCACTGGCTGTGCAAAAGTACTTGATTGAAGAACACGATTTCCCCGAAACCCGCGTGGAGGCACGCGTCTGGCTCGCGGAAATCTTGACCAGCGGCGCGGATACGCGCTCCGTGGATGCCAGGCTCATCACTCCCAAGAAAAAAAAGTAGGCAACTGCTATGGCCAAAAAAGAAGCGAAAGAAGGCGACGAGAAAAAAGATGGTGAAGAAGGGGAAGCTCCCAAGAAGAAGCTCCCGATCAAGCTGGTAGGTGCCCTCGTGGGCGTCGTCGGCCTCGGTGCTGCCTTGGCTGTGATAGCCATCCCCTCGGGGCCGAAAGAGATCCCGCGCTTCATCGGGCCGTTTTTCCATGACTTGGTGGACGAGGACATTGTGTCCAACACAAAGGATGATCACTTCAAGCGTTTCATCAAGTACAAGCCTCAGGTGGAGTTCTTCTCGTACGACGGGGAATACCTAAATGCGCGCATGGCTGACAGCCTGTACACCGCGTGGCTGAACGATTCCTTCTCTGGACTTGCATCCAATAAGAGTATTGACGACATCATGGAAGGCGAGAATCGTGAGCGCTTTGCGCAGATTGTCCGTCATGCTGTCGAACCGGTCCTCTTCCCTGTGCATGTGGGAGGCTCTGAGTCCCCCTTGGAAATGGATCCCGAAAGTGGTATCCGCCCTGGTGACTCCTATCGCCTGAGCACGTTCCGCGGGTCTTTTTGGAATCACACTCTCACCATTGATGGAGTCGCAAAAACGCTCGTCGTTGACGAGGGTGACGCCATGGCCTTCCAAGGGGATGAGTTAGATCTCAAGGTGATTGCACCCAGTGGCGATTGCGTCTACTTGGACGTTACCGGCTTTGTGCCGGAGTTTTCCGGAACCGTACAGATCGGTGTCAAAGGTCGTATCCGCCAAGTATTCCTCACCAACATGATGGCCCAGTGACAGAAATTAGCGAGGACGAAGCCCAGGCCCTGCGCGATGTCGCCGGAGCTACTGAGGACCAGGTTTCTAGCCTGGTGCTGGAGCGTAACTTCTCCCAGCCCCGTCGTCTTTCCGCCGAACGCTTGCAGCGTATCAACCAGGTGGTTGGCGCTTCCCTCCAGGACATTTCGACCAAACTCGCCGCCCCGCTACGGAGCTTCTTCAAGTTCCATGTTGGTTCCGTTTCCGAAGTCAATGCCCACGACCTGTTCGCCGAAACCAAATCACCTTTTGTGATCATCTGCCTGGACATCGGCGGATCCATTGGTTGGATTGTTTGGGAAGAGGCGGCCGCCACAGCCACTCTAGAACAAATACTGGCGGGAGAGCTCGACCCCGAGGAAGAGATCGAACCGCGCCATCTGAGCCCATCTGAAACCCAAGTGCTCGGACAGCTACTCGGCGATCTGGTTGCCCCGATCGGCAAGTGCATGGGTCTCGACATCAAGATCGACTCGATCGCCCAGGACGAAGAAGAACTCAAGACCCTACGTGACCAAGGCCCCGACGCCGACACCCGAAGGCTCATGCTGCACTTGGTCTTTGAAGGGCCCGGCGGCAACAGCGACCTGCGCCTCTATCTTCCCGGAATCGAGGAGGACAGCGACGACCAATCCACGCTCACTCGAACCGTTCCGAACCACCTGGACACGGTCAAAATGGAAATGCGCGCCCTGCTAGGTCAGGTTGAAATCCCCCTGCGCGACCTACTCACCATGGAAGTCGGCGACGTCATTCCCCTCGGAATCGAAGTCGGCGGCAAGGTGAATTTCCTTGTCGAGGACCGACCCGTAGCTATTTGCGATTGGGGCCAAGTTGGCGGTTCCCTCGCACTCAAGATCACGCAACTCCAAATGGACAACCAGTAGTCATCCCCAACTACGCCTCCCTACAGAACCAGCCATGGCAGACCAAGCAAAAGACATAGAACAAGCTGTCGACCAAGCCGTCGAATCCGTAACCGAGCAATTGGGTCAACTGGACGGAACCGTTTCTGGTGACCCGATTGGCCTCGAAAACCTGCTCGACGTGCCGGTCAGCATCACGGTGCTCATCGGAACAACCAGCATGTCCCTCGGCGACTTGGTGGCCCTCGGTCCAGGCTCACTCATCCCTTTGGATCGAGAGGCCCACGAGCCCGCTGACATCCTAGTCAATGGCCGCGTCGTCGCACGCGGCGAGGTCGTCACCATCGACAACACGTACGGCGTGCGCATCTCGCACCTGGAGAAGGACCTGTAGAGCGTACGCTCCCTAACTCTCGAAACGCGTTGCCGAGAAGAACTCAGGGGTAAACGCGCTGACCGGCTCGCCCAAGATCATTTGAGCCATGCCCTCACCGATAGAGGGAGCCAGGTGGAAGTCGCTGCCCGAGAAACCGACGACCATGAAAAGCCCTTCGATTCCGGTGACCGGGCCCACGATGGGCCGATGATCGCTGCTGACCGCCGTGTAATGCGCCAACGAGCCAGAGACTCCCATGTCCTTGTATATGGGCATGCGCTTGCCAAGGATCTCAAAAGCCCAATCGAGGAACTCCGGCGAAGCTTGTTTGTCCAGGTTGGCCAGGTCGTTGACCATTCTGAAGGCGCTGTGACCAGAGCGGCCGACGCGCGTTTGATTGGTGTGGGGCTCGCAGTGCGCATGGAATCCAGAGCTCAAATCCAAGAGCACCGGATGGGGAACCGGCATGAGTTCCAAGGGATCCTGCTTGAATCGCGTTTCGATATCCGCGACCGGACCATCGAACTCGGAAAGATGGTCATCACCCGCTTGGCCCTTGGGCATGTCCAGCACGCATTCCTCGCTGCGCACCACCGAAAGTGGTAAATCCACCCCCATCTTCTTGAGGATGGTTGCCGTCCAAGACCCGGTTGCCAGCACCACATTCGGGGTTTCAAAGAACCCCTCGCTGGTATGCACACCGCGGACCTTGCCATTCTCAACTTTGATGTCCAAATCCTGCACGCCAAGCCGGGTGGTCGCCCCCCTTCCTCGGGCTAGGACCCCAAAGGTTTTGATAGCTTTGGCGGGGTTCACGTACCCACCTTCCGCCTCGAAACGACCAACCGTGTCATCCGCAATTTCGATTCCGGGGCAAAGCTGGCGTATCTCAGCGGAATCCACGCGGCGGACCTTGATGCCAATCGAAAGTTGCATCTCCAGGTCCTTGTCCATCTGGGCCAAGGCCTCCCCATCGGAAGCATCCACGACGGTCAAAACACCGGTTCGGCGCAGACCCAAGGATCGCCCCGTCGTGCTTTGGATGTCGTGATACAGCCGCACGGCGTCTCGCGCCATGCCAGCCACCTCACGATCCGAGTATGACTGGTGCACGATGGCACCTGCCCTGCCGGATGAACCGGAGCCCAGACGACCCTTCTCAATGAGAATCACCGGGTCCCTGAGAGGGTCACAACGACTCGCGACCTGCATTGCGATACAGGTACCCATGGCGCCGCCGCCAACGATCAAAACCTTGCCTTTCATGGAAATTCTCTGCCCTGGAGGGGTGCTCTCTCCCAACCTGGGAGGGGTGCCAGTGTACTTGCAGGGTCTCCTCCCCCATAGCCCCGAGTTGAGGCTTCGAGACCGGGGCGGCTTGGGCGCAAAAAAGGGGGCCCCGAGCACGGCACCGGCCTGGGAGAGGGGAATCCCGTTGGACGGAGCCGGGGTAGCCCGGGGCCTTGCTCTTGTTTCCGCAGGGCGGGGGGTAGATGGGGGCCAAAAATGGTGAGAAACTGACGGTCGCTCCATTTTCCTCCCCAGACTTGAGCCAAGTACGCGATGACATCTCCTTCAACAAACCGCAAGACGCGCCCGATTCGGGTTGGAACCCTGACCATCGGCGGGGGAGGGATCACCGTTCAGAGCATGGCTGCCACCCGCACCCAGGACGTGGAGGCCACCCTCCGGCAGATCGAGATTCTGGAGCAAGCTGGCGCCGACCTGATCCGAATCGCCGTGGACAGCAAAGCCGACGTGATCGCCCTGGAGGAACTTAGCCGGGCCACGGACATCCCCATTTCCGTGGACCTACAGGAGAATTACCGCCTAGCCGATGCCGTGGGGCCCTTTGTCCAGAAGGTGCGCTACAACCCCGGGCACCTGCACCACCACGAAAAAGGCAAAAGCGCCCAGGAAAAAGCGCACTGGCTGGCTGACATCGCCAGAAAACACGACATGGCGATCCGCATCGGTTGCAATGCGGGCTCCATGGCCCCCGAATATGGCGAACGCTATGGGAAAGACGACGTGACAGCTCTGGTCGAACAGGCAAAGGACCATTGCGCTTACATGGACGAGGTGGGTTTCACAGACTATCTGGTCTCTATCAAGGACTCCGACCCGCGCCTAGTGATTGAAGCCAACCAGCGCTTCGCCGCCGCCCGTCCAGACGTGCCCCTGCACCTGGGCGTGACCGAAGCCGGCATGCCGCCCGACGGCATCATCAAAACCCGCATCGCGTTTGAGCAACTGATCTCCCAGGGCATTGGGGACACCATCCGAGTCTCCTTGACCGTGCCCTTTGAAAACAAGGGCCAGGAGATCGAGGTCGGCCGCGAATTACTGTCCGACATCGCTGCGGGACGCTTCCGCTCCGTTCCCAAGGGGTTCTTCGACGGCCTGAACATCATCGCCTGCCCATCATGCAGCCGGGTCGAGAACGAGAAATTCATCGAGCTTGCAGAGCAGGTGAAAGAGGCCACCACTTACGCGGCGGAACAAAACGTAACCATCGCTGTCATGGGTTGCCGCGTCAACGGCCCGGGTGAAACCGACGACGCGGACCTGGGCCTTTGGTGTGGACCCACATCAGTGAACCTGAAAAAGGGCCCACAAACCCTTGGAAACTACCCGTACGACGAAGTTCTGCCGGCCCTGCTTACCGAGCTGAAGCAGATCCTCGCCTCATAGGTTGGCACAGCTTACGGGCCGGGCCGCGAGCTCACGAACCAGCACCTTGGAAGTGATCTCCAACAGATAGCCGCGCCGGCCGCCATTGATCAGGATACGATCTAGCTCCAGCACGCTGGATTCCACATAGATAGAAATGGCCTTTAGCAGGCCAAATGGGGAGGTTCCACCCACCTGATAACGGATGTATTTTTGCGCCTCGGCGGGATCACAAGGCGTGACCGTTTTGGTGCCGATGGCACGTGCCAAGTTTTTGGTGGAAACCGAACGATCCCCATGCATGAGCACAATCAGGGGTTTTTGACCCACCGTCTTTCATGACCAAGGTCTTGATGATGGCGTGCTCGTCATGCCCCAACTGGCGGGCCGCTTCCGCGGTGCCGCCATGGGCTAGGTAGTCGTAGTGGCGTTCTGTGAAGGCCACGCCCGCACCCTTCAAGAACCGCGTGGCGGGGGTTTCTGATGTGCGCTTGCCCATGGGCGCAGGATAGCTTGCCTGTCCCTCGTTTTGGGCCGGGAAATGGGCCTTTCAAACAAGCTCGAGCGACTATACTCGGGCCATGTCCTTCCGCTTCTTGCACCTGGCCGACCTGCACGTCGAAACGGCCTTTGGCGGCGCGCCTGATACCCGCAAGCGCTTGCTGACCGCCACCCGGGAGGCGCTGCAAGCCGCCATAGACTTGGCCCTCGACGAAGATGTTCAAGCGGTACTGATCGCGGGCGACGCTTTCGATGACCAGCGGCTCTCCCAGGAAGGTGCGGAGTTCTTCATGGGCCAAATGAAACGACTTGTCGACGCTGGAATCCACGTGCTTTATGCCACGGGCAACCACGACCCCGGATCCAAGAACGAACAGGCCGCCCAGCTTGGTTTCGCGGACGCCGAAGCGACGGTGGGACCCGGTGGAGGACTGCACGTTTTCCGGCGCGGCATCCCAAAGGCAGTGACCCTTCTCGATGCGGAAGGCCAAACTCTGGCAATCATCGTGGGCGCGGGCCACAGCCAAACAAGGGTTGAAAACAACCTGGCTTCCAAGTTTAAGCGGCCTAAGGGATCCGTACCGGTCATCGGCCTGCTGCACACCCAAGTCGAATCCGCGAGCATCTCCCAGGAACACGCCAACTACGCGCCTTCGGTGCGTCAAGACTACGAAACGGCAGGTTTGGACTACTGGGCGCTGGGTCATGTTCACAAACGCCAGCAGGTCTTCGAAGACCTTCCGGTGTGGTACTCCGGCAATCTGCAAGGGCGAAATCCAAAGGAGACGGGACCCAAGGGAGGGTTGCTGGTTTCTATTCGCAGCGGCGAGGAACCCGAAGTGAAATTCATCGCGTTGGCGCCTGTGGAATGGCACCACATGGCATTGGATCAACTGCAGTACACGGGGAATCGGGACAGTTTGCTGACCGTATTCGAACTCGCCGCCCAGAAATTGGAAAGCGGATCGCCCTTGGCAGCGCAGGACCTTTGCGTGCGCTTCATTCCAACGGGCGCCTGCCCGCTCAGTGGCCTGCTGCTCAACCAACACACGCGACAGGACCTGGAGGAGGAACTTCAGGGCAACACGGGTTTCCTCGAGGTGCAGATCAGGCCCCAGGAATTGTACTCCAGCAGGGACTTGAACGACTTGGAACGGTCCCCGAGCGTGCAGCGCGAGGCCCTCCACCTGATTCGAAATGCGCGCCAGGATGACGAACTTCTGCTATCCCTGGCACCCGGAGCCCTTCCCGGCTATCTAACCCAAGAAGGCACGGCGGAGAACAAACTCGCGTACCTAAAAGAACGACTTGCAGGACTGGAGGAAGAGCTATTGAGCCGCTGCTTCACCCCGGAGGCTTGGCAATGAGGTTCCTCGAACTGCACGCTGACAATTTCGGTCCCCTAAAGGACCAGCACTTCGAAATGCACAGCGATGTCTTCGTGGTGGTAGGTCACAACGAAGCCGGCAAGTCCTCATTCCACGCCGCTCTGGAATCCATTCTTTACGGATTCGAAGCCAGCAGTCGTGACAAACACCCCTTGGCCCAGTTCCGCCCGGGCGAAGACCTGGAACTGCGCGCCAAGGTGCAATTGGACAACTCCGCGATCCTGGACGTGCGTCGTGTGCTCATGACCCAGGGCAAGTTGGTGGTCACCGATGTAGAAGGGCAGGAGGTCCACAAATCAAACAATAATGAGGCCCTGTCCTCCATGCAGTCCGTTCCACGCACTCTATTTCAAGCGGTGTACTCACTGACCGCCAATGATACAGACATGCAGCGAGATGATGTGCGAGGACACATCCGTGAGCTGCTGTTGGGTGAAACAGGCCTGCGTGGGGCGCGCCCGATCACCCAGGTGCGCGATAAAGTTGATGGTGACATGCAGGACCTTTGGCGGGAAGACCAAAGGGGTACGCCGCGCTCCAAGGACCTGCGCAAGAAACTTAAGCAAGCCAGAAAGGAACAACGCGCCGCCAAACAAGCCGACCGGGAACTGCGCGAGGCCAAACGTGAACTGGACGGGCTCGGACCCCAACGGGATACTGACCAAGAACGTCTGGGCGCGTTGCGTACAGAACTTGAAGAACTCTCATTCCACCGCGAATGGCACGCTTATCTGGTAAAGCAGGAGTCTGTGGACCTGGTCGACGAACGTCTTGTCAACTGCCCCGCCGAATGGAAGCAGGAAGCCCTTTCCCACCCTGGCGAACTGGAAAAGAAGCGCAACAAACTCGCTCAACAGCTCACGGAACCCCAAGAGCGGTTGAACATGGAGCCATGCGCGCTCTCAACTGCACAAAAACTTTGTATCGACAAAGAGGCAGCCATCGAGACCGTCTTGAGCCAGGTTGCGGATCGCAAGGACCTTCTGCGCACGGCCCATTTGGCGCAGCAGGGACTCACCGAAAGCACGCGCGGGTTAGATGAGAACCTGCGCCGTCTGGGTGCCGACGAACACGCGCGCAAGACCCTGGCGGCCTTCCCCCTGAATACCCTGCGAGCCGACGCGGACCAATGGGACGCCGAACTCGAGCAGTTCGAGCTGGATTCCATGGAACGCGCAGCTTCACCACTTTGGATTCTTGGGGTGCTGATCGGCATCAGCGGTGTGGCCTTGCAAGGGATGCAATTTGGGCCAGCCTGGGTAGGCCTCAGCACCACCGTGGTCGGCTTTGGATTCGCAATCATCTGCTTCCTACGCCCAACCCACGCCACCAACGATGCAGAGCGACCTGGGTTGCCCAAGAGTTCCGCCAGCCTGTTGGGCGGCTTGGGCCTTCAAAACGAGCCCATTCGCAGCCCGCAGGCGCTATCTCGCATTGCTGAGCAATTGGAGGATGGCCAACAACACCTAGCCACCGCCCGTGGGCACATGCAGGTCAGAAAAGAGGCGCTCGGCGAACTCGAAGCTCTCGAGAATGCTTGGAAACGCTTGGCCGGAAATCTAGGTGTTCAAACCAATGATCTGGAGGCCTTGCCCAACGAACTTCGACAGGCCATCAAACTCGCCCAGCAAGCAGAGCGGGAGGTCACCCTGGACGGCCACCAGCGAGAGACGGCCCGCGTGCAATTGCAAAGCCTCGAACCCCAATGGAAAAGCTGTGACAACAAACTGCTGATAACACGTGAACTGCTGACAACGGCCTTTCCTGACATGGCCGATTTGAACCGGGCTTTCGAGGTCTGGGACGAGCTCGGCCGCAAGCGCGTTTCCGCCAGAGACGATCTGTTGCGTCTGCAAACCAATCCCTACTTCGCCCGCCGCTCCGAACATGGGAAGCTGCCGACCAGTTCCAACCCCGGCGAACTGCGTTTGGCCATCGAAGCGCTCGAAGAAACCACCAAGGGACAATCCGTGCGCATCGGCGAACTCAAACAACGACTAGCCACGGACCGCACCGCGCACCTAGCGCGCGCGGAGGAGACCATCATGGCTCTTGAAGCTGAGCTTCAAGTCACGCACGAGCAACGGGACGAACTGGCCTTACTCGCCCAAATCCTCAAGCAGGCGGAGGCCAACTATCGGCAGGAAAATGAACCCGACGTGCTGCACAAGGCCGGGGAATACCTGTGTGCTATCTCCCAGGGTCGCTACACCTCGCTCTCCTACCCTCCCGATGACCATGGGCACCCGGACGAAGGCTGCTTGCAAGTCTTCTCCGTCCAGGATGGCCTGCGGGACGTGGCCAAGCCCCTTTCACGCGGTACCCAGGAACAGATCTACCTGGCGCTTAGGCTCGGCACGCTGGACTACCTGGACGATGGTCGCGAGAAGCTTCCGCTCATTTTGGATGAGGCCCTGGTGCACTGGGATCACGACCGGCGCAAATCGCTCTATACCGTCCTGGAAACCGTCGCCAAGAAACGCCAGGTGGTGCTATTCACCTGCCACGAATCTTTCGCCACCGAAGTCGAGGACGCCATGGGCGCGCGCCTGATTCGCCTTCCCGAGCGGGTGTAGCGTTCGTGCCAGGGTCTGCGCTAGGGCCCTGAACCGGGGGCGTGTGCCCCATCTTGATCTTCACTGCACGGCACGTGATTTTTTGCAACACTGTAGCCACGCGGGGTCGAACGCCTGCCTCGTGCGCACATCCAACTCTCATCTCCTCGCTTGCTCCCCATGCTTCGTTCTACTAAATCCGTCATTGCAGTCCTTGCAGTCTGCCTGGCCACGCCTTTGGCCTCCGCCCAGTCCGTTAGTATTCTCGCCGAGCAAGACAGCTCTATCTATGAGGACGCCACGGGGAGCGTGGCCAATGGAATTGGTGAGTTTGGCTTCACGGGTCGCAACAACGGTGGTTCCCTGCGTCGATTCTTCATCAAGTTCGACGTGGCGAGTGCGGTCCCCGCCGGCGCCACCATCACCGGGGTCACGCTGGAAGTCAACGTGGTTCAGTTGCCGCCCAACTACACTTCGGACACCTACGACCTGCACCGCGCCTCGACCCCCTGGGGCGAGGGTCCATCCGACGGCTTTGGGCAGGGCGCTCCGGCTCAAGCCGGCGATGCCACTTGGATCCACACCTTTTACCCTGGGACTTTTTGGGCAGCCCCCGGAGGCGACTTCACTCTCGCAATCAGTGCCAGCGCCGACATGAACTCGCTGAGCCGCCATTCGTTTTCATCCAACGGATTGATCGGCGACGTACAGGACTTTCTGGACAACCCCATGGCTAACAACGGTTGGCTGATCAAGTCTCGCGTAGAAACCGATAGAACGGCTCGCGGATTTGCCGCACGTGAGTTCAGCCTCATCCCGATGCGTCCGACCTTGATTGTGGACTATACGGCGTCCCCGGCCTTCCTAACCTTCTGCGATCCGGCCAACAACTCCACCGGGAGTCCGGCGGTGCTGAGTGCAAACTTTGGCTCTGGTGTGGGTAGTGACCTGCACTTGGACGTTTCCGGCGGCCCGCCGCCCCAGCCTAGCGGTATGGGCATGCTTGGATACTTCCTGATTGGGAATGCAAACGATGCTCCGGGCATCCCCATTAGCGATGGGCAGTTCTGTTTGGTGGGACTCGGAGGGAGGTTCAGCCGCTACAACGTGGCTGGAACCGATCGCAATTCTGTGGGCCAATTCGACTCACTCGGTAACCTGCAAAACACGGTTGGAACGGGCGGCCCGTCAGGCTTTGGCTTTGATGTGCCCTCTGATGTTGAGATTTCAGGCTTTCCCCTGACGACCATCATGGCGGGCGACACCTACCACTTCCAATTCTGGTACCGGGACTCGGTTTCGGGTGTTGGGCGCTCCAACTTCTCAAACGGGCTCAGCGTGACCTTCTAGAGAGGGTTCAATTAGAACAAGGCCTGCAACCTTCACGGTTGCAGACCTTGTTTTGATTTGGAGGCGCCGGAATGGGCGCGTCCGCCTACTCGTTTCGCTGGGTGACCTCGAGTAGGTGGAAGCCAAACTGGGTCTTGACGGGGCCTTGGACCGTGTTGACCGGGGCGCTGAAGACGACCTTGTCAAACTCGGGGACCATTTGGCCGGGGCCAAATTCGCCAAGGGCGCCGCCGGACTTGCCAGAGGGGCAGCTGGAGTGTTCGCGGGCTAGGTCGGCGAAATCAGCGCCTCCTTCGATCTTGGACTTGAGTTCGTTGCACTGGTTTTCGCTGGAAACCAGGATGTGGCGGGCTTGTGCGCTGGGCATGATTGGGATCCTCGGGAGGAAAAGGGGGATTTGATTGATGAAGCGAATAGGTTAGATGCGCTTCGGGCTGGACTCAACCCCCCCCAGTGGCTTGGTGTGATAGGCTTGCGGCGCAGTTCCCCCCGAATCGCCCTATCAGGCCCTTTGCGTGCAACCCCCCCCCGAAACTTCCCCCCAAGCACCGGCAGCCGGAACTGTCGAACGCTGGTGCTGGGACCTGATCCTGTGCGAGTCACTTGCCGGGAAGTTGGATCCTGGAACTCCACCCGACCCGTCATCGGAGGAGAGCTGGGAAAACGACCCCGCTCCCAGGCGCCTGCTTGCACCGGGCCGGCCCATGGAACTTCAAGTCATCGATCGCAGCCCCAAAGGCCCCAAGAAGGGTGCTTTGGTCCACAAGGTGCAACGCGCGCGCCTGTTCCACACGATGGCTCACCACGAGCTGCAGGCCGCCGAACTATTCGCCTGGGCCCTGCTCGCTTTTCCCGACACGCCGCAAAGTTTCCGCAAGACCCTGATGCACCTGGTCCATGAGGAGGTGCGCCACTTGCACTTGTATCTTGGGCACCTCAAGACCCTGGGTCACAGCTATGGGGATTGGCCGGTTCGCGATTGGTTTTGGCAGCGATTGCCTTCTGTCCCCGATGCACTGCACTTCGTCTCCCTGATTGGTTTGGGCCTGGAAGGTGCAAACCTGGAACACGCGGCACGTTTTGCGGAATGGTTCCGTGCTGCGGGGGATGAAGCCGGCGCCAGGGTGATGGACCAGATAGAGGAGGAGGAGATCGCCCACGTGACCATCGCCCACACCTGGTACGAGCGCTTTTCCGGCGAAGCTTTGGACTATGATCGCTGGGCGGACCTGCTTCCTTCCCCCCTCTCACCGGCCCTGTTCCGTGGACTCCCCCTCAACAGAAGCGCACGCACCCGGGCCGGCTTGCCCGCCGAATTCCTGCAGCGCTTAGAGAGCGAAAGCCCCGCACACTTGCCCGCAAAACGGGCCCAACCATGACCAACTCACCTATCGCTTGGGTCCTCAATCTGGACGTCGAAGAGGAGTACGCACGCGGACGCGGATACACGCCCAAACAGCGCATTCACAAACTGGCTCGGCAATACGCGCGGGATCTGACCGGATCGCTGATTCATCCCGATGACCTGATCATCGATGCGCGCAATGAAAACGCTGGCAAAGCCAAGGGCATAAGGGGCCTCGCTTGGAGCCCCACGCCTTGGGCCCTCACCCACCTGCACAATGCCAATGCCCGGGTGCCCCAGCCCCCCGAGTTTGCCATCCTACAGAATGTCAACCGCAAGGCCTTTGCCCAAGCCATCGATCCGGGCGCTCCTCGGCTGGCCAAGCACTTGGAACACTCGGTTCAAGGCGTGCTCAACACCTTGGCCAACCACCCCGAAAAATGTTGGTTCCTGCGCCGACCCTATGGCGTTGCAGGTCGCGGCCGACTTCTATTCCAAGGGGAGCCCC
This sequence comes from bacterium, assembly GCA_024228395.1. Lineage (GTDB taxonomy): Bacteria > Planctomycetota > UBA1135 > UBA1135 > NORP259. The sequence continues at coordinate 5,774 of JAAETM010000327.1, read as the reverse complement.
AATCCGACAAAGAACTGCGTTGGTTGAACGCGAGCATCGAGGTCGCACCGCTCGTCATGGAGCCGCAGGTGCACATCATCCGAGAAATCTCCACCTGCGGATTTATTGACCGACATGGGGAGACCCGCTGGGCGCCACCTTGCGTGCAGGACATCGACGAAAGTGGAGCATGGATTCGCACGCGGCCTTGCCCCGAAGGCGAGCTCGATGACATGGACATCGACCAGCTTCAAGCGGGTGCGGACGCGGCGGCCTCCGCCCTGATCGACGCCGGTTACTGGGGGCCCTTCAGCGTGGATGCCTTCGAGTACGAATACGGGGACGGTGTGGACGCCTGGAATACACTGGGCGAGATCAACGCTCGCTTCACCATGGGCTGGGCCACCGCCTTTGGCGACCTGACTAGGGGAATCTTGCTCAGCTAGAATCACCACCCAGGTGGGCCAATTTGGGCCGAATTCCAACCCCATGGGCCTCTTCCTTGGCTGTCAGCGGCCCGGATCCCCCCTTGTGGCCACCCAAGCAGCGACGCCCCTAGCCTGCTAAGATCTGCCCCCAAAGTCGGACCTCCCACACACCATGCTGCTATCCATCCTCGCCATCGGCGCCCTGTGCCTTCCGCTGCCCGCTCAACAGTCCAAGGCTCCTGAACGTGCTACGGACCACGAAATCCTCGTCCAATGCCAAACGAGGAAGCCCAAGGAACTATTCGAAATCACACGGGTGGTGGACGGGGACACGATTTGGATTCAGCGTGATGACAAGCGCGAAAAGCTGCGGCTTCTGTCGGTGGATACAGAAGAGAAGTTTATGAAAGGCGGCGACCTTTCGGAGACAAAACCTTGTACGCGCTACGGCGACCAATGCACGGGATGGGCGCAAGGCTTTTTCTCTCCGCGCACGCTGGATAGCGGTCCGGTCAAGGTTGGCCTGCGTTTCCCCGGTGGAATCGAAGCGCGCGACATCTACGGCCGTTTGCTCTGCCAAGTTGTCACTTCAGACGGCATCGACTTCAACCTTTTGCTCGTGCGGCGTGGCATGAGTCCGTACTTCAACAAGTATGGCAACAGTCGCATCAGCCATGAGGCCTTCGTCGAAGCCCAAGCAGCTGCCAAGAAGGAGTACCTGGGTATTTGGGATCGTCGGACCAACGAAAATGGCAAGCAGCGTCCCTACGCCCGGCTATTGCCCTGGTGGGACGCTCGTGCACAAGCCATCGAAAACTTCCGTGCGAAAGCCAGGGAAAATCCCGCCACCTTTGTGGAAGGCGACAATCCCGACGCGCTCGAAGCCTCGCTCAAGGCGGGGATCAAAAAGATCACGGTCCTGGGGAGTATCTCGAAGATTTTTGACGAGATTGATGGAAGCAAGACCGTATTGTTGCGCGGTGGTGACAAGAAGCGCGCCCTGCGGATCCGAATCAAGGCCCAGGACTTGGATGCCATGGCGAAACTGGACCTGCTTGGTTCCATGGACGCCTTCCGCCAGAATTATCTGCTGGTTACGGGCAGGCTAGCCCAGGGCCAACGCAGCTACGAACTGCAAGACGTCACGCCCGCAGATTGGAAACTCGCCGGCCCGCAACCCCAGACAAAGTAAGATATGCGCACCCTACTAAGCCTGCTCGCCATCCTCACCCTGGGGGCATGCGCGAGCACAGCCAATGATGCCACCTCCTGGATTTCCTTGTTCAACGGGGAAGACCTGGATGGTTGGCGTCCGAAGATCGTCGGTCACAAACTTGGAGAGAACTTCGACAACACCTTCCACGTTGAAGACGGGCTGCTCAAGGTGCGCTACGACAACTACGGAAAGTTCGAAGGCCGCTTCGGGCATCTGTTCTTCGACGCACCCTTTTCGAACTACAAGCTACGCGTGCAGTACCGCTTCGTGGGCGACCAGTGCCCCGGGGGTCCAGGTTGGGCCTACCGCAACAACGGCGTCATGATTCACGGGCAAAGCGCGGAGTCCATGGGATTGCACCAAGACTTCCCGGTATCTGTCGAGGTGCAGACCCTAGGGGGCAGCGGTGAAGGCGAGCGCTCCACCGGCAACCTCTGTACGCCCGGGACCCATGTGGTTATGGATGGCGAACTGTTCGAACCGCACTGCACAAACTCCACCTCAAAGACCGTGCACGGTGACCAGTGGGTGGAACTTGAAGTCGAAGTCCGCGGTGGCGAGAGCATCAAACACTTTGTCGACGGCGAGCTCGTTCTCGAATACTCCAGGCCCCAGTTGGACCCGTCCAATGGGGACGCGAAACTCCTCATCGCAGCCGGTCAAGGGCTTGCGCTATCGGGCGGCACCATTTCCCTGCAATCGGAAAGCCACCCGGTGGATTTCCGATTGGTCGAACTGCAAATCCTCGAAGACTAGTCGGCCGCTGGTCATTGCGTCAAAATGGGGGCCGCAGACCCCCCGTTCGTTCTGGAGGAGATTGTCTGCGGCACCGTCGCTCGACTAAAAACCAACCGCCCAGAGCATGCCTTCGACCATGTGTTTGCGGAAGCGTTCGTCCTTCCAGACCTCGGCGCGATGGCCCAGGGCTGAGTAGAACACGCGACCCTTGCTCTGCTTGCGGGTCCAAGAGATTCCGAAATCGCTATCGGTGCGCTTGATGCCCCGCACATCCATGGGGCTCTTGTCCACATCCAAGGACATCAGCACGTGTTGGGAAGACCTCGAATACGGTTCCTTAAACTGGTAGATTTCATCGGTGATGGTGAAACCTACGCCCAAATGACTCGTGCTGCAGTGGTCGGTGTCATCCACCTTGATGCCCACGGTGGATTCGGAGTTCCACGGATGTCCGTCGAAGTAACCGCCCAGCATGCGGCCATACCAGGGCCACGCATAGAATGTGTCCGTGGCGCAATGGGAACCCACAAAACCACCTCCGCCTTCGATAAAGGCCTTGAGGGCCGCTTTCCCATCTTCGCCCATGGGGACTTCGCCGGTGGTGTAAAAGAACACGGCGTCGAGGCCTGACAGGTGCTCGGTGGTGAAAGCATTCACATCCCGATTGATTTCCACCGTGAAGCGCTCGTCGTCCTTGGCCCAAGCTTCCCAGCTCTGCTCGACTAGGGACATGCAGCCTTCCTCGCTCTTGGCCACGGCGTGCTCGTAGCCAGCACTATGCACGAAAACCCAAACCCTTGCGGGCTTTCGCAAACTCACTAAATATTCGACCAAGTCGCGAATTTCGCGGGCAGAGAGCTGCTTGCCCAGAGCGGGGGGCATGCCAGATATCAGCAGGAGCTTGCCCGTGTCGTCATACAGTTCGAAACCGGAGGCGATCCTTGCAGCAGGGTCAACGAGAGACTCCAGAAGCTCGGAACGGTTCAAGCTCAACCCCACGCCACTCAGATTGGGCCCGACTTCAGCTGGAACCGAGTCCCCCAATTCACCATCGACCGCGTGGCACTTCAGGCAAGATGCCGTGGCGCTTTCGAGGAATACCTTGCGGCCCGCTTTCGCATCACCACCCTCCACGCAATGGGCGAAGCGATCCAAAACACTCAGGTCCATTTTTGTTTCTACCCTTTCAGCGACGAGTCGCCCCAAACTTTGAGACCCGTGGGCTGCACGCGTTTCTACGGCCTCGAGCAATTCAACCTGGATCTTCGGATCGATCCCGCCAGCCCGAAAGCGGGCCATGCTGTTCGCGAGCACTTCATCCGCTTCCGGAGTCCCCATGCCTGCCAGGATCTTGAAGATTGTGGCCTGTTGAGTGATGTTGGACTCGGATAGCAGTTTGACCAGAACCGGAAGGGAGTCCCCGGGTGAACGGGTCGAGAGTATGCGTAAGGCTTCGTCTTTGAGCTCGGGAATGCTCGTTTGGCTAACCGAGTTCAAGGCAACCTCCAACTTGTCGGATCCAGAGCGGGCCAAGAATTTCAAACAAGCGACCCGCACAGCCACGCTGGCTTTAGGATCTATGAATTTGCCGAGAACGAATTGCACCCCATGTTTGTAGTGAGCCTGCTCCACAAGTTGAAGAGTGGCAAGCACGACCGCGTCCAGATCGGAAGCCAACATAGGCTCAAGGGAGCGGGTCAATTCAACAACCACCGACCCATCGGTTCGCTTTGCAAAAGTGCGCGATTCATTGAGCACCACATCAAACTCAGCAGGGTTCATCCACTCGCCGATGAGGTTCGCAGCCTCCTCTCGCAATGCCTTGTCATAATCCACGTCGAGCGCAAGCTTGAGCACACCCTCGAAAATCCCCATACGGTTGCAGGCGTGCAAAGCGCGCCGCGCCATGGGCCGAGAAAGAACATCTTCCGCCGACAGCATGTGGCTCACGAGTGCAGGAAATGCAGGTGCGATGTCCAAGTCATAAATCGCAATCGCCGCCTCGGTACCGATGTGAGTGTCGGGGTCCGTAAGGAAGTTGATCAGGGATCCATCGCGGAGGTGGCGTAGGGCTAGGACCGCACCCATGCGCTCACTGCGATGCGCACCGGTCACTGAAACCAACGCGGCACGATCCCCAATGCGAGCCAAGGCCAGGCTTGCGGCATGGCGCAGGAACCGGTCTTGATCGTTGTTCTCCACAAGGGCTTCAAACAAGGGCCCTGTGGCAGCTCTGACTTTCCGAAGGCCTAGTGCTTGGCATGCGAAGTAGCGAACGCGGGTGCTTTCGTCCTTGAGCAAAGCAATCAATTCGGACCCCGCGTCGATGCTGCACTCCGCCAGACCCTTTGCGGCCTGCCCGCGGACCTTGGCCTCCGTGCTCTTGAGTAACTCGCGCAAGGCCTCGCCCTGGTTCAGGCGCGTGAGGGCCCAAACCGCATGCAAGCGGGGTTTCACCGGGCCATCGCCGGCGGCCAATGCAATCAATCCGGATACGGCAGCATCGCCCAGCTCGATACACGCCAGCTGCGCATGCAGGCGCACCCGATAATCCGCATGTTGCATCCACGCCAGTAGCTCATCCAAACCACGTCCTTGCATTCCCTCCCCAAGGACCCGCTTTGTCTCTGCGACCAGCTCCGACTTGGCCAATTCGTCATGGCTCAGCTTATAGATGCGGCCTTTGCCCACACCCACGAAACCTTGAACCCAATCGCTCAAGTACAAGGAACAGTCGGGTCCGAAATCCACGTCCGTGGCCAAGACACCCCACCAAAACTGCTCGGGTTCATCGACGGAAAAGCCAGCCCCCGCTTCCGAGGTTGTAAAGCGATAGATGCCGCTACCCGCCGCACCCCCGCGAAAATCCGCAAGGAAGAAACTGTCGTTCATGGACTCCGGCAGGCCTACACCGGGGTAGTGGGTAAAACCCGAAGGCCCTGCCGCCATGTTCAAGAGCGGCGCGTTCAAGAACGCCGGCTGTCCCTCGAAAGCGGGCTTCCACCAGCTCTCCGACATCCACGGTCCACGGTCGGGAAGGTACTGGAAGTTCATGCTCCAACCGCAATCGCTACCCTCCATAATGTACACCATGCGGGCCGCATCACCGGCATCGCAGTTGTTGTCGCCGGTGAACAGATTGCCGCAATCATCAAAGGCTAGCTCTTGGGGATTCCGGAATCCACGCGCAAAGACCTCCAGGTCACTGCCATCCAATTCACAGCGGAACACGGCACCGCGGCCGGGATCTACCAACTGTTCGCCCTCCTGATTGACCACGTTGTAACCACGGTCGCCGATGGAGAAGTACAGCCGGCCATCGGGTCCCAATACCAAACCGTGCATGTCGTGACCGCGGAACGCCACGCGCACGCCATAACCATGGTGCACCACCTCACGGGCATCGGCCACGC
>JAAETM010000326.1 GCA_024228395.1 bacterium | reverse complement strand
CCGACAGCATTTCATCAAACTCCGCGTGCCCCCTGGCAAAGTGCAATACCGCATTGCAGATCACCACGTCGGCGACATGATCGTCGAAGCTGTTCTCCTGCAAGGACTCCATTCGAAAGTCCCCACCCGTTGCCCGCCGCGCTTCACGCTTCCCCATTTCACACAGGGCTTCAAAGGCCTCCGCTTCGGGTTCCATCGCCATCACGGGATACCCCGCTTTCAAAAAATAGCGCAGATTGCGACCCCTGCCCGCGCCCACATCCATGATGCGCATGGGCGGCGCGATTTGACCTCGCATGACCTGATCGATCAGGTAGATGTCGGTCTTGCCGAGGATGGGGACCAGCGGGTCTTTGGTGTGCATGGCACCAGATTAGCGCGCAGGAAGTGCGGGGCCAGGAGAACTTCAAAGGCCAATGCCGAAGCGGGGATGTTGCGGAAGGCCTAGTCGTTCGCAATGGTGAGGTGAAGTTGTCCCGGCCCCGCACTCATTGCAAAGCCCCGCGTCCCGCAGCGAACGCCCTGTCGATACACCCCGGTAGATCCGTGCCAGCCCCCTGCTCCTGCCACACTTCAAAACCGGCAACCAGCGCGGCCAGGGCAAAACGCGCCACCATCTCCATCTCCAATTCGGGGCGCTTGTAGGCCCATACCAGCGCCTGCTGCAGCTCCCGGCGGTTCCGCTCGAGGCCTGTGGCCATGGCCGCGAACACCTCGGGCACCCCATCGATGAGCGCTGAGCGGCGTGCGAGCAGGTCCAACTCGGTGGGGGAGAGGCCGGAGTAAGCGTCCCGGAAGGCCGCCTGCAGCGCGGCCAGGGGGGGCTGTTTGCCCAGGCTCTCCTCCAACCTCTTTTCGATGGCTGAATCGGCCTCATCCCATAGAACGAGCTGCTCCTTGCTGCCGAAATGCCGGTACAGCGTGCTCGGGGAGCTGCCCGCGGCCTCAGCCACCTGTTCCACCGTCACCCCGTCATAACCCCGCTCCTCAAACAGGGTCAGGGCAGCCGATTGCAGGGCCCGGCGCGTGGCCAGGTTCTTTCGAGCGCGTAGGGACATGGGATTTGGGGGCGAGGATAAGGAAATGCCCTGGCCCTTGCACGTACTGTAACAAATGGTAGAAACTATCACTATGGCCCGGCCGATCGTCCTCCAGGAAGCCCCGAAAGCCCGCACCACCCGCATTCCTGGCTTGGATTTGGCCCGGGCCATCGCCCTGTTCGGCATGGTCATCGTCAACTTCGAGATCTCCATGGGCGCCCTCGGATCGGGCCCGGCCTGGTTGAGCGCCCTGACCGGCTCCGTGCAAGGCCGCGCCGCCGCCACCTTTGTGGTGCTGGCCGGGGTGGGAGCCAGCCTGGGATCGGCGCGGATGCGCCTCTCGGGCGAGGCCCAGGGTCGACGTGCCGCGCGCCTCACCCTGCTCAAGCGAGGCCTCTTCCTGTTCCTGGTTGGCACGGTTTTCCTGTCCGTCTGGTTCGCGGACATCCTGCACTTTTACGGCATCTGGTTGGCCCTCGGCGCGGGCCTTTTATTCGTCAGCCCACGTGTCTTGGCCATCACCCTGATCGCCATGTTAGTGGGCAGCGCCGCTTTCCTCTTGAGCGGGCATTTCTTCGATCATTGGAATCTGCGGACCCTGAGCTATCGCGATGAAAGCGCCTTGGGGTTCCTGCGCAGCACCTTCCTGGATGGATGGCATCCGGTTGTGCCCTGGTTTGCTTTGTATGTCTATGGCATGTGGCTTGGCCGCCTCGACCTCACCAATCAAGACCTGCGCAAGAAGCTCTTGATCATCACCCTTGTGGGGGGCGCCCTATT
>JAAETM010000325.1 GCA_024228395.1 bacterium | reverse complement strand
GCCCCGCATCCCCATGGCTCGGGGGGGGGAGGGGGAGCCGCTGGGTTAGGTGGATAGGAACTCCAAGAGGGCCGTTTTGGGGGAGGAGCCAGGGGGAACAGCGAGCTGAGGGGCGAGCATGCCTCTGATTGCAGGGCCTTGTGTGCATAATGGGCCCGCCAGGAAGCGGAGTGGGCGGCGCTGAAGGGAAAGGTTTGGGAAGAGGCCGCTCGACTCGGAACCCCGCCGCATGCAAGCTGATGCGCAGCTCTCACCCCGTAAGCGCCAGGGCAAGATAAGGCAAGCAGCTTTTCTCCGAGTGGCCCCACCGCCTGATTGCGTTGAAGCCCACGGACTGAGATCGCCCCGTTCCAACACCCCACCGCCTACGAGTTCTGTTCGCTGTCTTCCCAGACACCCGACCGATATAAAACGAAGTAAATCCCAAACGCCGTCACAGTACCGGCAAGAAGTTGCATGGCGCGTCCCTCGGTCTTGACAGCAGCCACCGTAAAGAGGATGACCGCGGCAACAATACCGAGCTGCGAAGCACGCCAAAAGTTCCGGCAACCGAGGGCCCAAACCAACGTCAAGCCCACGTGAACAAGCGACAGACGCGGCAGGTATGAGGCCCACTGGGAGACCGAATGATCCCCGTCCGGGTTGGGGTAGTAGACCGTCGCGTTCCAATAGAGTTGCCACATGGAATCGATGGAAAAGAACAGCAGCAGGGCCGCGAGCAGCAGTCGATGCGCGCGTGGACCACTCTTGGAGCGCAACTCTGAGGACAACACCAGACAGGCGCAGACCAGATAGATCAACACCGGATAACAGGCCGAAGGATTGCCCCGATTCACCATATCCGAGCGGGTTGTCGCAAAGTACATCAACAACAGCGCGGGGACCAAGGACACCGCCACGATCCTGGACAGTTCCTTCGAAGGAAGCAGGGGCTCGAAGAGATCACGAATCTGTCCGCGCGTGGAGCTCGCTCGCACGGCCGCCGTCAATATCAGAAGGGACCCGACCAACTCGGAGCCCTCCTCCCCCGCCGCACGAACACCGATCGCCCAGCCGGTCCAGTCCCGGCTCCACTCCAGCAGCTCCTGAGCAACGGCCAAGACGTTCATGGCAACACCACCAGCCAGCCAAAGCGCGTTGGCTCGGTAATCCGGAGTTCGATACAAAAGCAGGAACGAAGATCCAAGCAGGGCCCCGATCGCTCCAAACACCGCGTATCCAAGGCGTTCGTGCAGGGAGCCAATCTCCGTGCAAACCATGACCAGCATGCCCAAGGAAAACAGCTGCCAACCACCTCGCGCCCCACCCTCACAACGCCTGGAAACCTGATAGGCATGCAAGGCAGCAACTAAATACACCGCCCCAGACCACCAAGCTGCCGGGTTGTTCTCCCCGGCAAGATTGATAGGAGAAACCCAACGCAGGGAAGACGCCGTAGCCAAGATCAACACCAGCCCCACCGCGATGATGGGATACCACCAACGTCGCGAGAGTAGGCTATTCAAGAATCTCGGGGTCATGGACGGCTGAAAAGAAGGGCGAAGGCTTTTTCTAACTGCATTCAGAGGAGCAGCACTCCGGAACTTCGTGCCCTCAACGCAAGCATCCTACCACACAACCCCGACACTGCGCCCATTTGCGGTTGGACCGACCCCCGAATGAGTCGTCCCACCCGAAACGTCCTCATCAAACACCTCAATGTTATAGGAGAACTCAGGGGGGGACAGCAAGGCGCTTCCGCCTGCAGAAACCACTCGCCCTCGAATCACGAGGCCATCCTTGGGGGGCTCCGTGGAAGGAACAATGACACACTTTCCTGGGCGACGGGTTCCCTCCCAGCGCTCTCGCCCAGCGGCTCAGATGCGATGGGAGTCACGCGCTCCTTGCTCTGCCCCTCGGCGCCTCGCAACAGGTCAACCGGCGTCGAAACTGGGGCGCCCTTCTCCATACCACCCGTCTCGGCTCCCAGCTCCAACGTCCCCTGCTTCACCCCATCCGCCCCCAAATAGTGAACGTAAGTACGCCAACGACACCGAACAACACCAATAGGAGCAATCCCTTCAGCATTTGCCGCTTATGAAAAACATCTATGGAGCCGACCGCTCAACGTCCATTTGATGAGAGCCCACTTTCGCGAAAAAAGCCAGGAGCTTTCACTCATCACGCGCCCCCCCCCCGAGACTAGCGCAAAAAGAAGGCGTCCCAACCTTCGCTGGACCGCCTTTTGGAATCAGGAAACCGGCTGGGGGGTTACTCCCAGGACAAAGCGCCACTGGTTTGATACTCGGTCACGCGCGTCTCGAAGAAGTTCTTTTCCTTGCGCAGGTTGGCTTGTTCGTCGAGCCAGGGCAGGGCGTTCACGGCGTCAGGGAAAGGTTCTAGTGGATAGGAACTCCAAGAGGGCCGTTTTTGGGGAGGAGCCAGGGGGAGCAGCGAGCTGGGGGGCGAGCATGCCTCTGATTGCAGGGCCTTGCGTGCATAATGGACCCGCCAGGAAGCGGAGTGGGCGGCGCTGAAGGGAAAGGTTTGGGAAGAGGCCGCTCGACTCGGAACCCCGCCGCGGGCAAGCTGATGCGCAGCTCTCACCCCGTAAGCGCCAGGTTGGGTTCCAGGTTCTAGTGCCGATG
>JAAETM010000324.1 GCA_024228395.1 bacterium | reverse complement strand
TAGTCGCTAGACTCCTGCGTGTTGGTGGTGTCAAAAGTGTAGCTGCCTTCACCGGGAAGGATGGTGGGTGCGACACAGTCATCCGTGCCGCCTTGGGCAGTGGCGGCACCGGCGAGCAGGATGCCGAGGGCAGTGCCTAGTGGGATGGTGTTTTTCATCTGGAAGAGATAATGAGGGGGAAGCAAAAAACGAGCGGTAGCCAATAACCCAACCTGTCTGGCTTCGGAGCGAGGCCATTTCTTCAGGGCTGGGTACGGTATTATCCCTGGTTCTGAGACTTTTTAGCTAACGAAATCTCTAAGAAAGCTCGTTTCTCAAGCAAGGAATTCTAAGCCGATACGGATCGTACTCCGCAGGCCCTCGGGCAAGTGTTCACGGGGCGAAATCACCGCTTTAGCCCGGCTATCTCATGAATACGCACCCCAGGCTTCGCAAATGGGCCCCTTCGGGCTCCCCTCGCCCCCAGACAGGACTTTCCGAATTTTGCCTTCCTCGATAGGTAAGCCCCGGTCCGTGCGTAACCGTTCACGGGGGGTCCAGGGCGCCTAGAGGCCCGCCAAGGCCGTTTTCGGCGACTATTCGGAGGTCTGGAAGCCGGGATTTAGGCTCGGACGACCACCCCAACCC
>JAAETM010000323.1 GCA_024228395.1 bacterium | reverse complement strand
TCCCACAATGTGATCGTTGGTGAGGTAGACCCCGCTGAAAACGGAAGTCTTCACGTGCGCCTTGTGCCGGTTGCCGTCCTGGTCCTCGTAGATGATGGCGTAGATGCGGGCGTCCCGTTCACCAAACCAGCCGGGTCCGAAGGGGTCCCAGCTTTGGTCGATCAGTTTCCATCCACGACTTTTCACATACATGTGCACACGGTCCGCATCGAACGAACCGGCAATCACGCGAATAACAAGGGCCACGATGATGACCACGGGGATGATGAGGAAGGGTTCCATGGGGTTTGGGGAGGTATGGGCACGTAGGAACAGCACGGAGGCCAGGGATGGGCGCATCCAGGGCTTCGGAGACAGGATACGGGCCATCGACCCCCGCATTCACGGCTTTGGCGGGACGCCGGCCGTGCTCAATCCAAACCCAGGTGCACGAACCCGGCCCAGTCGCGCATGGGCAGACCCTGTTCGCGCAGTCGTTCACGGGTTTGCGCGGTGGCTTGCGAGGGGGGGAGTCCCTGCTCGATGGCCGCGTGGAAGGCCTTGCCAAATGCAGCCGAACCCCGGTCGCTGACCGGCCACAGGGTCACGATCAAGTTGCGCGTTCCGCCCGCTTGCAGGGCGCGCGCCAGGCCCAGTTGCCCTTCGCCATCCACCCGCACACCGGAACCGGAAGCACATGCGCCCAGATAAGCCAGGGGCAAGCTTGGGGACCAGTCTCGGATCGTGCTGGCGCACAGAACTTGTTCGCGGCCCAGCAGAAGTCCATGGGCTTTTAGCTCTGGATCGGTACAGGTCTCCGACATCACCAAGTGCGTGGCCAGGTGCAGCGCGCCCCCGCTCGTCATGGCCATGCGCATGGCTGCCCGGTTGAACCCCGCACCGGTTCGCAAGGTGGTGCCCGGCTTCTGGTGCGCAAGCCAAAGCAATTCCTTGCGAGCTGCGGGTAGCTTGTCAAAGTGCGTGCTGTTCGGGGCTCCGAGGAAGTGCCACGATAGGGTCGTCCAGTCCGGGGCAGCGCCCAACTCCTTGCATGCGTTCCACAGGGTCGTGTTGCAGATCAAACGGGGCGATGAACCCTGCGGTTGCAGCAGGGCGATCGGCAGATCCTGCATGGGGCCATGCAACATCAAGCGCAGGGTTTGCTCCCCGGTCCAATCGCCCAAACCCTCAAACAAGGCCGTGGACAACTCATTCCCGAGCTCACCTGCCCGCGCCCCATCGCCTTCGAGAATCGCTTGGCGAATGCGTTGCACGGCCCGTTGTACCTGGTGGCGCGACCATTGGATCGTGTGAGCGCGGGATTGACCGTCCGGCCCCAGGTGAACGGAAAGGCCGAAGTCCGCGCC
>JAAETM010000322.1 GCA_024228395.1 bacterium | reverse complement strand
CTCGACGGAGGCTTGCTCGAAGTGTGGGATGTCTTAGGCTTGCGCCCCTTCAGGAGTTCGATCTCCGCTCCCTGCTTCGCGACAACTGCGCGAAGCTTGCGCAGCTCTTTCAGGAGCAACGCGCACGACGGACAAGCCAGCACAGGCTTGACCGATTTCGTCACACCGGTACCATCGGCACGGATGGACCATTTCTGGCCTGCTATCCCCGTGAACGGTTACGGCAAAAGAAGTTGAAACGGTAGCATGATTGGGTGTTGGAGAAGCCTCGGAGGGGAGAACACGCAGAGCATCCAATCGTGTTCACCTTCGAATAGACATGGATGCAAACCCTCATAATAGAATACCTGTATTCTATGGGTCGCTCCAATTAATCAACAAAATCCGTAGTGGTGAGGTTGAGGTTCATGCTCAGCGACAATGGCCGCCTTTTGGCCCTCGTGGCCTCACGAGGATGGACGTGTGGATTTTGCGCCTGGGCAATCGGCCTATCTTTGTCGAGCTTGGCAGGCCCGATCAAGACGGACGGCATGAGCGGTTTCATGAAACCCTAAAAGCTGAAACCGCGAGCCCGCCAAGGATCTCCATCAGGGCACAGCAGGATACCTTTGATCGCTCTAGATCCCACCACAATGAGGAGCGACCGCATGAAGCCCTAGCGATGAAGACTCCATCGGACTTGTACGGAGAGTTACCTCGTTCGATGCCAGCAGAGCTCCCGGATGATGAGTACCCAGAGTCTTGCCTGCCGCGACGAGTTAGGCGAGATGGATCGATCAAGTGGCAAAGCGGGTACTTTTCATTGGCGAAGCAATTGCTGGTGAGATGGTAGAAATCGAGTTGCTCAATGATCTCATTTGGCACGAGCACCTCGGACCCATGCGCCTTGGTGTTCTACATGGCCGTGCTCGGACAGTGCTTCCGATCATCGAGGACGCCGAATAGTGGGTGTTACCGAGGTGCCGGGTTGCACAAACCCAGGCAGTTCCCATGGCAAGCGATCCGAATGGCATGGGGGATGCGAAGTGGTCTTGTTTTGAGAATCCTTGGCGGGGCCAAAACCAAGGAATTGCCCTCGAAGCCGTTGGCTGGGTCCTGAAGGTGTGCGCCGCAACGCACGGACAGGTGGTCATTTCCTTTCTTGGTACTCTGGGTGGCTGATGAGGTCTGCCAAAGGTCCATCTCGGCTCTCACCACTCCTAGCGTCCCTGCTTCACAGGACTAACAATGCTTCAAAATATGCTCCTATTGTCCGGGCTCGCAACCGCCCTGGCCAGTGGCGCCTTCGCCCAGGGCGATGACTGCTCGACCGCCAGCACGATCTCGGGGTTGGGTTCATTCCCCTACAACACCACCGGTGCGACCTCTTCTGGTTTTGCCGGCGGCGGAGGCGTGTGTTCCTTCACCAACAACCAGGACGTCTTCATGCAATGGACCGCTCCGGTCTCTGGTGACTTTGTCTTCGACACCTTTGGCACCTCATACGACACCAAACTGAGTGTGCACCACGGCATCGGGTGCACCGCCACCTGTGGCGATTACAACGATGACACCGGTGGACTTCAGAGTGAAGTCCACATCTCCGGGCTCGTGGCTGGCGACCCGGTTCTGATCCAGGTCGGCGGCTTCGGCGTGGCCTTCGGCATGGGCGTCGTGAACATCGCCACATGGATCGATCCCTGCTTGGGCAGCATCGACGATGGCTTCGAAGAGAATGACGCCTGCTCCACGCCTTCACCCATCACCGCCGGTTCCCATACAGGTCTCTTCGCATCCACGTCCGACCTGGACTTTTATTCCATCTCGGTACCCGCCGGCGATAGACTCGAAGTGCAGTTGACCGGAGCCACCTTCGACGTGGACTTCAACGTCTATGACAGTGCTTGCAACCTGTTGGCCTTTGAATTCGATGATTGGGCCTACACCAACACATCCGCCGTTACTGAGACCATCATCTTCGAGGCTATCTCGGATCCGACGAACACCCAGAACTGCACGAACTACGATCTAGATATCTCCTTCACCACGCCCCCGCCGCCGCCCATCAACAACCTTTGCTCCACCGCAACCACTCTCGTGGGTACCGGCACCACACCCTTCGACACAACCACTGCATACACATCCGGCTTTGACGGTGGTGGAGCTTGCGGCGGCGGTTCCGACACCATCAACCAGGACATCTTCTACCAGTGGACCGTCCCGGCCACTGGTGACTACCAGTTCGACACCGACACATCCAGCTTTGACACCAAGCTCAGCATCCACACCGGCACTGGCTGTGCGGCAACTTGCAGCGCCTATGACAACGATGGCGGCATGGGCTTCCAGAGTTTGATCACCCTCACTGGCCTCAACGTGGGAGACATGCTTCTGATCCAAGTTGGCGGCTTCGGTACAGAGTCCGGCGCCGGCGTATTGAACATCAGTCCCTGGGTGGACCCCTGTGCCGTCCCCGACGACATGTTCGAGGAGAACGACGACTGCGTCAGTGCTGTCGCCATGGTCGATGGAACCTACCCCGCCCTGTTCGCCAAAAAGGGTGACAAGGACCACTATTCCCTTTGTGTCGCCAACGGTGGCAGCCTGGACGTGGACATCCTCTTCACCCACGCCAACGGCGACATGAACATCTTCCTGTGGGATGCTGCTGACCCCAACTGCGGCACGTCTCACCCCGGCTCCACCTTCCTCGCCGAAGGCTGGTCTGTCAACGATAACGAGTCCATTTCCTGGACCAACACCACCGGTGCTGACCTGGATGTGATCCTCGAAGTCACCATGTACGACGGTTCGGTATCAGACTGCAATAACTACGACCTGATCATCTCCGGCTCCGGCACCTGCGGTGGCGGCGTGGGCTCCACTTTCTGCGACCCAGCTGCTAACAACTCGACTGGCGCTCCGACCGTCTTGACTGGCAGCTGGGGTTCTGGCGTCGGTAGCGACCTGCACTTGGAAGTCACCGGTGGCATTCCCGGCGAGCTGGTCTACATCCTCGCTGGCAATGAGGCGACCGCAGGCGCCCCCATCAGCAATGGACAATTTTGCCTGATTGGCACATCAACCGCCCAGTTCTTCCGTTACAACGTGATCGGCACGGACTGGAGTTCGATCGGGGGCTTCGACCCAACCGGCACGATGATCAACAGTTCAGGTACCTCCACAACCGGTTTTGGCTACGACGTGCCCAGCACGATCCCGGCAGCGGTTCCGGTCGCCATCATGGCTGGCGACACCTGGCACTTCCAAGCCTGGTTCCGCGACACCCCCGCTGCTGTCGGCTCCTCAAACTTCAGCAACGGCCTCAGCGTGAATTTCTAGTTCTGCTCCTCAAACAGCCCTGGGGACAACCTGCGCAAAGTGGGCCCCTGACTGATTTGGGCGGCGCCGTCGATTCAGGGGTGCGGCCATTGCTTGCCGACGCAAGCGCCTGTGTTCCGTGTTTATCGATCCGGCCAGCTCCCCCCGAAAAGCGTTGATTCAAGCGCGGCTGGTTCACCACCCGCCGTTCCTACCCCCTTGGGGGCATGCCGCGCTTGTTTTGGGACATCAACGCGGAACCCAAGCAGTTGCGAATGGAATCCCCATGAAGGGCTTTGCAAGACCCCATAGGTCCCCAAGAAGTGAATGATAGTACCGCAGGCGTGGGCCATTTCTTGACGAGGCGAGCGAAGCGCGGGAGTCCTAAGCTCGGATCATTCATGGGGATTCGCGCCAGGCGCCCCTATCAGCCAGCACCGCAGGTCTCCGGCGCTTTCAGGAACTTGGCCACCATACGGCGCGCGCACCGGGGCACGGCCTCGACTGCAGGGCCGAATGTCCGCAAAGCTTCTGACTGTACCGGCCTTGAACAACCGACACAAAATGCCATGAAGCCTCCGGGCCGAGATCGATGTCCCCGTCTCTTGCGATCGGAGCGGAACAGGAGTGTCCCAAAATAAGGCATGGCGGAGCTCTTGCCCTTGAGGATACACGGGTGAGAAACGCTGTTCCAATCCCTAGCAATGCGATCAATGATCATATTGCGACCGATTGACTCTAAGCGAGATTTCTTGAAAGCCCGGCTACCCAGGCACGCGCTGAGAAGGGACAATCCCAAGGTCTCCCGTGTCAATGTCTTATCTCCAAGGCTGAACGGAATCGGCATTCACCTCTCCTTTTGCTTCCTACCCTTCTATCTCTATCCAAATGAG
>JAAETM010000321.1 GCA_024228395.1 bacterium | reverse complement strand
CTCGACGGAGGCTTGCTCGAAGTGTGGGATGTCTTAGGCTTGCGCCCCTTCAGGAGTTCGATCTCCGCTCCCTGCTTCGCGACAACTGCGCGAAGCTTGCGCAGCTCTTTCAGGAGCAACGCGCACGACGGACAAGCCAGCTCAGGTTTGATCGATTTCGTCACACCGGTACCATCGGCGCGGATGGGCCATTTCTGGCCTGCTATCCCCGTGAACGGTTACCGTTGAGGTTGTCTCAGAATAGACCAGGTGAATCTACTAAACCTAGGCCACTTCACCCAAACTTCCAACTTTTTTTCACTGGTTCTGGTAGGATTCAGTCCACTAGCCTGGATATTTCATGAACACGCACCCCAGGCTTCGCAAACGGGCCCCTTCGGGCCCATCTCGCCCCCTGACAGGACTTTCCGAATTTTGCCTTCCTCGACAATGCCACGGCATTGCCTGCGGGGTCAAAATCCGCAAAGCCCTGCCAGGAACCGAGTTGCTGTGCCTGGGGCACGTCTTCATGAAATATCCGGGCTAGAACTCAGCTGGATCGGCCCCTCGAACAAAACGAAAACCAAAGGTAGCAATGCTAAATCGATTTCTAAGGCTCTCACTTCTACTTTCAACAGCCCCTTTCGGCGCTGTTTCCCTCGAGGCTGCGCTGCCCCAGGTGCCCGAGCTACTCACTCCTTCTCGCATTCAAACCGTTGGTGGCCAAGCCATCTTCTGCGATGCCAGCGACGACGGGCGTTTCGTGCTCTTTGTAAGCGATCATGCGAACATGATCTCCGGTCAGATCGATGAGGAACTGCCCGAATCCTACAACCTGTTCGTGCGCGATCGGATGAATGGGACGACGGCCCTCGTGACCCACACCGGCGATGGTGTCACGGCCGGAGTAGGCTTCCAGGGATCTAATCTTGCGAAGATCAGCGACGACGGCTCGACGGTTGCCTTCGCGTCGAGCAAGGCCGACCTGGTTGCTGGCTTTGATGGGCAAGGGGTATCCCAACTCTTCATGTATGATGTTGCGACTGGCGTTGTCTCAGTGGTCACCACCGATGCCTCGAACGCGGCGCTTGGGGGGAACAGCTCCCCAAACTCCCTGGCAGTTGACGCAGACGGCAGCACGATCATCTATGAAAGCCAAGCGACCAACCTGATATCGGGCTTTGTGAATGCGAACGGGACCGGTAGCGACGTTTTCGCGTACGATGTGAGTTCAGGCACCACAACGCTGGTCAGTCACTCCACAGCAGGAACGACAACAGGCGGAAATGGCGACTCTGGGAAAGGGTTTTCGAAAACGGTCCATGTCAGTGACAGCGGCACTACGGTGACATTTGTGAGTCGAGCCTCCGACCTGATATCGAGCTTTTCTTCGTCTTCAACGCTGGTGATGAACGTGTACTCGTACGATCTCGGCACGGGCACGACGACGCTGATGACTCACGATGCAAGCAGCGCGACGGTGGGTGCAGACTACTATGTCGGAGAGGTCGATGTCAGCGCAGATGGGCAGCGGGTTGCGTACATCACCCGAGCCACCAACCTTGTAACTGGTTTTGTCGACGGGACGTCAGGCGCCCCGGATATTTTTGTGTACGACTTAGCCTCCGACACCACGAGCCTCGTCAATCATACCTCAGGCAGCCCCGTGACCTCGTTGGGCCAACTCTATGAATTTGCGCTCAGCGCAGATAGCAACCTGATTTTTTTCTGGAGTAGAGGGGCGGACCACGTCGCTGGCGTGACCGACACCAACGGACTGCTCGACCTATATGTTTACGCCGTCGCTGCGGGCACCCTGAGTCTAGTGTCGCATCTCCCCTCAGATTCGATGACCGCTGCGGGTGTCCTGGATAATGAGTATCCTGATAACCTCGCCTGCAGTTCGGATGGCGGTATGATCTCATTTATCGCAAGTGCTCCCAGTCTTGTTGCTGGATACGTTCCCGGCAGTGCGTTCCGATTGCAGGCATTTTTGTACGACCTGGCATCGGGAACGTTCACACTCGTGAGCCACGCTTATGGCTTCCCGACAACTGGGGCGAATAATTTAGTCACACCTGAGGGGATCTCCGAGGATGGCAGTACGGTGTTCGTCGATTGCGCGGCCAGCAACCTGACCACCTCCGTGCTCGCAGGCGACGGAGCGCTCCTGGCGATTGATTCGGGAACAACTACGAGTTCAGTTGTTTCGATACTCTTGGGTACGATGTCGTCCACATCGAACTCCAGGACCTACTTGAACCCGGAACCTGACCTCTTCAACTCGGATTCTGTCATTAGCGATGATGGTCGCTACGTCCTCTTCTCAGGCGATTCATCGGATCTGATCCCGGGTCTCCTGCACCAATTCCCGGACCACCAAAGCAACTTAGGAGGGCATCTGTTTCTTGTGGACCGCACCGCAGACACGCTGACTCTAGTGAGCGACATTGGAGATGGCACAACGACATCAGTCCTGTATCCGGAGAGTGGTTATGCGATCAGCGGAAATGGGGAAATCGTTGCTTTCACCAGCAGGGCTGACGACCTTATTGCCGGCTTCACAGGAGGTGGTTCGGACAATCTGTTCGTCTACAGTGTCACCACCGACACGTTGGTGCTGGGCTCGCATGATTTTAGCTCGGTGACTGCGGGAGCCAACGGGAGTCCGGAATGGGACGTTACGATCAGTGGCGACGGAGCCTGGATTGCGTATGCGTCCAAAGCCACGAACATTTCCGCTGGGGTCACCGATGGGAATGGCGCGGCCGACGTTTTCCTTTACGAAGTCGCAACGGGATTCAATACGCTGGTCAGTCATGCGATCTCGTCCACTTCGACGTCAGCAAATGGTTACTCCGGTGCACCAGAGATCAGCAATGATGGCTCGACCATCATCTTCATCAGCAGGGCCACGGACCTCATCGCGGGATTCATCGATAACAACGGCAGCAACGGGGTCTTCGGGAACGACGTGTACTCCTACGACGTGGCGACTGGAACCGTCACGTTGCTGAGCCACAGCACAACCAACCCACTCGCGGGGGCGAACGACGGGTCATGGGACCCGAAGGTCAGTGGGGCAGGCGACGTTGTCGCCTTTGCCAGCGCGGCCACGGACCTTGTCGCCGGCTTTATCAACAACAACGCGTTTGATGTTGATCTTTTCGTCAGTTCGTCCGGGACAATCGCACTTGTCACCCACGACGAAGGCAGTGCGGTTGCCGGCGGTGCCGGCTTCTCGTCAGGTCACCAGATTGCTCGTAACGGAGGTACCGTTGCGTTTTTGAGTCGGGCAGCAAACCTTGTTGGGGGATTCATTGACAACAATGGCTTTGGCGCGGATATCTACCGCTACGACATTGAGGCTGGCACGAACACTCTGGTGAGCCACGCCCATAACTCGCTCACGACGTCTGGGGACGGCGCCTCCCAATTCCCGCGCGTCAATGTGTATGGTTCTCGCATTGCGTTCGAGAGCCATGCAACTGACCTCGTCGCGGGAGTGGTGGATGATGACAATTGGGCCGACGTTTTCCTGCACGAGGTTGGGCTGGATGAGACGATCCTCATCAGCCATGTGCCGAACCAACCGACCATGGCCGCGAATTGCTCGGATGTGGGGGTCCACATGAACGCGGATGGCACACTGTTGGCTTTCGAGAGCCTCTCGACGGACTTGGTCGACAACGACCTGAATAGCGATGCAGACCTCTTCGCCTACGAGTACCCACTTCCGCCTATCGGCACTAGCTTTTGCGATCCCAACAACGCCAACTCCACTGGAGTATCCACGACATTGTCCGGCTATATGCTGACCCGTGGAGGAATCGGAGGCGGTATGTCGGATCTTCACCTCGAATGTACGAATGGCGTGGCTCTCAAGCTGGGCTACTTCCTGGTCGGAACCGTCGCAAGTGACCCCGGTTCGGCAGTCAGCGATGGCATGATGTGTTTGGGTTCTTCTGGGCCGGTCTACCGGTACAACGTCGCCGGTACGACCGCCAACTCAGTGGGCCTTTTTAATGCCGGCGGTGTTCTAGTGAACTACGCGGGCACCTCGAGTGTAGGTTCTGCAGGAATGCAAACTGGCTTCGACGTTCCAGACGCTGTGGCTGGAGCTTCCCAAATCATTACTGCGGGCAGCACCTGGCATTTCCAAGTTTGGCATCGAGACATTCGTCCTTCCGGCGCAACGTCCAACTTCTCCAATGGACTGAGTGTGACCTTCTAGCCCAGATTTTTCATGAATACCCACCCCGGGCTTCGCAAACGGGCCCCTTTGGGGACCACCTCGCCCCCTGTCAGGAGCCGAGTTACTGTGCCTGGAGCACGTCTTCATGAAATACCCGGGCTAGACTAGGGTAGGGTTTCGCACTTCTCAGCGGCCCTAAGCGGCCATTCCAAGCAGCT
>JAAETM010000320.1 GCA_024228395.1 bacterium | reverse complement strand
TGGGTCCAGCCTGTGTGAAAACGGGCAAATCAGTTTAGAGTCCTGACACGTGCTTTGGAGGTCGGGATGAAGCGTTTCATTGAAGGCGAGGATCGTGGTCAGGCGTTGCTGCTTCCAGCGAGCCTTGAGGACTATGTGGGTGAGGACAATCCGGTCCGGGTGATTGATGCGTTTATTGATGAGTTGGACCTTGGTGGGTTGGGCTTTTCGGGCGTGGTGCCGGAAGCCACCGGCAGGCCCGGCTATCATCCCGCCACGCTGTTGAAGCTTTATCTCTACGGCTATCTGAACCGGGTCCAGTCGAGCCGCCGGCTGGAGCGCGAGAGCCAGCGCAACATCGAGCTGATGTGGCTGGTGGGCCGGCTGATGCCGGACTTCAAGACCATTGCCGACTTCCGCCGCGACAACGGGTCGGCGATCCAGGCTGCCTGCGCGCAGTTCATTGTGCTGTGCCGGGAGCTGAACCTGTTCACGCGTGCGGTGGTTGCCATCGACGGTTCGAAGTTCAAGGGTGTGAACAATCGCGACAAGAACTTTACGGTGCACAAGGTGAAGAAGCGCATCGAACAGGTCGAGGCGAGCATTGTGCGCTATCTGGCAGCACTTGAGCGGGCTGACCGTCAGGACGACGATGTGGCGGAAGCAAAGACGGAGCGGATCACCGAGAAGATCGAAGGTCTGCGCCGCCAGATGCGCGCGTTCAAGGCGATGGAGCGGGAGGTGGAGGCCGCCCCTGACAAACAGGCCTCGCTGACCGACGCGGACGCCCGCTCCATGGCCACCAGCGGCAAAGGCACAGGAACCGTGGGGTACAACGTGCAGCTCGCGGTTGATGCCTCCCATCACCTGATTGTTGCCCATGAGGTCTCCAACGCCGGCAGTGACCGGGCACAACTGACGCCCATGGGCCGCAAAGCCCGTGAGGCCATCGCGTGCCCGCAAGTGACGGTGCTGGCGGACAAGGGTTACTACAATCGCGACGAAGTTGTGGCCTGTGAGGGGACTGGCATCGTCCCGTTGATCCCCAAGACCCATGCCTTCGACAATACCGGACATGGCCGCTTCACCACGGCCGACTTTGCCTACGATGCTGAGCATGACCGTTACACCTGCCCGGCGGGCAAGCACCTGACCAAGGGCAAGGTGCGCTCCGACCGGCGCCAGGCGACCGACATCTACCGCAATCTCACCGCCTG
>JAAETM010000319.1 GCA_024228395.1 bacterium | reverse complement strand
TGAGCCAGATGGGGAGGATGAGTGGACCGACCTCCCGCCTCCCATGGAGTACTACGCCACCTGGGACAAGCGAGACATCCGTAACCGCATCCGCCAGTCCGGTATTGTGGGCATGGGTGGCGCATCATTCCCCACCAGCGTCAAGCTGAGCCCACCGGAGGGACAGCAGGATATTCAGTCGCTCATCATCAACGGCGCCGAGTGCGAGCCCTTCATCACCTCAGATGATGTACTGATGCGAAACCACGCAGAGAGAATCATCAATGGCGCCGCCATCATGAACTATCTGCTGGACGCCAAGGAGTGCCTGATCGCCATCGAGGACAACAAGCCCGAGGCGATCGAAGTGATGAAGAAGGCGGTGGCCGCAACAGAAAAACTGGACAACGTCCATGTGGTTGCCATCCCTACCCTCTATCCCAGTGGAAGTGAGAAGCAGCTGATCTACATCCTTACCGGCAAGGAGGTACCACAGGGTGGACTGCCATCCCAGGTTGGCGTGGTAGTACAGAATGTGAGTACCGCTGCTGCCGTCTCCGATGCCGTACTGGAAGGCAAACCCCTGATCTCACGTCTGGTCACAGTGACCGGCAAGGGCATCAAGGAGCCGCAGAACCTGGAGGTGCTACTCGGCACCCAGGTGGAACAGCTGGTGCCCCAGGTAGGCGGCTACACCAACCAGGCAAGCAAGCTCATAATGGGCGGTCCCATGATGGGCTTCAGCATGCGCTCCGACGCCATCCCCGTGGGCAAG
This sequence comes from bacterium, assembly GCA_024228395.1. Classification (GTDB taxonomy): domain Bacteria; phylum Planctomycetota; class UBA1135; order UBA1135; genus NORP259. Next base: position 297 of record JAAETM010000319.1, on the reverse strand, counting down.
GCCAACAACTGTGTCCTGGTGCCAAGCCTGGACGAGGTACCGAACCCCAAAACCATCAGCGCCTGTATCCGCTGTCTGCGCTGTGTGGATGCCTGCCCCATGAGTCTGGTGCCACAGAACATGTACTGGCACATCCAGTCAGAGGCCCTGGACAGGGCGAAGGAGAACAACCTGTTCGACTGTATCGAATGTGGTTGCTGCTCCCATGTATGCCCATCACGCATCCCTCTGGTGCAGTTCTTCCGCAGCGCCAAGGCGGCCAACCTGCAGCTGGATCGGGATCAGCAGAAGAAAGAG
>JAAETM010000318.1 GCA_024228395.1 bacterium | reverse complement strand
CAATGACCGTCTTAACCCTGGGCGTTAGACACACGGGGGGCGCGGAACGGCTCTTTGGGCCTCCGTTCTCGCGCGAATCTGGGGGCTAAATGCCCGCGCCAGATCAGCGAAGAACGGAGGCGGTTTGAGTGGTGATCTGCATCAACATAATGGCCTCCTATTCGCTTGGGTTTGTTTTGCGGTGGGCCCCGTGCCCTTCCGCGTTCTCAAAGTCTGCGCAATCATTCAGAATGGCGCAAGCTCGAAATCAATCGTCGTCGTGTTTGCCGTACCTGGAAGCCCAGGCTTTCAGCGTCGCGTGCTCTTCTTCGGTCAATTTGGCCTCGGAGTGCATGGGCAAATACACAAACATGGGCATTTCCCCCTCCTCGACCTCTTCCCAGCACTCTTCGATAGCTTCCGCCCGATCATCGGCGCTCAACTTGTCCCACTCCGAGAAGTTCAGATGCTCGCGCCCCTCTTCGACATGGTGGGTCACGGCAAAAGAAACGGGCGACACCCAGGCATACCAGGGCCAGTTGACCTCGTTGGAGTGGCAGTCGTAGCAGGCCTTCTTGAGGATCGCCATCACGTCTGCAGAAGCCTCGATTTCGCCCGTCACCGGGGGATTTGAGCGGTCAAGGGGAACAAATTGGCTGCCCACAAACAGGGCAACCACGGCAATAGCAATTCGTCGGGTCCACTTCATATCCCCACTATCAACCTCCGGGGGGGTCCGCACCAGTGACAAGCAGGTAATTGCCCACCTCGAGCCCGGAAACGCTACCCTTTCCGCCCCATGATCTCCCTGCAAGCTATCTCCAAGTACTACGGGCGCCAAACGGTGCTCGCGGATGCGTCCTTTCAACTCAATCCTGGCAACAAGGTTGGCTTGGTGGGTCCCAATGGCGCGGGCAAATCGACGATCTTCCGCCTGCTGACCGGTGAGGAAAGCCCCGACCGGGGAGAGGTGCGCGTCCCCAAGAACCTGACCCTGGGTTACTTCCGTCAGGACGCGGGCGACCCCAGCAAGGACACGGTCTTGGACGCGGCCATCAAGGGTTGCGGCCGACTCGGCGAATTGCACGAACAGGTCAGCGTGCTCGAAGCGGCCATGGAAGATCCGGAACAGATGGATCAGATGGACTCGATCCTGGAGCAGTACGGCGAGATCCAGGGCGAGTACCAGCAGCGCGGCGGTTACGAATTGGAAGCGCGCGCCCGCGAGGTTCTGCACGGCCTCGGCTTCGACGACGCCAGCATGGAAGGCACCATGGCCACCATCTCCGGTGGTTGGCGCATGCGGGTCTCCATCGCGCAGGTGTTGATCGGCAACCCGGATGTCTTGCTGCTCGACGAACCCACCAACCACCTGGATATCGAGTCGATCCTGTGGCTTGAGGGTTACCTCAAGGCAAGCTCTTCCGCGATCCTCATGACCTCCCACGACCGCGATTTCATGGATCGCATCGTGACGCACATTGTGGAGATCGACGAGGGCTCCCTGATCACGCACACGGGTGACTACGCCGCCTATGAAGCGGCCAGTGCCCTGCGTACGGTTCACAGCGAGGCGGCCTTCGCCAAGCAGCAGTCGATGCTGAAAAGGGAGGAGCGTTTCATCGAGCGCTTTGAGAAGAACGCGGGCAAAGCATCACAAGTGCAGTCACGCGTGAAGAAGCTCGACAAGATCGAAAAACTCTTGCCACCCAAGAAACGCGTGCTCGTGCCCTTCGCCTTCCGCCAGCCCCCGCGCTCGGGCAACGATGTGGCAACGCTCAAGGAGATCAGCAAGAGCTACGGCGAAAAGGTCATCTACGACCACTTTGACTTCGAGGTCAAGCGTGGTGAGCGCTGGTGCGTGATGGGCGGCAACGGCGCGGGCAAGACGACCTTGCTCAAGCTGATCGCGGGCATCATCCAACCCGACGGAGGCACTGCGCGCCTGGGTGCCAGCCTGAAGCTGGGCTACTTCGCCCAGTCCGCCCTGGAGGTGCTGGACCCCGCCAAAACCGTCTGGAAGCAGATCGACGACGTTTTCCCCACGGCCACGATCCCCTCCAAGCGCACTCTGCTCGGCTCCTTCGACTTCCCCTCGGACGAAATCGACAAGCCGATCAGTGTGCTTTCGGGGGGCGAGAAATCGCGCCTGGTGCTGGCGCAAATGCTCTACGACCCTCCCAACTTCCTGGTCCTGGACGAGCCCACCAACCACCTGGACCTGGACACCAAGGAGATGCTCATCAAGACCCTGTCCAAGTTCGACGGCACGATGATCTTCGTCTCCCACGACCGGACCTTCCTGCGCGGCATGGCCAACAATGTGCTGGATCTGTCGGGCGTGGACAACAAGGGCCAAACCAAGCCGATGAAGTACGGCTGCGCCTACGAAGAATGGGTCGATCGCACCGGGCACGAGGCTCCGGGCGTTTGGCACTAAGGTTTGGCCTTGCGCGGCGGGGGCCCGCTGATTGAGAACTGGGCGTGGTTGCGCAAGAAACGCCAGTGCATGCACATGGCGATCAGCACCGCCACGTGCCAGAGTTCGTGGGTTCCGACGACGCCGGGGATGATCACCGGCCAGTCCATGGCCATCAGAAGCGCGCCCAAGGAATAGGCGACTCCCCCGCCGATCAACAATTTTAGCTCCTGCGTGCCCACGCGGCGCCAGACGATCAAACCCGAGAGCCCCGCCAACCAACCGAGTCCAAGGAAGATCGAATTGCCCAGGCCATAGGGCAAGTCATGATAAAAGACGCTGAAGAGCGTCACCCCCGTCGCCACCGCCGCCCACATCAACACGATCGGCAACCAACGCGCCACGCCCCGGAAAAACAAACCCTGCACCGGCGTGTGCGTGCCAGCAATCAGGGCGAAGATCGCGGCGTAGTCCAACCTTCCAAGCACGTTGCGCCCCGTGGTGCCCTCGGCCAACATGTGATACACGCCGCTCATGGACAACAGGAACACACCGCTGAAGACATAGACCGCAAAGTACGCAACGCGTCCCTTGCTGCCACGGGATCGCAGCAAGAGTTTGATACCAAACCCAAGGAATACTGCAGCCCCGAGCAGGTGTGTCATGGCCGAAAACGGCTCATAGAATCCGGGGATGGAATGGGTGTTCATGGTGGTCACGCGCAGATTGGCACAGGGAGAATATCGTCCTACCGCCCACCCCCCTCAACCCTTTTCGGAAGTCTGGCTACAATACCCCCATGAAACTAGGCGCATTCTCTATCAGTCTTGCGGTCAAGGACCTGACCGCGTCCCTTGAGTTCTACACCAAACTGGGATTCGAGCCCTTTGGCGGCGACGGACAGAACTACTCGATGCTCCGCAACGGGGAGACCGTCATCGGTTTGTTCCAAGGCATGTTCGACCAGAACATTCTGACCTTCAACCCGGGCTGGAACCAGCAGGCAGGCGAACTGGACAGCTTTTACGACATCAGGGAGTTGTATGCCCAGTTGGAGAAGGACGGCATGCCCTTCGCTCAAACCACTGTCGCTGATTCCGAGTCAGGTCCCGCGAGCTTTGTCATCACCGACCCCGATGGCAATCCCATTTTGGTGGACCAGCACCGGTAGTGGTCAATGCGGTGTCGAATCAGTGAGAAGGCATGTCTCGTCTGGCAGATTCGCTCCGCTCTCTCAATTCCCTTGCAACCCTGGAATAGGAGAAGAAGCCCACCTTTGGAAGGAATCGAATTCTGCCCCCAAGGGATGAACGGCGCTTCAAGTGCAAACAGATATGGGCAGGTCGTATGATCGTCCAAGTCACGCTTCCAATTTCAGCGAAAGGGATGTGCGCTTGCTGGCCCTCGTTGAACACTTCGATGTGATCCCCACAGTCGTAAACCTCATCCACGTAGGCACTGCGGTGAGCGTACTGGGCAAACTTCTTGGCTAGAGAACCAGCCACTGGAGCGGCTACCAAGGCGAGAGGAAATCCCCAGTACGCACCCACTTCGGCACTGGACGTCCACACCAATATGTGAAAGAAAGTGAGCAGTGCGGTGACGCAGGAAAAGAGGGTAGGGAACTACTCTTTTTGAGAACTGAGGTCATACGAAATGCGTTTCTTCAAATCATGGTGGGTTGACATGGTATTGGCCGATGAGTGATCCCAAGGGCCAACCCCATGCCACGCCCTGTCCGGCCTACATTACCCCATAAGCCAACATGGCATGGGCCACCTTTCGGAAGCCAGCGATGTTAGCCCCTTTCATGTAGTCCACGTACTCACCATTGCCGCCGAACTCGGCGCATTGGTCGTGGATTTCCTTCATGATGCGTTGCAGGTGGCCGTCAACCTCTTCGGCCTTCCAGGAGATGCGCACCGAGTTCTGGGACATTTCCAGGCCGGAGACCGCCACGCCGCCGGCATTGGAGGCTTTGGCGGGCACGTGCAGGGTTTTGGCCTCGCGGAAGATTGCGATGGCTTCGGGGGTGGTGGGCATGTTGGCGCCTTCCGCCACGGCCCAGCAACCGTTCTCGACCAAGGATCTGGCGTCATCGGCCTCGAGCTCGTTTTGCGTGGCGCAGGGGAAGGCCAAATCGCAACCGACCTTCCAAGGTCTGCCCTTATGGAATTCGACGCCGAACTCCTCGGCGTATTCGCTGATGCGACCACGGCGCACGTTCTTGAGTTCCATGATCCACGCCAGGCGCTCCTTCGTAATGCCTTCCGGGTCGAAGATGAAACCGGAGGAGTCGGAGAGGGTCACGACCTTGGCACCGTACTCGATCAGTTTCTCGGCGCAGTAGGTCGCCACGTTGCCGGAACCGGAGATCACGCAGGTCTTGCCTTCGCAGCTATCGTTCCGGTTAGCCAGCATGTACTTCATCATGTAGACGACGCCGTAACCGGTGGCTTCGCTACGAATCATACTGCCACCGAACTCGAGCGCCTTGCCGGTCATGACGCCTTCGAAGCGATTCATCAGGCGCTTGTACTGGCCGAACAGAAAGCCCACTTCGCGTGCACCGACTCCGATGTCGCCAGCGGGCACGTCCGTGTTGGGTCCCACATGACGGCTGAGTTCGGTCATGAAGGATTGACAGAAGCGCATCACTTCGAGTTCGCTCTTGCCCTTCGGATTGAAGTCCGAGCCGCCCTTGCCGCCGCCCATGGGCAGGCCGGTCAGGCTGTTTTTGAAGGTCTGCTCGAACGCCAGGAACTTTAGAATGCTCAAGTTCACCGAAGGGTGGAATCGCATGCCGCCCTTGTAAGGACCGATGGCGTTGTTGCACTGCACGCGGTAACCCCGGTTGACCCGAATGTTGCCCTCATCATCTTCCCAACACACCCGGAAGATAATGACCCGATCCGGCTCGGTCATGCGCTCCAAAATGCGCTTGTCCTGGTAAATCGGCTTGGCCTGGATGTACGGGATGATGCTGGTCGCCACTTCCTCGACAGCCTGATGGAACTCGGTCTCACCCGGGTTCCTTCGAATCATGCCATTGAGGAACGTGTCTAGCTCTTGCTTGTGTTGCGCATTCATTGAGTCGTGCGGGTGAAACCATCGCCGGGCCTGTCCCGGGGATTTCACGCCCGAAGATGATAGCGAGTGGTCCAGGTTCTGGCCAAGACGCACCCCCCAGGAAACCGAAGTCAAGATTGGCATCCGGACGGGGATCCACAGCCGGCTGCGAACCCTTCTCAAGATGGTCAGCGACGTTCATGCCCTGGGAGGGGCTCGTTCGGGAGACAGCGTCCGCAGGGGGCCAAGAAGGGGAAACACTTGGCTGCGGGAGGGAGAATCCAATGTGGAGCAAGGTATGATGCCGGGAGATTGTGCCGGGTAGCCATCCACGCCTGCTGTCACAGCATGTCTACAAATGATCCATTGCCCCGTTCCCATGCGACATCTCCGCCCCTCCGCAGTCCTTTGAGTTGCCCAGGTATCGAACAGCCCCTTGGCCTCTAGCGGCGGCCCCCCCCGCCGGGATCGCAACGGGGGTAGCCTTGATATCACGCGCGCCCCACTTCGCCTCGACCGTCGAGCCCAGATCCTCTGAACGGTGAGACGCTCCCGAACCTGCAGAACCGCTTCCAGCCGATCCCCCATTGATGGAAACGCCATGAAGCATCCCCCCAAAACTTGGCGCGACGATCAGGATACAACGCACGTTGCAAGCTGGAGTCGTTGGCGTCAATTCAAGGCGTCCTTGGGTTCCGAGGTCCGTTGGAAAGCCAACCGATCCATTTGGGACCTCGTTCCAATCGTCGTGCTGGGGGTTCCAGTTCTGGTGGCCATGAGCTCTGTCGTGAGCGCGATTGGACACCTGCTGGGCTTCCAATTTGGAGGGGATGGGGACCTGATCATGGAAGTCATGCGCGAGAACCCACTCGCCATGTTCCTCGTGGGCACTTTCTTCGCCCCTCCGATCGAGGAGCTTCTATTTCGGGTCCTGCCCAGGGCCTTGGGCAAGACCATTCGACCCGATGCAGGCCCCATGTGGGCCCTGGGAGTGGCGAGCACCGCGATTTTTGCCCTGGCCCACATCAACCCCGACAACCCGACCTTCCCCCTGCCCCAGTTCTTCGCCGGCCTCGTCTTCTGGGCCGTGCAGATCCGATTTGGCTTCCTCGGATCCATGGCCCTGCACGCCGGCTTCAACGGCAGCCTGCTTTTGATCGTAATCGTGGCAGCAAACGTGCTCCACTAGACCCTGGCGCCGCCATCTGACCAAGTTTGATCCTTTTTGACCCGGGCCTATCCAGGCGCCCGCCTTCCCATTACCCTGGACAGTCCCATGGAAATCAGCAACAAGACCAACCGCCCCGTGCGCGTCCCCCTGCCCGGCGGCAAGAAACTCCACCTGGCTGGCAAAGGCAAGGCCAAGATCAATGCCAAAGCAGCCGATCACCCCGGCGTGCTGAAGCTCATCGAAGAAGGCACCATCGAGATTGTCGACGGTGGCAAGACCCGTGGAACCAAAGGCGACGCCGGATCATCCGGCCTCAGCGGATCCCAACGCGGTCCCTCCGCCGGTGGTATGCGCCACACGGGCGACCGGTAGGCGAACGACTTCTGCACAAATGCACAGGGGGAGGCGCAGCTCGACGGCTGCGCCTCCCCCTTTGTTGTGCGAACAGCCTCAATTTGGGAAACCACCATCCTTGACGCTCAAGCCCCCCTCACCCCTTGAAGGATCGTGACTTTGCTCCGATTCAAATCCAGGTACCCTCTCTGCGTTGGCGATGACAAGGCATGATCCCCAACACTCTCGGCCTTCCCCTAGCCGTCGCACTATTTTTTACGGGTATAACACCCGCCCAAGAGGTAACCCAATCCCCCACACCTGCTTGGGTCTCACCGATTGAAAGCCCTGCCCCGCGAGACGACGCCACGGGACCCACCGAGCTTTTGCTGCTCGACATGCAGACCAACGCAGCGGTCGATCCTGTCGAGAACTACATACACGTGGTGGGACGTGTTCTGAACCAGGAAGGGGTCGAGGCTAAAGCCCAACTGTCCTTTTCGTTCGACCCCAGCTACCAGAAACTCATCCTCCACGGGGTCACGATCCGAAGGGGCTCTGAGGTTTTCGATCGTCTGGACATGAACGGCTTGCAGGTGATCCAGCGTGAGAAAGGGCTGGAAGCCTTGCAGTACGACGGTAGAAAGACAGCCCTCTGCTTCATTGAAGATGTACGGGTCGGCGACATCGTCGAGTACTCGTTCACACGCACTGGAACATCTCCGGTGTTCGGAAAAAACTACCACGACGTATTCCCCCTTCAATTCGGAGAAGAAGTCCGGCACAACTATCTTCGACTGGTCTGGCCAGACAGTCGTCCATTGAACATGCAGACCTTTGGAAACGGGGAGGAACCAAAGGTGTCGACACAGGGCGCGAATCGCGAATACACATGGGAGCAGACCGATGTGCCGCGGGCCAAGTATGAAGAGGGTGCGCCCTCTTGGTATGACGCCGCGCCATACGTCGCCGTTTCTGAGTACAAGGATTGGGCAGATGTGGCGCAATGGGGTAGCGATCTCTTTGAGGCGCCCGGACTCGCCAGCGCGGAAGTCGCTGCGATCGCACGGGAGATTG
>JAAETM010000317.1 GCA_024228395.1 bacterium | reverse complement strand
CGCAAGCCGATGCAATCGGCCAAGGATGGTTTTGCCAACGCGGTCTCCACCATTGTGGACGCCAACGTGACCACGCTGATCACAGGTTTGATCCTCTACAAGGTCGGCTCCGGCCCCGTGCGCGGTTTCGCCACGACGCTTTGCATCGGAATCGTCACCTCCATGATCTCGGCCCTGATGCTGACCCGCGTGCTGGTGCACTTCTCCCTGGAGAAGGGCGTCGAACGCTGGAACATGATGCGTTTGGTGACCGAAACCAAGATCAAGTTCATGAGCCTCGCCAAGAAGACCAGCATCGCTTCCGTGGTGTTGGTCGTGCTTGGCATAGGCTTGTTCGCGAGTCTGCCCGCCACAACGAAGTACAGCATCGAATTCATTGGTGGCACCACCATGACCGTTCGTACGGAGGAACCCCAGACCGTGGATGCCATCCGCGACCTGTTGACCCCCTCCAAGAACGAGCTGATCGCCAAGGCCAACACCTTCACGAACTCCGTCGAAGTCAAAGCCATCAAGAGCACCAGCTCCGACAAGGACAGCGACAAGTACTCGGGTTTCCGCATCGAATTCAAGAACGCAGACACCGACCAACCATCGATCCGCCAGGATGTGATGGATTACCTGGTCACCGTTCTTCAAAAGGGCCCCGTGGAAGCCACCGTGGACGGCAACGACGCCAGCGGTCGTTTGTACTTTGAATTCCCCCACGATACGGCTGAGCTCACCACGGCCCTGGGCACCATGGGCCTGGTGGACGCCAAGCTCGCCCTGGTCGACGGATCGAGAGCGACCTACACCTTCGAAGGTCGCCTGGTCACCCCCAAGAGCGCCAACGCCCTGATGGCCGACATCGAGTCGACTTTCGGGCCCCAAGAGAGCGGTGATTTCAGCCTTTCCAGCCCGATCTCCTCCTTGGACTCCGTGGGCGCGCAAATGGT
>JAAETM010000316.1 GCA_024228395.1 bacterium | reverse complement strand
TGCACAAAGAAAACAACACCTGGATTTCGAGCCCCCGGGGCTGGGCAGCATAGGGCCCACCGGGCCGCTTCGATCGGCCGCTTCCAAAAAAAACGTGAGCAGGCTTGACCTGGACCCATTTGGTCAACATTCTAGCCGCCCAGATGAACGTGAGAGCGTTGATCCGTGTGGCTGGCCTGACCAGTCCGTGCCGGGCCCAGGGGGATTAGCTCAGTTGGTAGAGCGCTTGAATGGCATTCAAGAGGTCAGGGGTTCAACTCCCCTATCCTCCACCACCCTGGCCCTTTTGACCCGTGGCGCGTTTGACCTGCATCGATGGTCCGCCCCCCGAGGTCTCCCCGGAGGCCCCCCCCGAGGGCCAGCCCTTGGGGCCATCGCTTTGGAGATCGATCTGCAAGAAGTGCGTCATTTGGCCCATTTAATGCCCACGCCTACCCAATTATGCGGCGAATCCGGGCTTTCCGTGTTCCTGGGGCCGATACAACGTTCCCGCAGGGGCTCGGAGCGGATATTCTGCGCGCGTCATGACAGATCTCCTCGCCAGCGACCGCCTCGCCAAGCTGCAAGCCCTACGCGAAGCCGGTATCGACCCCTTTCCGCCCCGCGGCATCCAAGGAACTCCCATCCAGGACCTGCGCGCCCAGATGGGCAGCGCCGAAGAGCCCGGCCCCCTGGTCGGCGAGCGCGCGACCATATCCGGCCGCATCGCTTCCTGGCGGGATTTTGGAAAACTCATCTTCTGCCCGATCGGTGACCGCACCGGGCGCTTGCAGGTGGGCCTCAAAAAGAACGAGCTGGCCGACTTCTGGCCCGTGCGCAAGAAAATGGATGTGGGTGATCTGGCTTCGGTGTCCGGTGTGCTCGGTTTCACCCAAAAGGGTGAGCCGACTCTTTGGGCCGATGAGTTTCACCTGCTGTCCAAGGCTTTGGCGCAACCGCCCGAGAAGTTCCATGGACTGACCGACAAAGAAGCGCGCTACCGCCGGCGCTACGTGGACCTGTGGGATCAGGAGGTCATGGAGACCTTCGTCAAGCGTTCCCAGATTATGACCAGCATCCGCACCTTCCTCGCGAAGCGCGGCTACCTGGAGGTCGAAACCCCGACCCTGCACCCGATCATGGGCGGCGCCACCGCGCGCCCGTTTGTCACGCACCACAACTCGCTCGACGCGGATCTGTTCCTGCGTGTGGCGCCCGAGCTCTATCTCAAGCGCTTGATCGTCGGCGGCATGGAGCGCGTTTTTGAAATCGCGCGCAACTTCCGCAACGAGGGTGTTTCCCTGCGCCACAACCCCGAGTTCACCATGCTCGAGTTGTACCAATCCCAAGCGGACTACCGGGACATGATGGAGATCACCGAGAGCATGATCTCGGAACTTGCTATCGAGTTGCACGGCAGCACGGAGATCGAGTGGCATGGCAAGAAGTTCGACATGAAGGCGCCCTTTGAGCGCGTCTCGTACATCGAAGCATTCGAGAAAGCCAATGGTTGCGCATTCGACGACGAAGCTGCGGTTCGCGCTCGCGCCAAGGAGCTTGAGGTCAAGGACCTGGGCAACTACTGGAAACTGATGAACGATGTCTTCGAAGCCACCGCTGAGAAGGATCTGATCGGCCCGCTTTTCCTTTGCGACTACCCCGTGCAGATTTGCCCGCTGGCCAAGCGCAGCACCGAGGACCCGCGCCTCGCCGAGCGCTTCGAGATCTTCATCGACGGCGTAGAGATCGGCAATGCCTTCACCGAGCTCAACGACCCCATCGACCAGCAAGAGCGCTTTGAAGGACAGGTCGCCGACAAGGATCCCGAAAGCCCCGCCGAAGTCGACGTGGACTACATCCAAGCCCTCGAATATGGCATGCCGCCCGCCGGCGGCCTTGGCATTGGTATCGACCGCTTGGTTATGGTCCTCACCGGCCAGGATTCGATCCGCGACGTGCTGCTGTTCCCTGCCATGCGGCGTCAACAAGGCCAAGAGAGCGAAGCCGCAACCGCCACCAAAATCACCAGCGAGGCCTAATCTTTGTATCGCTACTTCCTGAGCCTGCGCTACATCGTCATGCGGCCGATCAATTGGATCGGCACGCTGAGTATCTTCGTTGCTGTTTCAGCCCTGATTTTGATCCTGGCGATCATGAGCGGCTTTCTCGAAGAGAGCCGCTCGCACCTTCGTGGTCACCTGTCCGACCTGGTGATCACGCCATCCTTTGATATTGCGATCCGGGAACTTCGCAGCTACCCCAGCCGCGACACCGCTGGGATTCTAGCAGAGATCGAAAAACACCCTGCCGTGGTGGCTGCGGCGCCGCAACTTGTGTACCCCGGCATGCTCGTGCCCCCGCAAAGCGAAGTGATCATGACCGACCCCGGAGGTATGGGCATGGTCATGGTGAGCTTTCTGGGCGTAGATATCCCCACCGAATATGGGGCTACCTCGCTGTTGGAGGACCTTGAGAAGGACACGATGTTTGGAGGTTTTGATCAGCGCCCCGCCGATCTGGATGATCCTTTCGCCTACCCTGAGAACTATCACCCCGGTGAAGATGAGCGCCCGCGCGATCCGATCATCATGGGTGAAAAACTTGCCGCGCGCTGGGGTTTTCACAAGGGCAGCGAGATGGAATTGGCCACCGCGACCCTGGATCCCGAAACCGGCTCTTTCCTGCAGGCGGGCAACCGTCGAGTGGTTCTCGTGGGCACCTTCCGTAGTTCATTCAATGAGATGGACCTTTCGCGCATCTACATGCCGCGGGAGGTGCTCGCCGATTGGCTCGGGCGCCCCGGTCAATACAGCCAGGTCGTCGTCAGGCTGCAGGATTACGAGCGGGATCATGAGGCCGCTGTTCAGGACCTTCGAAAAGACCTGAGCGAGGCGGGCTATCTACATCCTGGCCACGAGAAATTCCCTTGGGAGTTACAGACCTGGGAGGACAACCGCGGCTCGATGCTGGCTGCTATCGAAAACGAACGCTCCTTGCTGGGCATCATGCTTGGTTTGGTCCTGCTGGTGGCGGGCTTTGGGGTGTTTGCCATCCTGTCGATGATGGTCAGTGAGAAGCGCCGCGACATCGGCATCTTGACCGCCTTGGGCGCCACGCCAAGGGGCATCTTGAGTCTCTTCCTCGCCATTGGCGGAATCGAGGCTTTGGTTGGCATGCTGCTTGGCGTGGTCGCGGGGGTCAGTGCGGCGCACAATATCAACGCCATCGAAATGTGGCTCAGCGGCGCCTTTGGCTACCAGATCTTCGATCGCGAGATCTACTACTTCGATCACATTCCCACCGTGATCGAGATGGGCGGCATCGTGGCCATCGCCGGCGCGAGCGTATTCACCGCCCTGTTGGCAGCGGCCATCCCCGCCCTGCGCGCCGCCTACTTGAACCCCGTGGATGCATTGCGCTATGAGTGATATCACCGACAACGTGGCGCCCACCTGGCAAGTCACTTCTCAACAGGTCAGCGCTCCCGCAAAAGGCCCGCTTTTGATCGAGGCCAAGGGCATCAAGCGCTCCTACAAGGTGGGAGACCGTACGCTCGACATTTTGCATGGCGTCGATCTGAACCTGCGCAAGGGCGAACGCCTTTGCCTGATGGGCGCATCGGGCTCTGGCAAGACCACCTTGCTCAATATCCTTGGGCTGCTCGACAAACCCACCGCCGGGCAAGTCTCGATCAACGGCATGGACGGCTGGTCTCTTTCCACCGCCCAACGTGCGGAGCTGCGCAACGATAAAATCGGGTACGTCTTCCAGTTTTATCACCTCTTTGCGGAGCTCAGCGCACTGGAGAACGCCCTACTGCCCGCCATGCTCAAGCACGGATTCCTCGCTTATCAAGCGCGCAAGAAACAGTACAAGAAGCGCGCACTCGAATTGCTCCATCGTTTTGGCCTGGAGGCGCGACTCAAGCACCGCCCTGGCAAGCTCTCCGGTGGAGAACAACAACGGGTGGCGATCGCGCGCGCCCTTCTGTTGGATCCCCCCATTCTGATCGCCGACGAACCCACGGGAAACCTGGATCGCGCCACCGGGGAGAACGTGCTTCAGTTGCTCCTTCAAGAGCAGGAAGAGCGCGATCTTGGCTTGTTGTTGGTGACCCACGACGAAAGCTTGGGTTCACGCTGCGACCGTATCTTGCGCATGGAGGATGGCTTGATTCGTTCGGAGTCCGACTCAACACCCGACGCGATCCTGCCCGAATAGGGAGCCTCTCCACCCCGCCACGGTTCCCCATGTTCCAACGCAAGTTCGCCCCCGTTTGGATCGCTGTTATGGTCTGGATCGCATGGCTCTGGGCCATGCAGTCCGGCGAGCGTTGGCACCTGTTCGAAGCCAACTACTTCATGTCACTCACCATGGCACTGGGCTCTTTCATCGCGGGTGCTACCAGCGAGGGTGGCGGCGCGGTGGCCTTCCCGGTCATGACCTTGGGTTTTAAGATCTCGCCGGAAGTGGCTCGCGATTTTTCGCTCCTGATTCAGTCGGTGGGCATGATCGCTGCAGCGGCAACCATCGCTTTCACGCGCATCCCCGTCCTGGGCAAGGCCGTATTGTGGTCGAGCGTCGGCGGGGCCATTGGCATCGCGCTTGGATTCGAGCTTCTGGCTCGTTGGCCCCTGCCGCCCGTCTACGCCAAGATGTTGTTCACCAGCACCTGGCTGTCGTTTGCGTTTGCTCTCTACTGGATCAATCGCTATCACGACCGGGAGGTTCACGACCACATCGAACGTTTTAGTGGGCGTCACATCATCATGCTAGGCAGTGTGGGCATTTTGGGTGGCATGGTTTCGTCGATCACCGGCAGCGGACTGGATATCCTGACCTTCTCCCTGTTGGTGCTGCGCTTTCGCATCTCCGAGAAGATCGCCACGCCCACTTCGGTGGTGCTGATGGGCATCAACGCCCTGGTTGGGAGTCTATACAAGGGCGGGATTCGCCACGATCTGGCCCCGGAAGCCTGGAACTACTGGTGGGTTTGTGTCCCCATCGTTTGCATCGGCGCCCCCCTGGGCGCCTGGTTTATCAAGAACCGCTCGCGCCTGTTTGTGGCGGCGATCCTCTATGTTTCGATCGCGGTGCAGTTCGTGGCTGCCCTCATCATTCTGCC
>JAAETM010000315.1 GCA_024228395.1 bacterium | reverse complement strand
GCGCGTATCCAAGATGCTGGAGAAGCGCGGCCGTCGCTTGACTGGCTGGGATGAGATCCGCGAGGGTGGTTTGGCCGAGGGCGCCACCGTCATGGTCTGGCGCGGTTGGCACAACGCCGTCGAAGCGGCGGAACAAGGCCACGACGTGATCATGGCGCCCACTTCGCACACCTACTTCGATTACTACCAAGCCGATCCCAAGTCTGAATTGGCCCGTGGTGTTTGGTATGAGTGTATCGGCGGCCACTTGACCTTGGAGAAGGTCTACTCCCTGGACCCTGTTCCCAAGGAGCTAAAAGGCAAGCCCTCCGAAGCTCACATTTTGGGCACCCAAGGCCAACTCTGGACCGAGTACGCCAAGACCTGGGAGAAGGTCGAGTACCTTGCTTTCCCCCGTGTAGCAGCGATCGCGGAAGTCGCGTGGACGAAGCCTGATAACAAGGACTGGGCGGGTTTTCAAACGCGCCTAAGGGCCATGCTCAAGCGGTATGAAGCGGGTGGTGTGCGTCACTTCAATCCCTTCGAAGCGAAGAGTGAAGCGAAATGATACGGAGTCGGACTCCTGGGCCAACCCGCGGAACCGTGCCTGCCGATTTTCCCTTGAATTAAAAACAAAAGTCGTGGGAACGGGAGGCCCTTGACCGGAGTTGAGTGGATGAGAAGTAGACCCATGACCATCCCTACCAACATCCAAGCCGAACTTCTGAAGCACGAGGCCTTTGTTCGCCGTATTGCGTCCTTCCTGCTGAAGGACCCCAACGATGTGGACGATGTCACTCAGGAGCTGTGGGTGCGTGCTTTGCAGCGACAGGAGACGGACAGTCGCAGCCTGCGGATGTGGTTGACCTCCACCATGCGCAGTATGGTCGGCAATCGAAAGCGCAGCGCCGGGCGTCGGGCAGCCCATGAACGCAGTGCATCGGTCTCCGAAGGATTGCCCTGCCCCCTGGATGAGTGGACTTTGCGTCAGGAGGTTGTCACTGCGGTCCTAGCCCTTGATGAACCGTTTCGGTCCACCATTATTTGGGCTTACGGCGAAGGCCTTTCTCCGTCGCAGATAGCGCAGCGGCAGGGCATTCCAGTGGGCACGGTGCGAAGTCGTATGCATCGCGCACATGGCAAACTCCGACAAGTGCTCGCATCTGACGACGAAGGCCACCGCTCGCTTTCAGCCCTCTTGCTCGCGCCCGCGCTGCCCGAATCATCGCCCATGGGGTTCGCATCGAGCCAAGCCGGAGTTTCAGCCACGGTGGCGAAGTCCTTGGTCGTAGTTACTGCAATTGGCGCTTGTGCGATTGGGGGATGGTTCTGGTATTCCGGTCTCAACCCAGGCGTCGGCCGACCCGCAGCACAACCGGGATCTGGGGTGGCGGGTTTGAATGACCTAACGCCTGATATGAGTCCCGTTTTGGTTCCATTTGCTGCACAAACAGATGAAAGGAAACCTGTAGGGCAGAATAACTTTCAGCAAGTCGGACCCGCGGACCACCCCTTCTGGCAGGCCGTTCGAGCTGTGCGCGATGGTTCGCCGGATTACGTCATCGAAGAGTCCGAGTCCGACGCAAAATTGCGCGAGAGCCTTTCAGCAACGCGCGTTCAAGCGCATACGCTGCCGATGGACCTCAATCTGGCTGCGGCTTTTCAAGCGCTTCAGGAACAAAGCGGAATCCCTATCGAGTTGTCCGCTGTGGCTGTCGGCCACATTGGAAGGGTGAAGCTGGCAGCCGATTGGATTTCGCCCATTGACTTGTCGCTGGAAAGCGCCCTGGACCTCCTTCTGGAACTGACTCATCAGAACTTGGGTTGGGAAGAATATGGGTGGGATGTGAGGCAAGGAGTGGTTCACGTGGGGTTTCTGGGAGTTATGCATGAACAGGGTGTCAAGCATTTGATTGACGTGTCCGACTTGACATTGAATCCAGCGGATTACTTCGCCAGTGGTTCCATTCCCCCTGCCCTGTTTTCACTCGGTTGGGACGCGGAAAAGGTATGCGTCATGCTCCAGCAACGGAGTTCACGCTTGTGGAGCGGGCAGGGCACCCGATTCGAAGTCAAAGAAGGCAAGATCCTCATGCGCGGCACCCCACGAATGCTATTGGACGCCCAAGCGCATCTATCCAGTATTCGTGAGTTCTTCTTACCGCTACCGGAGAAAGGCACGCCCGGTCGGTCGACTCGCATCCACCCGCGAGCGGGAGATGCGCGCATCATTCGATCACTGACTACAGGGCGCGGAATCGACGAATGGCGTCCGGAACCAGGCAAGGAACTTGGCACACAGTTAAAGAGCCTTGGGAAAAGCCGCGGGATCGGGATTCTGTGGACTGAGTTAGCTCGGCAGCAGGAGGAACAGACGGCAGACCTACGCTATGCCGTTCTCGCAGGCTGCCTCGTGGTCCATGCCCGGGGTGAGTTTGGGAGATTCACAACCGATAGCTGTGATTTGATCGATATGCGGTCTCTTCTGTCTGGGCTTCCAGTGACGGTCAAGCAAGTAAAAGGGGATCCGCTACTTACCGCCATGTTTGAGAAGGGCGAAACCCTGAACCGTGAGCGTGATGATGTCGTGAACTTTCTGCAAAACCGAGTGCATCCCGAAAGCTATGACGAGAGTCCGGAACATCAACTACTGTCCTTCGGGGACCAGTTCCTGTTTATGTCTCATGACCCCTGGGTCCTCGACGAATTGAGAGACACCCTCGAATTCCTTGCGGAAGACTAGGGTGTCTCGGGATACGGAGTCGGACTCCTATTCCGCTAGTTACGCGGGTGCGTTGCTTGTGCTTTGTGCTAGCACTTTGTCGGCGGCGTTTAGCAGATCCTCAAGGCCGGCTTCCGTGTGGTCGCCCATGTGGCCGATGCGGAAGGTGATGTTCTTGAGCTTGCCGTAGCCGTTGCCGAGGATGAAACCGAGTTCGCCTAGGCCTTTGATCAACGTGGGCACGTCCACGTCGCCGGAGTTAATGCAGGCGACGCAG
>JAAETM010000314.1 GCA_024228395.1 bacterium | reverse complement strand
TGGAGACGACAGGGCCTCCCAAGTTCCTGGGGATTCCTCTGTCTGCATGCCCTGCTCTCGGACCCCGGTGGGACCGTACACCCGGCCTTCACGGTGTACTGATGTCGCCTTCCACGCGTTGCACGGTGTCGGCTCCCACAAAAAACTCATTTCGAGGCTCTATCACACGGCCTACAGACTCGCTGTCTACGCTTCGCAGGCCGGGTTACCCCGGACCCACGCAAGACTCGCTTCCGGATGGGGGCCAGCCTTTCCGTGCGGGATTGGCACCCGCAGGACTCCAAAGGAGGTTTAGAATGTCCTGCCTCTGTTGTCTAGTTGATTACATAGTCAGGTCATCTTTACTCCTCCACCAAGCTTTCTTGGCGCACGCAACGGTGAGGCCTAGAGGGTGTACCGGTGCTGGTCCCTTCAGGGTTTGGAGGGGAGCATCACAAATCGCTCCACCAGCTGGGCACAGGCAAAGCGGAAAAAGCGCTTGGGAGAGATTAGAACCACACCATCGTCAAAGTGCTCATCTGCAAATTGACTGTGGGTCCATCCGTACACCGCCTCCTGGGTTCGTTTGGAGCTCGCGTCCGCCGCCAGGTTTCCGAACCAAAGGCTCATGCCGGTTTCGGTGGCGACAAAGTCCATTTGCAATCCAATGCGTTGTGGCGGATAGACATTGCGCTCGGTGAGCGTAGCCACAAGCAGCGCGTCCAAGCGGTGGCGTTTGCCAACCTCAATTACGGTATGCATATTGAACTCGCCGCGAGCGTGGGGCTGCAGGTCCTTGACCTCACTGAGGTCATTGGGGGTAAGCACCAACACCTCAAGGCCCGTGGCGGCTGCAAACTCCGCTGCCAGGGCGGTCGCCAGTTCGCGGGATTCAGAAAGGGTGGGATCCAAACCTCCGATGGGCATCAAGCCAATGCGACGCAGGGTGTAACTATCGAAGTCGGCCACGACACTGGCGGAAGCCAAGTTGATGCGCGGGCCAGGGCGCCCAAGGCAGGAAACTGCCGAGAGGCCGAGCAGGATGGCTGCCAACAAGTGAGTGTTTCTCATTCTGCTTTCTCCATGATGTTTCGACGCTCCGCAAGGGTCTTTTCGAGCAGGAGCTTTTCAGCCTCCAAGCGCCTCATTTGGGCTACGGCCAACCGGCGCCCCATCTCATAGGTCTGCTCCTCTGCTTTGTCGAGACTGTCCTTTGCCGCCTGGCTGGCTTTCATTTCGGCCATCAATTGATCTTCCATTCCCATCAATCGATCCTCGGTTTCCCGCAAGGCCACCCGGGTCATCTCAAGCTCAAGACTCAAGTTGTCGCGTTCCGCCACGGCTTCCTGGAACAGCTCGAGCAGAACAGGGCGGCTACCGCCTGCTTCCGCAGGGCGATGGGGCATATTCTCGGTCTCGGTAACCGCTGGGCCCTGGACCCTGGCCTGGCCCGCGTGCGGAGCACCGGCTGAGCCCACAGGACTTCCATCACGTCCGTATAGCACCGATCCGGTATGTCCGAGGCCGGTTTCCCAACCCCCGCCGGGAGTCACAGGTGCAGAGCCCGTGGGGGGGGCGGTAATACAAGCTGTCGCAAGCAAGGACAGGCCTAGTAGAGTGCGAATCGGGACGTTCATGGTTCTCATGGGAATTGGGGGCTGGGCAATGGGCAGGGGCCCGATTGCGGGTTTATTGAGCGTTAGGCTTTGGGATAGGTGAGCTCGACTACCGTGACTTCTCCACAGGTGCAACGAACTTCAATTCCGCGCACGTCTGCTCCGACTTTGAGCACTTCGATGGTTGGCTTGCAGACGTCCGAAACTGTCTGTCCGGCACTGGCCCGAGCCCCTTTCAGAAGGCTCTTTACGGACAACGGCTGAACACGGCCGTCGGTTCCTTTGAGAATGATGGATTCCATTTTGGTTTCTGGGTTGGTTAGGCGGTGTAGTCGATGCGTTGACCCGTCTCATCGAAGCGCGGTGGGCCCACGGGTAAGTCGAGGTGGTGATCGTCCGTCTTCTCTTCGGCTTCAGATTCAGAGATGCCCCCGCTTAGCAGGGTGAACTCCTTACTCTGTTGGTCTTTCTTGCCACCCTTTGCAGTGGGCGACACGCCGATAGGTTTCTGAATGGGGCCTATGAATCCGTCCATAGTGACTCCTCGTCTGGGTTGGTAGGATCGTTATTCGTATTGGCAGTAAGTTCACGGTTCAGCCGGTACAGAGCCCGGCCATGGATCTGGGAAACTCGAGATTCGGTAACACTCATGACCTCAGCAATCTCGCGTAGAAGCAAGCCATCGGCGTAATAAAGTGCAATCACGGTCTTTTCCTGATCGGGTAGCTCTTCGATCACCTTGACCAGGAGCATTTTTGTTTCTTTCCACTCGGCGCTGTCGACGGGGTCTTCCGCTCGCGGATCGGACAGCAAACTATCGAGCATGCTGCCATCTTCGCCTGTGAGTGTGGTCTCCACGGCTTGGCTAGCGGAAACCATGATGGCGTCAACCTGTTCCATTGATAATTGGAGCTCTTCGGCCAACTGCTCGGGAAGCGGAGGAACCCCGTGTTCCTGTTCCATTCGAGAAACAACGGAACTCAGTAGGCGCACCTTCTCGCGGCACCCCCTTGAAAGCATGTCATTCCTGCGCAGCTCATCCAGGATTGCCCCCCGAATGCGCGGATAAGCAAAGGTCGAGAACTTCAAGCCTCGTTTCACATCCCAAGCATCCGCCGCAGCGATCAATCCCAACATGCCGAAGCCATACAGGTCATCGCCATCAATGCTGCCATTGCCATCGAAGTTCATGCGTCCAGCGATATGCTTGAGCAGGGGAATGTGCTCCAAAATTAGCTGGTCGCGGTCGGGGGACAGGGCACCCTCGGTGGCGTACGAATCAGACATTCACACCCTCCAAATTTGCTAGGGAGATCAACACTACGCCTCTCCCCCTTCTTGTTCAGCCGCCTGAGCCCGTGCCAAATCCTTGGCCGCCTGAGCACTGCATACTTCCACCTTATCCAAAACCCAACCGGTGCCCTTTCCAAGCACGATCACCGCAAACCAAGCTATGGCTCCACGGAAACAAGCCACCCGTGCGGGGGCGTGTTGTAGGAGCGCCACAAGGGCGGTTCCAGCGCCTGCGAACACTGCCATTTGCAGCGTCCAGGCCTTCCATGCGGAAAGAATTGACATGTCCGTTGAAGCTATCGACTTGGTTTCTGGATCGCTTTAGGCCGGAGACCCAGGGCTGATCCTGATGGGCCAAATGCTATTTCTTTACCCCTAGTGACACTCCGTAGAGACGCTTTGACCCACCAAAACGCGGAATCGGCCGGCAATTTGTCGCAAGCAGAGCTGCTCCAAGCCCCGACGCTTGGTCCCCACAAAGGGGGTGCTGCGCTGGGCCGCCTGGGCAACCGAGCGTGAACGGGGAATCCAGCCAGCTTGACGGGGTGTACGGGCAAGAAAGCGTTCGCAGACCTGGCGAAGCTTGCGTGCAATATCCTGACCCTCCTCCACTCCGCTGCACTGGTTCACGACCAGCTCCGGAGTAGGAATGTCCACCATGGCACGTGACCCAAAACCGTCGATGGCCTTGATCAGCCCATAGGCATCGGTCAACGCGGCAACTTCAGGAGTGGTCACAACCAGCACACGATCTGCCATGGATGCGAAGTGCATCACATCGGACCCTACGCCAGCCGCACTATCCCCCAGAACCACATCGTACTGCGCGGAGAGCTCAGCAATGCCAGCGATCAAACGCTGCCGCCTTTCCGAATCCAAGGCGGTTAGGGATTCTGAGCCGTTTGCGGCTGCGAGCAGCTTCACACCCTCGGGTCCTTCCTGCACGCAGTCCTCAAAACTGCATCGACCCTCCAAAGCATCCTCAATTGTCTTTCCGCCCTGGATACCCAAGAACAGTCCGAGATTTGAAAGGCCCAAATCCAAGTCTACCATCAGTACGGAATGACCTTGCCCAGCCAATTGCACGCCGAGGTTGGCGCACACAGTGGTTTTTCCTACTCCACCCTTTCCACCGGTAACTAGAACGAAGGGGGCACGCAGAACTTGTTGAGGTGTTGATTCCATGGGGTTGTTCACTTGCTGGGTATCCTTGTTCGGTGATGTTTTTGACACTAGAGCACCCGCCCCTTCAGCATCAGATTGGCAAAGATTTCGCCAGACGCACGCAGCAGATCCCTTTGAAGATCTCTTCCAGCACTCAGGAAGGCGACGCCAATGTTGTGGCGCGCCAGAAACTCCAACACCGGAGCCGGTTTGCGTGTTTCGTCGGCCTTCGTAACGATGCAGCCATCGATGGCGAGCTCGCCGAGTTGGATCAACTCTTCTTCCAAGACCGCAGAGCGGGTTGTGGTTTCTGCCACAAGGTAAGTCGCCAAATTCGCGGACTCCGCGCCTTGGTCAAGTACCGTTTGTAAACGACGCAGTGCCTCCCCGTCCACTTCGGGTCGACCTGAAGTATCGAGCAAAATCACATCCGGACGCTCCTCACCCTGTAGCAGCGAAGTAACTTGCAGAATGTCCCGTGCAGCCATTGTGGGGCACGTCACAGCCTGACCGAGGGCCCGAATCTGTTCGGCAGCGCCAACACGGTGAACATCCAAACTGATCATTACGACCTTGCGGCCTGAGCGAACCAAGTGGCCGGCCAGCTTGGCGACCGAGGTAGTCTTGCCTGCGCCAGCGGCACCAACAAAAGCGAGAATCGATGTTTGGCCAGGTACGATTTTGGCCTGTGCAATTGGAAATGCTGTAGCCAATTCCTCAACGGCCAAATCCAACGGATGGGTTCCGTCGGTAGACTTGTGACTCACGGCTTCACATACACGGTGGATCAATGCCTTGGAGGCACCCCGACTGCGTAGGCAACGTTCGACGCTGGTGATGTTCGCACCTTGGGTGATCTTGGCGCGAGACAAAAGGGATCGGGCTTCCTGGCGCATGCTCAGGAGGGCGGTAGGTGATTTCGGCGGAGCGTCGGCAACTGCTAAGAGTACGCGCCCTTCCGCCTTTTTGCGCGAGATCACAACGGCCGTGTCACCGACCTTTTCCTTGGCCACCTCAAGTGCTTCGCGCAGAGTGCGCCCTTCGATTTTTACTATTCCCATATCATTCCTCCATTGTCACGATGGACATGGTTTCGATTGCCTTTGCAGGCACAACTTCGTTGTAAGAGAGCACGGACACCTTGGGCATCGACGTGCGAACCAATTCATTCAGGAAGCGTCGCACGCTGGAGCGCACTAGCACCACAGTGTCCTTTCCATTCTTGGTGGCGTCGGCAACCGCGCCTGCGATTCGCTCGATAACATTTTGCAACCAGGCCGGATTGACGTTGGAAGCCCCTCCACCGACAGCGTCGGCCAACTGGGATTCCAAGCTGGGATCCAGCGTGACGGCGTATACCGTTCCGCCCGCATCCGCATGCTGATCGCAAATCACCCGACCAAGGCGCTGGCGAACCAACTCGGTTAGGGCTTCGCTGTCCTTTGATTTTTCCGTGTTGTCCGCGAGCACTTCTAGGATGGCGGGGATGTTGCGGATGTTCACAGCCTCGCGCAGCAAATTACGCAGGACTTTCTGAACATCGCCATAGCCCATTTTCGCAGGAACGAGCTCCTCGACCACCGCAGGCGAAACTTCTCTTGCGTTCTCGACCAGATCCTTCACGTCATCACGTGAAAGCAACTCGCACAAGTTGCCTCGAAGAGTCTCTGCCAAGTGTGTGACAAGTACGCTTGTTGCATCGATCACGGTGTAGCCCATGATTTCGGCCTCGTCGCGCTTGCCTTCGCCGATCCAGTGGGCGGGCAAACCGAATGCGGGGTCCTCGGTCGGGGTTCCTTGGATCGTACCGCTCGCCGTCCCGGGATCCATGGCCATGAATTGGCCAGGCTCCACTGCTGCGCGCGCCACCTCTTGGCCTCCAATCAACAAGCTGTACGTGTTGGGCGGCAACTTGATGTTGTCCTTGATGCGTATCGGAGGTAAAACGACGCCTTCCTTGAGGGCAAAACGCCTGCGAAGCTGGGCCACATGATCCAAGAGGCCCGAGCCCGAAGAATCCTGTACCAACGGAATCAAGCGGTAGCCAATCTCTAGGCAAACGCGATCAACTTTGAGCAATTCGCCAACAGCTTCTTCGCCATCCACTCCTTCTGCTTCCCCTTCGGCGGTCGCTGCTTCCGCTTCCGCGGCCTCGGCCTCAGCTTGTTGCTCTGCGAAGTTACGAGTCGAGTTCCAGATGATCAGTAGTAGGCTTGCCAGGATCAGGAAGGGCAAGCTCGGCATGCCGGGCAATAGGCCAATGGCGAACATCGTTCCAGAAGCGATGGCCGTTGCACGCGGATGGGCGCTCACCTGCTTCAATAGACTGGGACCGAGGCTGCTTTCGCTGTTCTCTCGAGTCACCAGAACACCTGCGGCCACGGAGATGAATAGCGCGGGAATTTGACTGACCAAGCCGTCACCGATAGTCAGCATGGAATAGGTGCGCCCAGCCTCGGCCAAGGACATGCCACCCATACTGGCAATGGCGACGCCACCAACTAAGTTGAGCGCGGTAATGATCAAACCCGCGATGGCATCGCCGCGCACGAACTTCGAAGCTCCGTCCATGGCTCCGTAGAACTCTGCCTCGGTACTGACGCGCTGCCTACGCTCTTTTGCATCATCGCTGTCGATCAAACCGGCATTCAGGTCGGCGTCAATCGCCATTTGCTTGCCGGGCATGGCGTCTAGAACAAAGCGAGCGGCCACTTCTGAAATTCGGCCAGAGCCTTTGGTGATCACGACAAACTGGATGATGATCAAGATCAGAAACACAACCAAACCAACGGCAAGATTGTCACCGGCCACGTAACTACCAAAAGCCTCGATCACGTTGCCGGCTTTGCCTCCGCTCAAGATGGAACGGGTGGATGCCACGTTCAAGCCCAGGCGGAACAAGGTCGCGAACAGCAGGATCGAAGGGAAAGTGGACAGTTCCACCGCACTCCGAGCGTTCATGGTGACCATGAGCAAGAGTACAGCCCCCGTCATATTCAACGCCAACAACAAGTCCAGCGCGCCGCCCGGCAAGGGCGTAATCATGGTGACCATCAACCCCAGCACTCCTGCGCCGAGGATCCAGTCTCCATAACGGCTCAGAAGACCGCCGAAGCCCAGCTTTGTTTCCGCTTGAGTACTCATGGAATCAGTTCACCGCTCCAACGGGTTGCCTGTTCGATTTTTCGGGATTCAGAACAAAGGCCAGAATCTTGGCAACTGCCTCGAACAGCTCTTCGGGAATCTCATCGCCTATCTCGACCAATCGGTGCAGACCACGGGCCAATGGAGGACTTTCGACCACCGGCACGCCAGCTTCCGCTGCCACGCGCTTGATGTTATGTGCGATAAGATCCATACCTTTGGCCACAACAATCGGGGCGCGGTGTGGATCGGCCGGGTCGTACTTCAAGGCCACGGCAAAGTGCGTCGGGTTGGTTACGACCACACTAGCTTCGGGAACATCCTGCATCATGCGGTTGGATGCCATCTCGCGTTGCGTGGCACGGATGCGTGCCTTGAGTTGTGGATCACCTTCGGTGTTCTTGTTCTCATCTTTGATCTCTTTCTTGCTCATGCGATTGTCCTTGGAGTGTTGATGGCGCTGATAGGCCAAGTCGATTACCGCCAACACAATGGCAGCTGCAATACCAGCTGCGGCAACCTTGCCCATCACCATGGTGGAGCGAGCGAGCACGACCGGAAGTTCCATAGCGGTGAGGGCCGTGATGCCATCCCACTGAACCCAAAGTGCGCCATACACTGCAAGGCTGATGAACGTGAGCTTTGCGATAGCCAATCCGGTACGCACGATGCCTCGCATGCTAAAGACCTTCTTCATGCCCTTGATGGGGCTCAGCTTGCCAACCTCGATTTCCAGAGCCTTGGGCGTTGCCCGAATTCCAATCTGGGCATAACCGGCGACTGCAGCTACGAGATAGAGGGGCGCAATGAAAGCGAGTATCAGGGGCAAGAAACGCCAACTCGCCGCCTCTACGAGGCTTAGGAAGTACACCTTCGTGCCTTTCTCGGCTGCGGCTGCCGGTATTTGCGCAAATGCATCGCGAATGACGCTTTTGCTTTCGGACCAAAGCAAGGGACCGGCCATGTAAAATGCCCCCAAAGCGGCCAACAACGCCAGTGCCACGACTACCTCTGTAGACATGGCGACTTGGCCCTTCTGCCGAGCATCCTCAAGACGCTTTGGCGTGGCTTCTTCTGTCTT
Source organism: bacterium (assembly GCA_024228395.1). GTDB lineage: Bacteria > Planctomycetota > UBA1135 > UBA1135 > NORP259. The sequence continues at coordinate 8,605 of JAAETM010000314.1, read as the reverse complement.
GTCCGACTGTTCTGTGGTATCAGCCACTCGTGACCTCCAGTGCGTCCAAGCCAGCGTTCAGGTTGTCCATCAACACATCCAACAGGTGGTCTGAAGCCGGCTGAATCCAAGGTGCAAAGACCAGCAGAGAAACAAGCCCGCCCAAGACCCGGAGGTTGAACCCGAACTCGATCACATTGATCTGGGGCACAACCCGCACAAGGAGGCCCATCACCAATGACACAATGGACAGCAACAGCATGACTGGCGCTGCGAAGGTCAGTCCTGCTGAAAACAATTGGGCAAACATGTCCAGGACCGCTTCCGGCGTGTTCGTATTCCAATTCATTCCGCCAATAGGAACCCGCCGGTAGGATGCGTCCAGGGCCCGGATCAGCCACAAGTGTGCGTCCGCAGCGAGCAGTGCCAGAATGAACAGGGTCTCATAGAAGAATGCGATGACCGGTGTTTGCGTACCTGAGTTTGGGTCGACCAAATTCGCCATGTTGAAGGACATCTGATGTCCGACCATCACGCCAGCGACTCGCACAGCAAGCATCACGAGCTGGAGGATGAAAGCCAAGAACAGGCCGATACCGATCTCCCGGGCGATCATCAGGGCATATTCGAAGATTCCCGGGGAATAGCCCAAAGGATCTCCACCCGCAGAATAAAGCACCACCGACAGAATTCCGACCACGCCTATCTTGGCCCCGGTGAAGCTGGTCGAACTACCCAAAAGGGGAGCCGCCAACACCAGGGCTGAGGTGCGCGTCATGAAGAGGCCAAAGGCCTCAATGGTTCCGTCGGGAAGGAACATCATGCCAGTCCAAACTCCACAATTTGGCCTAAGATGCGCTCGGTGAACGAGCGCAGGATCTCAAGGGCAGGCGCCAATAGCATCAGGGTCACGATCATGATCGCCAACATCTTGGGCACCAGGCTCATGGTCTGCTCTTGAATTGAGGTCAAGGCCTGCAGCAAACTCACGCAAACACCAACGAACAAACCAATAACGAGCGCCGGTCCAGCCACGAGCATGGTGGTCCAAAGCAGATCTCGAGCCAGGTCGATGATGCGTAGGTCGAATCCATTCATAGCGGTTCTCTTGTTACCCTCAGCCGACCACGAAGGAGGTCACAACCGATTGGGTGATCAAATGCCAGCCATCGACTAGCACGAATACGAGGATCTTGACCGGGGTCGAAATCATCACAGGGGGCAGCATGAACATGCCCATCGAAAGCAAGACGCTGGCCACGACCAAGTCGATGACAAGGAATGGCAAGAACAGCAGGAACCCCATCTGGAATGCGGTTTTAAGTTCACTGAGGACAAAGGCGGGGATCACAACGCGGGCCGGTAAATCGGTTGGATTGAGCTCCTCACCACCTTCGTCGTTCAAACCCTTGATGGAGGACTCTCCCGCGAGAACCACTTCATCGCTGGTACCGCCCGCGATCTGCTGAAACAAATCGAGCTCGCTCGAACGCGTGTTGCTCACCAGGAACACTGAAAACTCATCCCAGGTGGCCTCGAGTGCATCCCCAGCGGCCATCTCTCCGGCCTGATAGGGCACCCATGCCTTTGCGTGCACGGCCTTGCCCACCGGAGCCATGACAAACATGGTCAGGAAGAGCGCCAAGCCCATGAGCACGGGGTTGGGCGGAAGTTCATTCACCGACAGGGCCCGGCGAACGAATGAAAGTACGATCACGATGCGCGTAAAGCTCGTGATGGTCACCAAAACCGCCGGCAACAAGGACAGTACCGTCAGCAGAAGAGCGATCTCAACCGCGGTCGACAGGCGTTCCGGTGAGGCGGGTGAGGGGACTCCTGCGCTAGGGGACAAGGGTCCCTCAAACAAGGCGGCCGGACCCTGGGCAGCAAACCCGCCCGAGGCTAGCAAGGCCATGAAGATGACCAGGTAAATATGCGCACGACGGTGGATCAACAGAGTTCCTCCAATCCGCCATTGGCCACACGTGCCTGCGTTTGCGGATTCTGGGTTTCGGCGGTGCGCCTAACCTCCAGTTGATGCTGGGCATGGTCCAAGAGACGCTCAAAACCATCGTCCGAGTTCTTTGCCAATTGAGCTTGCGTCCTGGCCTTGGCCCTCTCTTGTGGTTTGAGAATGGCGTGCAAGCCGCTGGCAAAACGGTTCTGGGGCGCCTGCTGGGCGCCGGGGGTCTTCTTGTTTTCGTTTTGCACCATCTCCGCGTCGAGCTCAGCCAACAGGGAGACGCTCTTCTCTCCAAGGCCCAAGGCGAAGGTGCGGTCGTAGCAGCGCACTACGGCAATTTGACGCCGTGATCCCAAGGGAAGCACTTCGACGATCTCGAGGGAACGCTTGGCTCCTTTGAGGCCAAAGCTGCCTTTTGAGATGAGTTTGCGCAGGCCAAATGCCGTGAGGGTCAGCATCACTGCCACACCCCCGAGAACGGCGAAGTAGCGGCTAAGGTCGGGTCCTTGCGGCGTGGTTTGGATCTGGAGCAAGGCCAGGGTAGTGAGCATGTGCATGACGATTGACAAAGGGGTCTGCCCCCAATAAGCAACCGGTGTGCCAACTGCTGAATCAACGTCTGGGAACCCCTAGGGCACCCTTTTTCGTGCTCCCCATGCCAATGGTGTTGATTTTTTCGACACCCGTTGAATCTTTCGCCAATGCCTAAATTTGCATCACTTGCGCTGCTGACGTAGCGGGGTCAATCGATCTGATTTCACGCCGCAGCAAGAGCGTGCTTCCAAGTGTGGCAAACCACGTGCGCGCCGGTAGCTTGGGCGATCTCAACCGTGCATTCGGAACTTCCCGTATCCACTCCGACCATGTCACCCACAATACCCTTCACGAATACCAAGTCATCGTTGTATGCCAGCGGCGGAGCTGTCAACCCCAGCTAAGCGGAAAAATCACAGGTTGGCGCATTGGGTTCATCGTCGGTCAGGGCATTCATATTGCGAAGCCCCTTCTGACTCTGCTGCAACATCTGGAGCAGGCGCTCCTTGTCTTGCTTGATGGTGGCCGAAAGCAAGGCGTTCAAGCGCAGTAGGTCCTCGAGATGCTCCCGTAGCGACTGCCGAGCCCCATCGCTGACCTTCCTCTTCAAGCTCTCCAAGTCCCCAAGTATTTCAAAGGCTTCCTGAACATCAGAAAAGCTACGGCCGACCTTGGGGTCGTGGGGTGCGGATGATTCGAAGTCCTCCAAGCACTCACGCAAGCCTGCGCGAGCCTTGTCAAGGGCTTCAAAAATCTGCTTCTCGTTCACGCGGCCCTTCCAGCCTCAATTTCCACGTTCCGCCACGCATCAAGAAGCAATTCCAGAACGCGCTTTACGCCATCAAGTGGCTCCAGAGAGCGTTCAATTAGAGAACGACTCAACTCATCCTCGCAAAAGAGGTAGAGCCGCTCCAAATTGCGGGGGACCTCATCCTTGCCATCAACGCCGTAATCTAAGGCGAGCCGCAACTCGACGACGATGTCATCCACATTGCACAGCAACGCGGTGAACTCTGGGTTGATCCTGATTTCATCCAACTGACTAGCCTGGCCCAAGTAGCGCAGGGCCCCTTGGTACAGAAGTCTTATGATCTGAATCGGAGGAGCATTTTCGATGGTCGCTGCCAGATAGACTTGACTTGCTTCTTGATTGTTCATGATGGCTATGCTCCTAACGCACCGAGCGAAGCGGCGAGTGCTTGCCCCTGGGCATTGAGGCCACCCATAAGTTCTTCCAAACGGGCGTAACGCATCACCATGCTCTCCCTGTAGGCCTCCAATGCCGTCTCTTTGCTGGCGATGCTATCGTTGATGCGCTTGATTTTCGCATCGAACGTATCCTGACGAAGATCAAAGATCCCTTGCACGTTCACTCCGGTATCACCATCGTCCAAATTGCCGATCAAGCGATCTATGTTGCGAACCAGAGTATTCATGAGGCCACTATCCGTGGTCGTATCTTCGAAGTACTCCGGAGTGTTCCCAACCGCAGCGGGATCCCTCGTGAATCCGTCCGTATCCACAAAAAGGTCCGCCAAGAGGCCCAAGTTCTCGGAGATCTTCTCATCAAACTTCGTTTCATCCAGGCTCAAAAGACCATCACTATCCTGAGAAATTCCAACCAACGATAAGGTTGAGAAACCATTCACATCGTTGACTACCGTAGTGAGATCGATATTGAACAGGGAACTCGTGAGCGTCTGCTTAACGCTGCGCAGGGACGTATCACCGAACAAAACCCCCACGTCCGGATCATCATCATCACTTGCTGCAGGTGTGAACGTGTTCTGCTCATTCATGAACGTTATAACATCGTTGTAGGCTGAGATGAACTCATCCATGCTGGTACGCATCGCCTCCCGATCTGGCTCGATGCCGAACTGAGAGGCTCCCAGACCCACAATATCGATCGTCACGCCTCCAATTACATCACTGAAATCGTTGCTGGAACGCTCGATTTCCAAGCCATCGATTGTTGCTAGTGCGTTGTTGCCAACGGTTATGTTATTCGCACTGGTAGCCTCGCCATTGGCATCCGGTCCGGACCCGTCGATGTTCAAGCCATCGATAGTCGTGGTGATGTCAAAGATCCGGCCATCTTCGCCACTCTCCGTGGACGCCATCACCAACTGGTAGGAGGGGCTCGAACTGGTTCCTGTGTTTACTACCGACGCGGTCACATCATCGCCCGCGGCCGAATTGATCTTCGATGCGATCTCGACCAAGCTCGATTCGTCGGCATTGACCGTCACGTCATAGACCGTAGTGCCAACCGTAAACGTCACGCTCTGGCCATCCACAGTCGCCAGGTTTGTACTGGAATCCGAAACACCATCAAACGCCCAGCGGTCCACGCTGGAGAGGCGCATCACTTCGAGGGTGTGACTCCCCTGCAGAGCCGATTCTCCCGCTGTGATCGTGGCGACATCTTCATCCACCCCAGTCACTGCGAGACTGAGAAAGCCTCCCAAGCTCGAAAGCTCATCCGCCTTGTCCTTGAGAGCATTGACCAAGTTCTTAAACTGGCCCAAGGTGTCGATCTTTGCCTGCGTAACATCTCGATCGATTTCCAACTGCTGAATCGGGATCCTCTCCAGAGCGACAAGCTGGGCTACGATGGCTTGAGTATCCAAACCACTTCCCAATCCGCCAATACTGATTCCTGTTCCGTTTACCATTTGCTTTGTGCTTGAGACCTCAATTCTGTTATCGGCATTCTCTGCTGTCACTTTATTGCTGAATGTCCAAATCGCAGTGCACGCCATTGAGCTTGGGAATGCGGAAAAATCTTCCACTCCTTGGCGAGCTGCTATTTGTCAATACGAAAGAAAACCCCGCACTAGCGGGGCTTTCCTTCGGTCCTTAGGAAGTAATGCCCTAAGTCTTAGCCAAGAAGGCTGAGTGCCAACTGGGGCTGAGCATTGGCCTGCGACAAGATCGAGGTTGCAGCTTGCTGCAAGATGTTGTTGCGGGTCATGTCTGCGGTCTCGAATGCGATGTCAACGTCGCGGATCCGGCTTTCTGCAGCGGAAACGTTCTCACGCACGGTAGCGATAGAGCGAATCGAGGATTGCAAGCGGTTCTGCGCTGCACCATGAGCACCCCGAATGGTGTTGATCGTTCCGAGAGCGTCATCAAGCAAAGTCAGGGAAGCGACAGCATTGGCCTGGTCGTCAACGTCAAGCGCATTGATGGCCAAACCGGTGGCATCCGTATCGTCCGTCATGTCCAGCGAGATGACCTCACCGGAGTTCAGTCCAACCTGAATGTCGACCGAACCAGCAGAGCCGTCAAGAATGTTGACGCCGTTGAAGGCGGTCTCATCAGAGATGCGAGTGATCTCGGCCTCAAGAGCTGTGACTTCAGCCTGGATGGTGGTGCGGTCTTCCTGGGAGAGAGTACCGTTTGCTGACTGCATGGCCAACTCGCGCATACGAGAGACGATGTTTCCCACCTCGCCCAACGCGCCTTCGGCGGTTTGGCTCATGGAGAGGCCGTCCATTGCGTTGCGACCAGCAACGCCAAAGGACCGGATTTGCGAGCGCATTTTCTCGGAAATACCGAGGCCAGCTGCATCATCTGCTGCGTTGGAGATACGCAGACCCGATGATAAGCGGGCGAAGTTGCCTTGAAGGCGATTGGTCACGTTGTATAGGTTGCGCTGGGCACCAATCGACGCGATGTTAGTATTGACACGAAGTCCCATTGAGTCTTTTTCCTTGGATGGAGTAGAGCTGACACGGACGAAAAATCTGTAACCCTTAGATCCTCCTCGATCCCTCCTTCAGTCCATTCGCCCTGTCCGTACAAAATGCGGGGTGGATAAAAGAAGATAAGTAGTTTCAGATGTTCTTTACTCGATGCGTTGCCGCCGGGGATGCGGATGGCTTCGAGAATTGTATTGTTAGTAAAGAGCAGCCTTGCGAACGCTGGGAAGATGGGGAGGACCGCCGTTAAGACGGCCCTCCCCCTCAGCGATCGGCACTAGAGGCCGTTTTCGGTGTCTACCCCTGAAGCAGGGATAGAGCGATCTGGGGTTGCGTATTCGCCTGTTGAAGGATCGAACTCGCGGCTTGTTGCATGATTGAGTTGCGGGTCAGGTCAGCGGATTCGGATGCGATGTCCACGTCGCGGATGCGGCTTTCGGCTGCGGAGAGGTTCTCTCGAGCGTTCAAGACACTTCGCAAAGTACTTTGCATTCGGTTCTGCTGGGCACCCAAGTTACCGCGACTTGTGTTGGTAAAAGTGATGGCCGTATCGAGACGTCCCAAGGCCGTTTGAGCGTTGAGGGCCGTAGTGACGTCAAGACTGTCGACGTTCAATCCAGCAGCGTTGGTGGTCTGCATATCACCCAAACTGATGTCGATGGTTTCACCTGAGTTCAAGCCGATCTGCATGGTGACAGTGGCGTTGGACCCATCGAGGAGATTGATATCGTTGAATTCGGTTTGACCCGCAATTCGAGAGATCTCCTCGGTCATGGCTTGGAATTCCGAGTCGAGCGTGGTGCGGTCCTCCGGTGACAGCGTGCCGTTGCTCGACTGCATAGCGAGTTCACGCATGCGGCCTAAGATGTTGCTGACTTCGCCCAGGGCGCCCTCTGCGGTTTGGGCCAGCGAAATACCATCTTGGGCATTTCGAGAGGCCACCGTAAAGGAGCGGATCTGAGACCGCATCTTTTCAGAAATTGCCAAGCCCGCAGCGTCATCCGCTGCGGAAGCGATGCGCAAGCCAGAAGCTAAGCGCGCGTAATTCCCTTGCAAGCGGTTTGTCACTTGTGACATGTGCCGCTGGGCTGTAAGGGATGCGATGTTGGTGTTGACTCTAAGGCCCATTGTGGTTCCTCGTTCGTTTCTAGTTTTGTTGCTGAGTTGAGTCGCGATTGCTCGCTTCTCGGTGTGACGAGCAAGTTGGAGGCCTGCCCGGTACGAAACAGTTCTCGGAGGGGAAGCCGATTTGTTGAGTGACTGAAGGGGGTTTTGTGAGATCCACGCAGTTCTGGTCTCCACACGAGACGAAAGCGCCCCAGGCCGGGTCAGATGCCCCGGCAAACGGGAAAGGAGTTCCCGATTCCCGAGTCTCGTGCTTCAAGAGCTCCCCGAGAAAGTTCTCGCTGGAGTCTGGGTGGCGCCAATGAATACACTCCGCCCATGGCAGCCTTGGTGCTTATCGCCGATGACGAAGCCGGCATTCGCTTAGGTTTGGTGGCTTTGTGCCAGCAGGCAGGCTACCGAACTATCGAAGCCGGCAGCGGGCGACAGGTCCTGGAACAAGTTTCCACCCACCAACCAGACCTGGTGCTGCTCGACCTTAATATGCCCGAGGGTTCCGGTTTGGACATCCTGCCCCAGTTGGTCGAGCCCGCAAATGCCCCCTCGGTGGTCGTCCTCACCGGCTACGCCGATGTGCGCACCGCCGTACAAGCTATGCGCCTGGGGGCTGACAACTTAGTGGAGAAGCCCGTTTCGGGGGATGATCTGCGCGAGGTCCTCGACCGTATCCTAGTCGGCAGATGCATCAGAGACGAGCGTGACCTGCTATTGCGCGAGGTCTCCGAACTGCGCCCACAGGAGGTCGTGGGGCATTCCCCCGCCATGCGGCGGGTTTTCGAACATGTGGAGCGCCTTGCCAAGGCCCCCAGCACTACCGTGCTAATCACCGGCGAATCCGGTGTCGGCAAGGAACTGATCGCTAGGGCCGTGCACGACCGCTCCGACCGCGCAGAACAGCCCTTTGTGGCCATCAACTGCGCCGCCCTGGCCGAAAACCTGCTCGAAGCCGAGCTCTTCGGCTATGAACCGGGTGCCTTCACGGGCGGCAACCCGAAAGGCCACAAGGGCCTGATCGCCAGTGCCGGCCAAGGAACCGTCTTCCTGGACGAAATCGGCGAGCTGGCCGCCCCCCTGCAAGCCAAGCTCCTACGCCTGCTCCAGGAGCGCACCTACCGCAAGGTGGGCGGCAACACCGACCAAACCATGCATGCCCGCATCGTGGCCGCAACGAACCGGGACCTGATCGCCATGGCGGATGAGGGTTCCTTCCGCGAGGACCTCTATTACCGCCTCAACGTGCTCTCGATCGTGGTCCCGCCCCTACGTGAGCGCCCCGAGGACATCGCCCTGCTCGCGG
>JAAETM010000313.1 GCA_024228395.1 bacterium | reverse complement strand
TGGAGACGACAGGGCCTCCCAAGTTCCTGGGGATTCCTCTGTCTGCATGCCCTGCTCTCGGACCCCGGTGGGACCGTACACCCGGCCTTCACGGTGTACTGATGTCGCCTTCCACGCGTTGCACGGTGTCGGCTCCCACAAGAAACTCATTTCGAGGCTCTATCACACGGCCTACAGACTCGCTGTCTACGCTTCGCAGGCCGGGCTACCCCGGGACCCACGCAAGACTCGCTTCCGGATGGGAGCCAGCCTTTCCGGGCGGGATTGGCACCCGCAGAATTCCAAAGGAGGTTTAGAATGTCCTGTCTCTGTTGTCTAGTTGATTACAAGTCAGGTCATCTTTGCTCCTCCACCAAGCTTTCTTGGCGCACGCAATGGTGAGGTTCACTCTTTTTCATTCGAGGCCCGCGGCGTTGCTTTTGCAATACCGCGGGCCTCGAACTAACAAACGATTGAGGTTGTCCCGGCTCAGTACCCCCCAGTACTCAAAGTCCAATGACCTTGATCTTGGGAGTAAATCCGGTTCTCCAACTCCCTTCCATAAGGAGCAGTAAGTCGCCCGCTGGTTTGGTGGCTTCTAGCAGCACCTCCTTGCGGAGTTCGTGAAAATCAGGTCCACCAGGCAATAAGAGAATCGTGCGGGGCGGTCCAGGATCTTCACGGAGTTGGGATTTCGGACCGGCTGCACGCATCAGCCGCGCGAAGCGCAGACGCGCGTAGGCCCACTCCCACTTGAATGCGGCGGGACGGGAAGCGAGAGTCTTGCGATAGGCGGCGATAGCAAGCTCGGGAGCTCCCTGTTGTTCGTAGTGCCAACCCGCGTAGAACCAGACTTCGCACATGAGGTTGTCGAGGGGTATGGCCTCAAGTTTGCGGCGGTCGACTTCGACCTTGGCGGTGGCTAGAAATGCGTCGGCGGTCATGGCGCCTGTCATGAAACGTCCCAGTGTCAAATCCCAAGAACTCAGGGCGCTGGGCGGGTTGGCTACGAAGCGCTTGAGCGGGTCTAAGGTCTCTGTCTTGTATTCGGTGGGCGCCAGGATCCAATGCCAAAGGCGTGGATAGAGCGTGGGTTTGCGTTCACGCGCCAGGGCTTGATTGAGGCGCGCGTAGGCTTTGTCGTGGTTCTCGTGCAAACCTTCCAAGTAGCCCAGCAAGGTGTAAGCACCATGGAAGTCCGCGTACCTGGGCACTTCGAGCAGGGCTTCGTAGGTTTGAATAGCCCCGGAAAAATCACGTTCGCGTAGATAGGTCTCGGCGATCTTGATCCCTAGGTCCCAGGCGTCATTTCCATTGTCCGCGTAGAAGGCGCGGTACTCGGATCGCGCCGTTTCGAACTCGAAGAGCTGCATGCGACAGTCGCTGCGCCATAGACGCGCCTTGAATTTGAGGGCACGAGCTTGCTTGATCGCGTCTTGGTCAGCGCCTTCGGCGATGATCGCTTGAGCTAGGGAAATGCAGTGCTCAAAATCATCGATGGCCCCCGCGTAGGACCCTAGACGCTGGTGGGCCATGGCCCGTGCGTACCAGGTCCATAGGAACTCGGGCTGCTGCACCACGGCTTGGTCGAAGCACTCGACGGCCGTGGAAAAGCTGGCTCGACTCGCAACCCGCTGCTCCCGATTGAGCTGGTCCTCACCCAGCAGCACTTGCGCGTGCCCCTTGTACCGAAGGGCCAGGACATTTTGAGGTTCCAGGGCAAGGGCTGCGGAAAAGAGATGGCTAGCGGCTTGCACCTCGGACTTTTGCGCTGGGGTGAGGAAAGCGCGGTGCTCTCCCGAATAGTCGGGCAGGTAGAGCTTGGCTTGGTCAACCAATTCCGTGGCACTAGGGCGGTCCTGGGGCGGGGCGAGTAGGACGAGCGGCAATAGTAGGGTCGCGAGCATGGGTCTATCCTAGCTCAAATCACCGCTTGCGTTCCGAGTATTGCAGAGCCGGGCAAGCTCTTCCCGGGGAAAGGCCATGCCACGAAGCCCGAGCACGGAGATCTTGCTCGAAGAATCGTAGGAATCTAAGCGGCCCTAGGAAGCGTAAAGCAGAAGGCACTTCCGGGTTCTTCTTCGTTCGCTTCCGCCCATATCTCCCCCCCGTAGCACTCAACAATCTTCTGACAACTTGCGAGCCCAAGGCCTGCTCCCTCATACTCGCTGGCACCGTGCAACCGCTTCAATGGGGCAAAGATCTTCTCCCGATCCTCTTCTCCAATGCCGATGCCATTGTCCTGAACACGGAAGCTCCACCTGCCAGAGTCCGACTTGCAATCGAGCTTTACCACAGGGGGGCGCTCGCCCCGGAACTTGACAGCATTGCCCACGAGGTTTTGGAACAATTGAATCAAGCGTCCTTTGCTACCGAGGACAACCGGAAGATCGGGTACTGCAACTTGAGCCCCCGATTCTTCTAGAGGGGCCGACAAGAGAGCTTCGACTTCCTTCATCACATCATTCATGTCGACCTGACATTGAACATCCTCAGCATTGCCCGCTTCCATGTCTTCGGCCAGGAACTCGGAGAAACTGCGTATGGCGCGCAGGGGTGCTTTCAGGTCATGGGCCGCGAGCTGCGCGAACTCTTGAAGCTATGCATTCTGTTCTTCCAGTTGCTTCCTCGACCGATTCAACTCCAGGAAAACACTGACCTTGCTCCTGAGGATCACAGGATCGATCGGCTTGGTGAGGTAGTCCACGGCTCCGACCGAATATCCTTGGGATAGGTGCGCGCTATCCCCACCGTAGGCCGAGACGAAAATAATCGGCTGATCTTCACCACCTTCATTTTCGCGCAACAGCGTAGCGACCTCGAAGCCGTCCATTTCCGGCATCTGCACATCCAAGAGCACCACGGCAAAATCGTTTACTAGCGAAAGGGAGAGAGCTTCATTGCCGGAGCCCGCCGTGATGATATTGGCATCGAGCCCGACCAGCGCGTACTTGATCGCCAATAGGTTCTCTGGCCGATCATCGACAACTAGAATTTTGGGGGTGGCTTCCGAGCCCGAATATTTCATGGTGAAGCTCTGTCCCCCTCCCCAACCCCACGCGGCAGAACAATCCCAAGTGAAGCAATAGCCATTATCGGCCTTCCAAATTCCCCGGCTTATTGCGATCGCGTTCTTTTACCCGGGTGACCCGCTGCCAGGAATACCCCGCCTCAGTGCTTCCGATACACGCCAAAACGGGGCAGGATTTGCGTAAAGCTACTTCGCGAATCGGACAGTTCGATGGTTTCCTTGGCCCCCAGGCAGAGAATGCCACCGGATCGCAAGCTCCGCTCGAATAGGGAAAAGACCCGTCCCTGCAGCTCCCGGTCGAAGTAGATCAGAACATTCCTAAACAGGATCAAATCCATCTCTCCGAATGTTTCCCCAGTCACAAGGTCATGCTGGAAGAAGTGCAGGGTGAATCGCAGCTTCTCTCTAATTCTGGCTTGCCCATACCGCGCGGAATAATAATCTGAGAAGCACTCCTTGCCCCCCGAGGCGATGTAGTTGGTCGTGGCTGTCCTGATCGACTCCAGCGAATAGAATCCTTCGCGAGCCTCCCGAAGTGCGCGCCTGTTGAGGTCACTTGCATAGACGATGGCGCGATCTCCGAGCCCAACTTCCTTGAGCAGAATCGCCATCGAGTAAGCCTCCTCCCCCGTGGCACAGCCGGCGAGCCAAACCCGAACCACCCCCCGCTTGGTGAGATCGGGCATGACCTCATTCCTCAGAACCGAGTAATAACTGGGATCCCGGAACATCTCCGTAACCGTAATCAAGAGTATGTTCAGAACGCGCTCCAGGAGGCGAGCGTCACTCAGCACCAGGGGAATCATCTCTCCCAGTGTGTGCAATCCCTCACTCCTCAATTGCATCTCCAAACGTCTGCGGATCGAGACCTGGGAGTAGCCTCGGAAATCACAACCGCTTTGATCCAAAACGGTCGCAAGCAAGAGATCGAGCTCTGATCCCCCAGCGGGGATCGTATCCTGTTCAGTAGCTCCCATCACACATCCGCCACCCATACATGTATTCGGGACAAGAGCTTGTCCACATCGATCGGCTTGGCCAGGTAATCGGTTGCCCCAACCTCAATGCACTTGATCCGGTCTTCATGCAAAGCCCGGGCCGTCACTGCGAGCACGGACAGCTCAGCGATGCGGGGGGTTTGACGAATCTGGCGGATGGCCTCGAATCCGTCCATCACCGGCATCATCATGTCCATGATGACCAGGGAGATATCCGTCTTGGCCTTCAGGACATCAAGCGCCTGCTGCCCATCTCCAGCCAAGGTCACGCGCAGCCCCTTGGCCTTGAGAACGCGGGACAATGCGAATGTATTGCGCATGTCATCGTCCACGAGCAATACATGTTTGCCCCTCAATTCGTCGGAGGGTTGCCGCTTCGACGGGGAGCGGGTCCCCTTGGAATCGAAGAAATTTTGGTCCACGCCGCCCATGAACAGGTTCACCTTTTCCAACAGCAAGTCCAGTTTGGGTAGATCCTCAATGACCACATTGCAGCCATGGTCCTGCAAGCCGCGTGACTCGCTGGAAGCCAACCCCGAACCCGCCTGAACGAATACAGAAGGGGCGTCGATGGCGCTGTTCTCGAGCTTCCCCAGGAACTCAATCGCCTCCACAGCATCGTTTTCGAGGGTCAAGATGAGGCCATCGAAATCGCCCGTTGCCAAGAGTGTCAGACCTTGCGCTCCATCGACCGCTTCGACAACATCCACATCGGTGGCATCGATCGCTTCCATCACCAATTCCCGGATGCTCGGATTCTCCTCAATCACCAACAGGCGCTTGCTGACAGGCCGGTGGTACTCATCCAGTCCATTCAGCATCTGCTGAATGCCCCCGTCGGTAAATGCCCTGCAAATGAATCCCTTGGCCCCCATTGCAAGCACAACGTCCTCTTGGTCCTGGTCAGAAATCACCTGGACCGCATGTTTCGGACTCACACATTCGTGCAGAAGTTCGCCGAGGACCTGCAAACCATCCACGTCATCCAGGTCAAGATCAAGCAATACGGTTCCAGGCTGGAACTCGAAGGCGAGCTTCATCCCCTCCGCGCCACTGCCCGCAACAAAGGTCTGGAACCCTCGCCCACGGCACAGCCCTTGAAGGGTTGTCGCAAGCTGGGCATCCTGCTGGATGATCAGGACCGATCGATCTCCGGGCATTGCGGTCCGACGATCGTCAAGAACCGGGGCCTGCGCCGGGAACCCCAGCGGTGCAACCGCTGTCGGGTTTGGTGCCTCGACTGGGCTGTGTTCGGGAACCCCATCATCATGGGTCTCAACCGCCGCAACGGGGAGGCACAAGGTGAATGTGCTTCCTTCTCCCAAGCAACTGTTCACTTGCAATTCCCCACCCAGAAGCTCCGCAAACTGTCGAGAGATTGAAAGTCCAAGCCCCGTACCCCCATACTTTCGACTCGTCGAGCCGTCGGCTTGCTGAAAGGATTCGAATACGGCTTCTAGCTTGTCTTCAGGGATACCTATCCCCGTGTCAGACACCGCAAACAGAATCGTGTCTGCTGCTATCAGATCCTCCCTGGCGAATTCTACGTCGGCAGCAGCCCTCGAAATGCTCAACCGAACTTGCCCCTGCGCGGTGAACTTGATGGCATTTGAGAGCAGATTTCGGAGAACCTGAGCGACCTTCTGGGAATCACTCTGGATAGCGCGCGGGAGAAGATCACTTAGTTCAAAATCTAGTTTGACCCCCTTGTCCGCTGCCACGGGGCGGAACTGCCCTTGGAGGCCGTGCACCATCGCATCAAGCTCCATGGAGCCAACCGACACCCCCATCTTACCCGCTTCAATTTTCGACAAATCGAGGATGTCATTGACCAGGGTAAGAAGATCCTTCCCGCCCCCATGAATCGCCTGCAGGGCCTCGACCTGGTCTTCGGTGAGGTTTCCCTCATCGTTCCCCGCCAATGACCCTGAAAGGATCAATAGGCTGTTGAGGGGAGTGCGCAACTCGTGCGACATGTTGGCCAGGAATTCTGACTTGTACTTGCTGGCAAGGGACAGACTCTCCGCCTGATCCTCGAGGCGCCGATTTGCCCTCTGCAGCTCGTTGCGCTTCTCCTGAACGAAGCTCTCAGAAGCCCTCAACTTTTCCGTCTCCTGGGCCAGGCTTCTATTGGAGTCGATCAACTCCTCCTCGCCAGCGGCCAGCTCCTCGGATTGCGCTTGGCTCTCCTCAAGCAACTCCGCTTGCAGTTCCATCGATTGGGCAACCCCAAGGGCGACCCACAGGTTCTCCATCACCTTCTCCTGGAATTTGAATTTGCAAGGCTCGAAAGCCCCACTTGCCCCAAGGTTCATAACGGCTTTCACGTCATCCCCCCGGCAAATTGGCCAGATCAGGACTTGATGAGACGCCCTTTCTCCAAACCCCGGTTTTACCGCCAGATGCCCCGTAGGAACCTCATCCAAAACCACGAACTTGCCATCCTGAGCAGCCTGCCCAATGATTCCCTCCCCAACCGCAAAGCGGGTGATGGGTGTGGACCCCACATCCAGGGCATGGCTACCTGCCAATCGAACCTGCCCACCTTTCACGACATAAAGTGCAGCGACTTGGGCTTCGAGCTAGCGTGCCAAGTAGGAAATCACATCCTGGCTGAGCTCCGCCACATTTGGACTTCCTCTCACCACTTCCACAAGTCCGCGCTCCCCTTCCGCTAGCCAATCTTGACCCCGCCGGTGAACCTCACCTTCGACCAGGCTCTGAACCATCGAGTTGAAGTTGCTACTTAGTTCACCGATTTCACCACCTTCAACAGGCAGGAGGTCCGCGTCATAACTCCCCGAGGCTACCAGCTTGGCGGCTTTAGATAATGATACGATCGGCTCGACAAGTCGTCGCGCCATCCAGAAAGCAATGACCACAACGAAAACGATCGTGATCGCCAGCGTGCTCAGGAGTACAAGCTCAAAGAAGTCTGCTGAGGCGAACGCAACCTCCTCGGGGATTTCTGCAAAAGCAGCCCAGCGGAGCCCTTCAATCGACAGGGGTTGATACAACCCCACGACGGGGCGCCCCCCGTATCCACTGTAGGCCTGAATTTCATCGGCGGGGGTAGTGTTCCCCCCTTTCACGCTGTCCAACCAACGGCGAGCCTGTGCATTTTCTAGGGTCTGACCCAGGTAGTGCTTCGCATCCCCAATTCGGGCGTTGGCCCCGGATGGAGGGGAGCGAGGCCTTGGGTGTGCACTTGAAACCGGAGTGGAAATCCGCGCTGTCCCACCCCACAGCGCCCTGGGATTGGAGCCTACCGGAAAATGTGCGAGGTGTTTGGCCTTGGAATTCAGCCTGGCTCCATTCCACCGGGCATGCCAATGACTACACTACCCCCATGGCCCCGACCCTAGCGAACACCGAGCGTCCCATTCGAGATTGGAAGGCCCCCAGTGCGGCCCAGGCCCAGAACGGGGCCCTGCGAGAAGAACTCGACCGCATCGAGCTTTTTGTGGCAGGCGCAGGCCGCATTTCAAAGGAGGAGGCGCTCTTCCTGCACAACAACGCGGACCTCTTGAGCCTGGGTCGAATGGCCACCAGCGTGCGCCTGCGCAAGAATCCCGAGGCGCGCATCACGTACATCGTCGACCGCAACCTGAACCCGACCAACGTGTGCATCACCGATTGTGGGTTCTGCGCCTTCTACCGCTCGCCGGGGGACCGCCAAGCCTACGTGCTCTCGCGCGATGAGATCTACCAGAAGGTCGAGGACACCGTGCGCCTGGGTGGCAAGCAATTGCTCATGCAGGGCGGCCACCATCCCAACGTGCTCTCAGATTTCTGGTGTGAACTGATCTCCGACATCAAGGCTCGCTTTGACATCAACTGCCACGCCCTCTCCGCCCCCGAGATCGAACACTTCGCGCGTTACGAAAAGAGGCCCATCGCTGAGGTCATCGCCGACCTGAAAGAAGCCGGATTGGGTTCCCTGCCCGGTGCCGGCGCCGAAGTCCTAGTGGAGCGCGTGCGCAAGATCATCGCGCCCAAAAAAACCACCACCGACGACTGGCTCGAAGTCCATCGCCAAACCCACAAAACCGGTCTGCGCTCCTCCGCCACCATGATGTACGGCAACGTGGAAACCGTGGCCGAACGCATCGAACACCTGGTGCGCCTGCGCGACCTGCAGGACGAAACCGGAGGTTTCACCGCCTTCGCCAGCTGGAACACCCAGCCCGAAGGCGTGCCCCAGGAGGAACTCTTCCCGCGCACCACGACCCCCGCGGAATACCTGCGCGTGCAATCCATTGCGCGCATCTTCTTGGACAATTTCGACCATATGCAGACCAGCTACGTGACCCAGGGCATGAAGATGTCCCAGGTGTCCCTAGCCTTTGGCTGCGACGATTTCGGCGGCACGATGCTCGAGGAAAACGTGGTCTCCGCCGCGGGTTGCTTCCACTTGGAATCGATTCAGCGCATCGAGTCCTTGATTCGCAATGCGGGCTACCAGCCCCTACAACGCAACTCCTGGTACGGCATCGAGGACGAACGCAATGATGGCCAGACATGGCCCAAGAATCGAGAGGAAGCCGCCACCCACCCCGGTGCCCCCGACGACATGCGCACCGCTGCCCGGGCCTCACGCCCCACCGCCTAATCCGATGAACACCTCCATTCTAAAAGCGCGCTGCGCCCAAGCGGGTCTTGAGGCCATCTTTGAAAAGGTCATGGCGAAGGAGCGCATTTCTTTCGACGATGGCGTCCAGCTCTACAGAACCCAGGACCTGCACGCGGTCGGCGCCCTGGCCAACCATGTGCGCGAACGCCTGCACGGGGACGACACCTATTTCAACGTCAACCAGCACATCAACTACACCAACGTGTGC
Source organism: bacterium (assembly GCA_024228395.1). Lineage (GTDB taxonomy): Bacteria > Planctomycetota > UBA1135 > UBA1135 > NORP259. Next base: position 3,786 of record JAAETM010000313.1, on the reverse strand, counting down.
AACAAGCTTTGCCGCTTCTGCTCGTTCCAGCGCCTGCCGAAGCAGGCCGGCGCCTATGTGATGCGACCCGAACAGGTGGCCGAGAAAATTCGCGAACAGCTCGATGAACCTGTGACCGAAGTGCACGTGGTCGGCGGCGTCTACCCGCGCTTGCCCTACAGCTACTACATCGAGATCCTGGAAGCGATCAAAAAGGAGCGCCCCGGCATCCACATCAAAGGTTTCACGATGGTGGAACTCATTCAAATTGCACATCTGGCCAAGAAGCCGCTGGCCGAAGTGCTGCCTGAATTGCAAGCCGCCGGACTCGACTCTTGCCCCGGTGGTGGCGCCGAAGTCTTCGCCAAGCGCGTGCACGACGAAGGTTACCACGTGAAGAATACCGGCGAGGAGTGGATCGACGCCGCACGCGCGGTCCACGAAGCGGGCATGAAGTCCAACTGCACCATGCTGCATGGTCATATCGAAACCAGCGAGGAGCGTGTGGATCACCTGAACCGGCTGCGCCTGCTACAAGATGAAACCGGTGGCTTCCAAGCCTACATCCCGCTGTCGTTCCACCCCTATGGCAACGAGTGGTCGCACCTACCCGGGCCCAGTGCCATGGACGAACTGCGCGAGATCGCTGTGGGCCGCCTCGTGCTGGACAACATCCCACACATCAAAGCCTACTGGATCATGCTGGGCATCCCCATCGCGCAAACGGCCCTCTCCTTCGGCGCCAACGACGTGGATGGGACCGTGGTCGAGGAGAAGATTTACCACGACGCTGGAGCTGTGACCCCCCAGGCGGTGAAGCGCGATGAGCTGATCTGCTGGATCCGAGACGCTGGGCGTGCGCCGGTGGAGCGAGACACCGTTTACAATGTGCTGTGGAATGGTGCGGAAACCAAAATCGCCGGAGTTTGAGTCCGGAGCCATCCCCGGAGCGCCTGGTTGAACCCCCTCCTCGGGCCTGGATGCATCTTCGCCCTCCCAGCATTCGCCAAAGCTGTTCGAATCCCGTAACTTCGTAGCTACTCCCTTCCCTAACCCCCAGGGGACGTACGATAAGTGGGTGGATCTCCCCAGCGGGTCCAACCGACCGGCCCTTTGCCCTCTTCTCCCCCCAATGCTTCAGCACCTGCCTTCCATCGTCGCCCGCCCCTGGGCCGCATCGGTTTTGTGTGTCGTAGCATCCGCAGCCCCTGGCCCAGAGCCGCCCCTTTGCCAGGGCGCTCAGTTCGTGACGGAGGTCAGAGTGGTACACCAGGTGGTGGACCTGCGTGAGGCCTATGACGTGCAAGCCTATGACTTGGCATTGGAAGTCGATGGACAAGGGCCTAACTGGAGCGGGCGGGTCACGGTCGAGCTCCAGGTGGGCGAAAAGGCCATCCCCAATTTGTACCTGGATGCTGGATCAGGCCTGACCATTCAAGGCTGCTCCTGGTCGACGGGAAGTGATTCAGCCACCATCCCCAGGAAATTCAAACACGAGGATGGTCTGCTCGCGGTACGCTTTCCCGCCACTCTGCAGGCGGGTGCATCCGGGACCTTGCACGTGAGATTCACGGGCAAGTCGCTGCACTCCGACCGTCGTCGAACCGCCGTGCATTGGGTCGGATCGAAAATCGGTCCCGGGCGCATCGATTGCTCCCTGCAGTACGCTGGCGCCCACAATGTGTTCCCTTGCAAGAGCTCCTTCTACCACCCCGAGGACGTGCCGAATCGTAGCGCCCTGGCGTTGACGGTCCCCAAGGACTGGGTCCCGGTGGGTCCTGGATCCAAAGTATCGGAGACGCCTGCATCCCAAGGTTACGCCACCCACCGCTTCGAGCTGAATCACCCCACCCCCACATGGGCCCTCGGTTTCGCCGCCGGTCCCTACAAGGTCCGACGCTTCCCGTGGAAGGGCGACCATGACGAAGTGCAGGTGGAGCTCTATCGCTTGGCAGAGCATCAAGAGTCCTTCGATGAGCTGGCCCACATCATTCCGGGTTTGCTCGAGCACCACGAACGGATATTCGGCGCTTACCCGTTTCCCGATCACCGACTAGCAATCGTCGAAACCCTGGCTGGTAGCAGCGCCAACGCTACCTGGATCGGAGTTGGCTCGGGAGCCCTGGTCCCCAGCAAGAAAGCTGGCAAGAGCAAGCATCGGGGAAGACGGGCGGTTCGCATCCTCTCCCACGAATTGGGACATGCTTGGTGGGGCCACGGATTGCATGTGGGATCCTGGCGCGACAACTGGATGCACGAGAGTTTCGCCAGTTACGGAGCTCTCCTGTACTTGGGTCAAGAGTCAGGGAAAGAAGCCGAGGTCGACGCCTACCGACGCATTGCTGGCGAAGTTTCGTACAAGCACCGTCTGGCGGTTTGCGAGAGCGGTAGCCAGTGCTCCGCCACTTCGATCAACAACGCCCTGTGGTTCAAGGGTCCCTGGGTTCTGCGCACCCTGCGCTCCCAGGTGGATAACGACGAGCACTGGTTTGGTGCACTGGCTGACTTCCAGCGCCAATACCGCTTCCAAGCTATCTCTACCGATGATTTCGCACGCGTCTTGGGAGAGCACACGGGCACCCCCTGGGACCAGTTCTTCGGAGAGTGGTTTGAGGGCAGCGGCCTGCCCAGTATCGTGGGCACGGTTCGTATGGACGGCAACAAGCTGCTGGTCGACCTGGAAAACCGCAAAGACCGCATCACCACGCTCCCTCCCAGCAAGACCCCTCGAAACTTCCACCTGAATTTGAAGCTGCGTTGGAAAGAGGGTACGCAGGCCCATGAACGAAAACTGCGCTTGAAACCGGGCCTCAACACCTTGGCGATCGATTGCAGCAGGGAGCCCACAAATGTGGAGCTGGTGGGCTTGGAGTCCATCCTGGGCCCCCACGAAGTCGAGATCATCCCGCTACCCCATTCGGGTCTGACCAACCGTTAGTGGTTCGCCGGATTTGGCTCTTGGCCGACTCAGGGCATGGGCCAAGGGCAATGCCAGGGCCGCCAAGGCCAAGTAACCACCCCTGCCATACGCTGGATGTCCTCCGACCACGAAAAAGAAGGGGGTGGATCCCATCACCATGGCCGCAGCTAGAACCACCCGCGCTGGCACGCTGACAAAAACCTGCCACCCGTAGAAAAGCGCCCAAGGCAGCCAAACGAAGTAGTGAATCCAGGAGGGACTGAGCAGCAGGGGCAATGCGCTGGCACACAGCACCATGGCGATGGCGAAACGACCGGAGCGCAAACAAGCGTTCACGGACCAGAGGATCATGACCAGCACGGTCATGGGCAAGACCCAGGCGAGCACCGCCCAAAGCTGGCCGGCACCTCCCCACAATCGAGCCAACGCGGCCGGAGCAAACTGAGTCGTCTCCGCACTCCACCATTGGCTGGTTTGCGAGTCTTCGCCGCTCCAGGGATTTAGGCGAGCTATCAATCCCTCGTAGAACTGCCAGGTAGCATCAGGACCTAAAACCACAGCGGGCAAGGCGAATAACCACACGCTGCTCAGGAAGGTCACCCACACCAAACCCCGCTTGTCCCCAACCAAGACAAAAGCCAACAGGAACCACGCGGGGAAAAGTTTGATCGAGATGGCCAAGGACAGGGCGAACGCTGCCAAGGGGCGGTGTCCCTCGCACCAGGCCCGAAGGCCCAGGATGGTGAGTGCCCAAACAATGGTACTGACCTGGCCCCAATGCAGATCGTGCAACCAGGGAAAGCTGAGAGCGAAAACCAGACTGTACACAAACACCAAGCCGCGGCTTGGGCGATGCATCCAACGCAGGCCGGTGAAGAACAGAATGG
>JAAETM010000312.1 GCA_024228395.1 bacterium | reverse complement strand
GGCGCAAGGAACCAGGCCGCCCCAAACCCGGACCTCAGCCGCGAGGCAGCCGCGGACAAAAAGCCGTACAACGGACCGTCCCATTTAGCTGGACCGTCTATGGCATCGTGGTCATCTGGTATTTGCGCACCAATCGATGGGAGCAAGACGCAAAAACCCACCGCGACTAGGCGCCATGGTACCGGTCCAAAGTGGCACCCAGCTGCGAGAACATGCTCGGATCCCTGCGAATAGAGATCATGTCCCGAAGACTTTTTGCGAGGCCGCTACCAAACCGCACCCTCGCAAAAACTCGAAAGACCCTGCTGAGGCTCGGAATGGCTGCCTAGCACCGCGAAACACTAGGCTGGTGGCGTGAAGCAAAATTGACGCGGAACAAGGAACGCTCCGACCCCCCGCCTGCGTATGGGCATGCATGAGAATTGCAGCCGAAATCATCCTCACCAAAGCCGAAGAGAAAGAGCTAAGGCGCTTTGCCCGTGGTCGCCGAACCGAGGTCCGGATCGTATGCCGCGCAAAGATCATACTCGCCGCAGCACGGGGGTCACTCAATTCTGAAATTGCTCCGGAGTTGGGCGTTGGCGCACGCGCTTTGCCGAGAAGCAGATTGCGGGGATTATCAAGGATCTACCGAGAGGGGGGCGACCTTCGCGTGAGGGTGAAGCTGTGGCGAGTCCCATCATAGCAAGAACGGCACAGAGCAAGCCAGCCAACGCGACGCATTGGAGCACGCGTTACCTTGCCAAGGAACTTGCCAAACACAGTCGATGGTACACCGTGTGTGGAAGGCCAACGGGCTCAAACTTCATCTAATCAAGACATTCAAGCTCAGTAATGATCCTCGCTTTGAAGAGAAGCTTCGAGATGTCGTTGGTCTCTACCTGAATCCCCCTGAAAATGCGAGTGTTCTAAGTGCAGATGAGAAGACCTCCATTCAGGCCCTAGACCGCAGTCAACCGAGCTTTCCCCTGACCAGAGGACGGTGCGGCACGATGACCCATGACTACGAGCGCAACGGCACGACAACGCTATTCGATGCGATTAGTATGGTCTGCGGGAAGGTCATCAGTACTTGCATGGAACGTCATCGGCACCAGGAGTGGATCAAGTTCTTGAACCTGAATGACGAACAGACCAACTTAGCTCTCGATATCCATCGGATCGTCGACAACTACGCCACGCACAAGCACGCCAAGGTGAAAACCTGGCTTGCGAGGCATCCTAGATTTCATGTACACTTCATCCCCACCAGCAGTTCATGGCTCAATGTCGTTGAACGCTTCTTCCGCGATCTCGACGTGAAGAGAATCAAGCGAGGTGTGTTCAAGAGCGTGCCAGATGTGGTCGCCGCCATACAGGCCTACATCGACGGGCACAATGACAGCCCAAGGCCGATAATCTGGAGCGCAACTGCCGACAAGATCCTCGACAAAGTTGGCCGAGCGCGCGCCGCACTGGATGAACTTCAAACAGACTGAATCACACCACTAGTTGCTTGGAAAAGTGACTATCGCCATGCAGGACACCGCACTGAAGGCGGCAGCCACTCGATGGCTGCCGTCTTTTTGTGAGGATGCCATTACCGCGTCATCTGTGAGTTAGAATGAAACGCGCCGTATCGATTTGCCGCAAGAGCATAAGCCGAGGCTGGCGTGCAAACATGGGAAACCCGGCAGCGCTTCAAGATGCATTCTCGCCAAGAACAGCTACAAAGCGTAAACAGAAGGTGTTCACAAAAAACTAGGCCCGTTCCTTCTCCATGTGGATGGGGGGCGGGTTCAAAACTCAAGAAAGGAGACTGCGCGTATGATTCGAATCCCTGCCCGGGTGCTAACCGCCCCCCTAGTGCTTGCACTTGGACTTGTTTCTGTTGGCAATGCCCAGCAACAGACTGCCCGTTCCCCCCAAGCTATCAATGGTTCGGCCCTTGCCGAACGAAAGATAGACCCTGCCATCACAAGCGACTTTGAGCTGCTTGGGAAAAGCAGCTTCGATGGCGTAAGGGTTGTCATCGAGTTGGAGACTCCCCCTGGCGCCGTGCGCTTCGCCAATGCGACCTCCATTAGTCCGGTTCAGGATGTCGCCGATGCGGTTCTTACTCGACAGCTTCAGTTTGTCGATGACCTCAATCGCGTACCGGACCTTGTTGCACAGGACAATGTAGAGATTCTGGATCTCCTGATCCTGCAGTACTCCGTTGTGGCGCAAGTGGGGAATGCCCAGGCGCTAACCCGGCTCGCGAACCGTCGTGATGTGAAGTTTATCCGCAAGGACAACCTGAACATCCTGTTCTCCAGCCAAGGACGTGCACTCACGGGTTCGGATACGGTTGCGGCCAATGGTCATGACGGAGACGGTGTTGGAGTCTGTGTTATCGACTCGCACTTCGACCTACTCCACACCGAACTTGGTGGAACGACAACGCTGCCTAACAGCGTTGTGAAAGGGGGTCAAAACTTCAGTGACCCTGGTACATCTATCCACTCACAGAACTTCAATGACTGCTACCACGGTACAGGCACCGCATCGATTGTTCGGCGCTATGCCCCTGGTGTAGACCTTTACCTGGCGACGGTTTTCCCGAACGCCTATGACAGTGTGATCGCCAACTCGATCAACTGGGCAATCACAAACAAGAACGGTATCGGTGGCGGAGCCCCGATTCGTGTGATCAGCATGTCGCTCGGTGGCGGACGCCACTATTCCGAGTGCAACTCTGGAACCTTGCACACGGCAGCGGGCGACGCCCTCTCCAATGGCATCGTCGTCTTCGCCGCGTCCGGCAACGATGGTTGGCAGGACTCCATGGGCTCCCCGGCCTGCTCGAACAACGTCATCTCGATCGGCTCTGTTTGGGATGCCAACGGTGCCGCCTATTCACCCTTCCCGCCCGCCTATTGCAGTGATTCGAACCGCCAGGTGGATGAGCGTACTTGCTACTCCGACACAGCTTCCTTCCTCGACCTATACGCACCTTCGGAAGAAGTGATTTGTGCCCAGTGTGGTGGAGGAACCTTTGCCCTTGGAGGAACCTCTTCGGCCACCCCTGCAGCCGCTGGTTTGACCGCGCAACTCTTTGATGCAAATGCAACTCTGATCGGCGACAAAAGTAGTGTGGTATCTCTCTACCAGAGCACCGGGACCATTGTTATTGGCGATTCTTCGAAGCGCCGTATCGACCTCGCTGCTGCCGTTGGCGGCGGCGGTGGCGGTGGCGGTGGTGGTGGTGGCGATTCCGCACTAGAAGACGGAGTCCCGGTTGCCTTCACGGTCAACACCGGCTCTACGGTCTCTTACACCATCGCGATTCCTGCCAACGCTTCGAACCTGAACGTCAGCCTCACCGGAAGCGGTGATGCCGATCTCTACGTGAAACGCGCAGCGATCGACTGGCCTGCGGATCAAGGCGCCCACAACGAAGATGAGTTCAAGGCGCCCTATGCCGGCGGCTCTTCCGAGTCTGTGGACTTTGCATCTCCTGCGGCGGACACCTGGAACGTTCTGGTTTATGGATACAGCGGCAACCCGTCCTGCACGATCACGGCCACTTGGGACGTGTCTAGCGGCGGTGGCGGTGGAGGCGGAGGTCCTGTGGCCTTAGCTGACGGCGTCGCAACCAACTACACTGTTGCTACGGGGGAAACGACGGAATTCACCATTGCCGTGCCTGCTAACGCAACATCCCTGGACGTGACCATGACGGGCAGCGGCGACGCTGACCTCTACGTTAAGCGTGCGGCCATTGATTGGCCGAGCGACAAGGGCTCCCACTCCGAAGCGGAGTTCAAGGCGCCGTACATCGGTGGATCCAGTGAGTCGGTGTCCTTCACCGATCCCGGAATGGACACATGGAACGTGCTCATTCATGGCTACAGTGAAAATCCCTCTGGCACCATCACTGCGAACTGGGAAGTCTCCGTAGCAACCCCCGAGTGGCACTACGAGGGTTACGTGCAGCAGACGCCGCACAATTACTCCAACAGTAGCACCTACACCTTTACCTACCAGTATCCTGGGGCAACCCAGGTTGGTGTTCACTTCACGACGTTGAAAACGGAGTCCAACTACGACTTCCTCTCCGTCTTCGATGAGAACAACACGCTGCTCTACAAAGTATCGGGAAACAAAATCACAAGTGGATCCGGAAGCGTCTTCGACCGCACCGACGGCTGGGTCATGGGCAGCGGCTCGAAGTTGCGCATCGAGCTAGTCACGGACCACAGCGTGACCCGCTACGGTTACCTGACCGATCAAGCAGCCGCGTTCTACTAGGACCCCAAATGAAATGACGTTCGCCATGGGCTGCAAGATATAGAAGCTCGCATCGATGGCGAATGCCAAAACGAATCGGAATAGGAACCCAGGAGAAAGGTCTCCTGGGTTCCCGTTCCTCACAACCGGACATACGGGTCCCCACCACGGCGGTTGGATAGATTGAGGTTACTTCGTATCGAGACAGGGAATACCGATCTCATCAAAATAGGGGTTGGTGAGGATGTGGTGGATCACACCTCGTGAAGTCCGCCACCAGTGTGTGGTGTGCCCGGCGACTTCAGCGGCTACGCGCTTCGAGGCTCCTCGCGCGCGTAATTCTCGGAAGGTCGTTCGGCCACGTTTCTAAGCACCGGGTCAAACGCAGGCTGCTGAGTCTCGGTATCCAGCCGCATCCGAATCTGGCTGAGGCCTGAATGGTCGGGAGTTGATTCCGTGACCCGACAACCCAGGAATTTCTTGAGGGACAAGGAGTCCGCGCAGTGCCAGGCTATTCCTCGCTCGGAATCGAGCCCTTCAAAATACCCCACCATGAGCATCCTCATGTAGATCCCCTGTGGGATACCAGGGCGGCCCTTGCTATCAGCGTAGGTCAGCACAGTTCTTTACCGGCGAGAGGTGACCTTGCTTGTACAGACATGGATCTGCCTTTGGTACACGGCGACTGGGCAAAGGCTCGTTCGGGTTGTGGTCACTCGCGACCCCACGGGCAACTTCGAGGACCGTTCATTTTTCTCCACCCATCACGAGCTGCCCGAGCAATCCATACTTCAGTTGTATGCACGCAGGTGGCTGATCGAAGTAAACCTCACCATTGCGTGCGCCAATCCCGCCCGGAAAGGCTGGCCCCCATCCGGAAGCGAGTCTTGCGTGGGTCCGGGGTAACCCGGCCTGCGAAGCGTAGGCAGCGAGTCTGTAGGCCGTGTGATAGAGCCTCGAAATGAGTTTTTTGTGGGAGCCGACACCGTGCAACGCGTGGAAGGCGACATCAGTACACCGTGAAGGCCGGGTGTACGATCCCACCGGGGTCCGAGAGCAGGGCATGCAGACAGAGGAATCCCCAGGAACTTGGGAGGCCCTGTCGTCTCCACGCGCATG
>JAAETM010000311.1 GCA_024228395.1 bacterium | reverse complement strand
GACGCGCTCGCAGGTAGTCCAACTGTTTCAAGTAAGCCCAGGTCAGGGTGAAACGCTGCTTTGAGGTCAGGTCCTCTTTTGCCTCGAAGTAGGTCGACAGGCCCTCCCAGTCTTCAAGCCCAGTGAGCAGATCTGTGTGAACTTCTTCGATGGAACCCGCGCGAGGATACAAGAGTGCCAGCTTCTTTAGACGTTGAACATCTCGATGGAGAGGCATTTGCCCATTGGCCATGCTCTCGCTCAAACCTCGTACGAAACGGACACCCTCCGCATCTTCTTCGAAACTCGCAGGCTGCAGTGAAAAGCCGGAGTCAGCGGGTTCGGGAGCCCCATGCCCACAGGCTGCAAGGATCGCCCACAGAACGCCCCCCCCCAACATGCGGAGATGCCTTCGTTTCCCGTCGGGTCCGTTTCCTTTTCTTTCCATTTGGAGGTTCTGAAATCGATGGGTCTTGGCTCTCTTGCCCGGACCGTCAAGTGTATCGCATTCTCCAGCCGTCCAACGCTATGCCGGGTGTAGTTACGCCAAACCCAGGGTCAATTCCCGCTCAGGCACTTCCCGACCTCCTTGGAAGCCACGGGCGAGCCAAACCACCACGGCCTCCCAACCCTGCCCGGGGCCAAGGCTGGGATCCGGCAGTCAGCGGTTCGATGGGATCACCTCCGAGCCCGCGCATTCTTGCAACCCCAGGCACGGACCGATACCTGGCTGGCGTACCGAGACAAAAGCTCCTGCGCGGTCGAGCCCCACCGCCGGCAGCACGGGGCACCGGACATGGCCTTTCGAACGCAACGGCCTGGGTTCGGTGTTGTTATCCAGTTGGGTCGAAATCAACTTGGTCGCCCCCCATGCGAGCAGCGGAACCTTCAGTGGGTCCATTCTGACCAAAACCCTGGCGTCAGTCGCCCAAAAAAAACAGGGCCGTGGAAATGGGGGCCACCGTCCCCTGGGGCTGTCAGTGGGCCCTCCACCGGGCCTGGGCCGATTCTCATAATGTGTCACCAACAGGGCTCTACCCGGCGGCAAAAAGACTGAAGAGCCCCCGGTGGGCTCACTTTGCTCCACAATACCGCGCCCGGAAAACCTCTCCACGCTCAACGCTTCACCAAGCCGTCGCTCCCGCGACAGGGCTCTCATCCCGGGCGCACTCCAAGGGACTCCACCCACATGCTTTCGACTGACTCATCTGCGCTCTTGCAGCGCGGTGCGAGGGGAATCTTAGTAGCAGCCATTATTGTCTGCGCTCTCGGCAATCCCCTTCATGCCCAATCCCGTACTGCTTTCAAGGTTTCCGCGCGCCCGCCTCGAGTAGCGGCTGCTGGGATTCCGGTGGCGCAATTCACGCACGCGGCACCCACCCAAGTCGAATACACCTTGCACGGAACCCTGCCCATTCCCTCCGGTACCTGGGATGGGGATAGGCAACATCCAACCCTAACGGTGCGGAACTACGATGGAAGTCTTGCCCCCACCCAGATGGAGGTGGTCACACGCAGCTCCACCGGCGATCCAGAGGTCGTGGAACTCATCGCACGAGTCCAGCGGGACCCCGCAACCGCACCGGGGACGCAGATCGACTTCGAAGTGGTTTTGCATGCGGGCACACCTGCCCCCATTCAAGTGGAGTCGGAGATTCAGCAGCTCATTCGCTTGCCGGAACAGATTGTGATGCGAACAGCGGACGTTTACGGCAACGAATATGAAGCCGACCTGCTGGCCGATCTGCACACTGGCCTGGGCAGGGTCCTCAAGTCTGGCTCACAACTGATGCAACTGGGGAGTCACGAGATGTTGCTCCCGTCGGCTGGAAGCGATCCAGCCACTTGCCTGCCCCACATGATGGGATTGCAAGTTTACACCACCGTTTTTTCCGGAGGCTCCGCCATTGCCCTGGACTTGATCGTGCACAACGCCATGACCGGTCTGGATGAGGAAACGGAAACGGACGACCTGATGGACGATCTGTACTTTTTCAATCTCCGCATGGAGATTCCCCAGGGATGGGTTCTGCTGAGCGCATTCGAAAACCCCCATGAAACCGGCTTGGTGAACTTGCCTGGGGGAAACCGGGCGGAGATGCAAATTGTGAATGCTCTGCCCAATGGCAAGCTTCACCTGCTTCCACGGCAAGCACGTTTCACGCGCCGCTTCTACCTGGCCAGGGAAACCGCCGAGGGGCTGGAGCAAGCCCGCGCCCTAAAAACCAAGGCGCATATGGCCCTTCTCAAGCGCCCGCGCACCCAATCACAACGCTCCGGCCAATGGTCCTGGTGGAATCCGACCACGTCCTTTTATTACCCCCAAAAGTTCCCCTTGCCGGTGCTTTCGGACTTCGATCTGGGGATCATCGAAGGACAACTGCAGAGCCGTTTCGACCGGGTCGTGCAGCAAACCTCATCCGGTGGCACAGGGCTATATCCCTTCGTCACTGCTGCCATGGGCTGGTGCCACCCTTGGGGAATTCCCTACGGCGGCGCCACCGGGGGTGACGAAATCAACTTCGTGGATGGCCTCAAGACTGCCGTGACCGAGAGCATCACCGGCTATCGCCTTGCGGAAATTAGCGCCAAGGCCTACATGGACCGGCAACCGGTGGGTTTTTACGGCCTGGATGGAGCACCCCTCCGCAGTCGGGACCTTTTGCAGTTGGATCCCCAGAGCCGCTTCTACATCTCCGCCCATTTCCAATTGTCCCCCTCGGGCATCCACGACTTCCCCCGCTTCGATCTTGCGCCCAAGAACCATATCCAGACGGTTCTTAGCCAAGGCTTGCAACCCGATTATGAAACGGACCTGCGCGGCTGGGACCATGTGGACATCCAACACCTGATCCGCTACACGCGCAACTACAAAACTTTGATCTGGCTTGGCAACGATGCACTGGCCAAGGATGAAATGCGCCTCATCGCCGAGCTTTATCGCCTGAGTTACCCGGAGGTGCGGGCCAGCGCGTGGAACCACGTGCAAGGGACGGGAATGTTGTTTGACCAAAACTACGTGCTAAACAATCCCCAGCAGGGCGTCGGAGTGGGACGGGGCGAAGCTTGGGGAATGGATGCATGCTGCACGGCCTACGCTGTTTCAGGCAGCGATTTCAGGACGCGCTTCCGCCCCTGGTTTCAACTATTTGCGGATGTGATACGAGATGGCCAGTCCGCCTGCACGGGCAACCTGGTTTCCTTTTACATCTCGAACTACTTTGGAGGACAGTACCGGGTGCGCCAGTCCTTCGAAGTCGCCATGGTGGAGCAGAGCCTGCGCAGCATTGGGGAATGTGTTTTCAAAAACTTGCCGGGCTCCACTTATGTGGAACTGCGCAATGCGCAGATCGGTTCTACCTACTCCAGCGTGAACGCACCCGTTTGGGACGAGACCATGGGTGGCCCCTTGTTCCGGGTCGGTGTTGGAAGCTCCCAAGGAGGCCCCAGTGATTTCTGCCAAAGCACGCCACCGGGGGCCACCAGCAATTTCGTGGACCACACCGACTACTGGAACGCCATCGCCTACACACAGGCCGTGGCTCCCGACCCACTCCTCCTCACCCGCATCCAGCGCATGATCGACATGGCGACCACCGTTCAGGGCGTGAGCCCCTTGCACGGCACCAACCGGATCGAGGCCCGAGCAGCCATGCTGTACCTGCTGGAGACCCCCCTGCCCTAGCCTAGCCCGGTCATTGACAAGCCGTGGTTCCCACCGGGGCTCCACAAAACCGCCTGGCGGCATTGCGGGAATCCGGCGAATCGAGCCACTATGCAGGAAACCCGGCGCCTTGCCTGGTGAACGGCGAAAACCCGTCGGGGAACCGCTCACCATTTGTGCCTGCCGGGAGCGGGGACCCCAGGGCCCCCAATCGGGCCCTGGGGTCCCCGCTCCCGGCAGGCACAGTTTCCATTTGAAACATACCAAACCTTTTGCAGTTTCCTATTTCAGTTTGAAACTTCCTAGGTCCGACCCACCTCCATGTCGTTGATCCCCTTTTATGGGATCGGCCCCTAGGAAACTCGCATCCATGGAAAAACTACGTTCAGACCATTTCGCGCCGGCCAAACGGGGCCGCCACATGGGCCCAATTGCCGGGCTCATTTCATTTGTTGCCGCTTGCGGCCTTTTTACTGCCTGCTCCGAGGTCGAAGGCGAAAGCAGCGTGGGCGACCAGCTGTCGTTCAACTCAACCAGCGATGGGCAAGTCCAGGATGGCGAAGTAGTAGGTCTGGTGCGGTTGAAAGCGCCGCAGAGCGCCGACTTCATCCTGAGCGCAACCTTGCCCGTGCCCCCTGGCACCTTAACCGAGGGGGCTCTTTCCGTGCCCTTGAGCGTGGCTGGTGTGGGAGATGTGGCCAACCCCACCCAGGTGGAGGTGGTGAGTCGCTATCCCAATCCGGATGATGGCGCGGACGTTGTACACATCCTGTCCCACGTTCGGCGTCCCGCAGGCTTCGAGCCCGGGGATATGATCGAATTCAAAGTGGGTCTCAACCCCCATTCGACCTATGCCCTGGAAGTGGAGCCTGAGACGGACCTCCTAATCTCAGCTCCGGGCAGCATCAAGCTGGTGGCCGAGGATCTCATGGGTCACACGTACCAAGCGGATCTGTTGACAAGCTTACGGGAAGAGACCGGCGAAGCCGAAACCCAACTCGATGGGGTTTGCGCGCGGCGCATCAAAACCCACGAGGTCTTGCTTCCCGTGGAACCGGAGTCTGGATCCTCAGGCACGATGCCGCACCTGATGGGCGTGCACAGTTACTTGACCCTATTCCGCGGCCAAGATTACGCGCAGCTGGATCTGCACGTGCACAATGGAATGGACGGCCGGGATCCCAATACGGAATCCGATGACCTTCTGGATGACCTGTACTTCAAGGATTTGAAACTAAGGCTGCCGAACGGGTGGAGCGTGGTCTTTGCATTCGACGTGCCTGGACAAGGCGCGGTAGCCCAACAGGGTGGGTACACCATGACCGACCTGGTCAGTGCCCAATCCGGCAACCGCATGCACCTGATGCCCAAGATGTCCCACTTCGTCAGGCGTCTTGTTCTGCACCGCAGTGGCGCAACGGCAAAGGCCCAAGAGTTGGCGGCATCCAATTACGTCGCTTTCTGCCAACCCGGCACCACCCCCATCGGGCTGCCGCGCTGGTCATGGTGGAACGAGGATACAGCCCGTTACTACCCGCAGAACCACCGGCTGCCTGAGTTTGACTACGTGGGCCTCGAGAACATCGAAGGCGAGCTGTCTGGTCAACTCGCCGCCTGGGAATCCCAAATCAGCACGGGATCGACGGGGACCTTCCCCTTCGAGAGTCCCAGGCTCGGCTGGGCCCACCCATTTGGTGTGGGTTATGGTGGCATGACAGGTGGCAGTGGCATCTCGACCTTTGATGGCATCAAGACCGCTTGGTCCGCAAGTCGTGCAGGCCTGCGGTTGAGCCAGCTTCGAATGGGAAGCATGGTGGATCGTCAGCCCCAAGTGCTGTTCAACTCCACCGGAAATCCGACTAGTTACACGGACCTGGTGGTGCACCCTGAGAACTCAGCACCGTACATCCCACTGTGGTTTTACGTGACGCCGTCGCCTGGAGACTCGTTCTTCGACTTCGACGCAGCGCCTCATTTCCAGAGCGACTATGCAGAGAGCAATAGCATGGTCCCGCCCTACGAAGGGAGCTTGCGGAGCTTCAAGCCCATCGATTACCAGCACTTTATTCGCTACACGCGCGATTTAAAGTCTCTGGCTTGGCTCAGCAATGACGCCCTATCCAAGGATCTCTTGGAAGCGGCATCTGAGACCTACAGGCTATCCTTCCACGAGTTCAACAACTCAAACTACAACCACGTGCAGGGTACAGGACTGCGGTCGGCTCTCAACCACGTGGAGGATAACCCGGGAACCGGCGTGCCCATGGGGCGCTCCAATGCGTGGGGCATCGACGCTGCTGTGGCCGCCTATTCCTTTGGCGACGTGGAATTGCGGGAACGCTACCTGCCCTGGTTCGACATGGTTAGCTCCGTGTTTGAAGATGGGCGGTCCACCTGCACGGGCAACCTAATGTCCTACTACATCGGCAACCACTTCGGCGGGCAGTATCGCGTGCGACAAGCCATGGAAAACGCCTTCTTGGAAAACCTGCTGCGCTCCATGGGAACATCGGTTTACGCCGGTGTTGATGAGACTCGTACCCAAGCACTCGACGGAATCCTGGTCGACTCGGTGAGGTGCTCCATGACGGGTCGCTTCTGGAATGAGCAAGAGGGTGCGCCCTACTTCAACAATGCGGTGGGCCCGACCAACATCGCCTCCGGCAACTTCTGCTGGAACGCTCCCTCGGGCACATCTTCACCGTATGTGAACCGTACCGAGTACTACTCATCCCTGGCCTACGCCTTCGAAATCTCCGGTGACGATTTCTTCCTCTTCCGGGCCGCCCAAATGTTGGGCGGAGGCAACGCCCTGACGCGCTTGAATGAAGGCCAAGGCAGCAATATTCGAAACACTGCGGGCTTGTTGGCCCTACTCCAAGCCATGGAAGGCATGCAGTAGACGGCGCGCTTTGAATGAACAAGGGGCCCGGGAAGTCGCAGGCAGCGACTTCCCGGGCCCCTTTTCGTCCGAGGCCCCATGATGCGCCCAGAGGGCTGCCCGCGCCGCCGGATAGGGGCCGAGTATCGAGCGCCTCGAACCCCAAGAAAACCTGCGGAAGCTACCAATGCTTCCCCCTGGGGCAGCGTTAGTAGGATTGAACCTCCGTTTCGGTCCCCCGATAGATCCCCCGTCATGAAAAAGTTCGCTGCAGTCACCGCTTCACTCCTCGCCTTGATTTGTTGGCAGTGCGCCACCCAAAAAAAGGAACCGGCAAAACCCCCTGTGGTGCCGATCGTCACCCAGGGACCGCTTGGCGAGCTGACCTGGCAGCTTGAGAGCGATTATGTGAAGAAGCTCCTGGCGGCGATAGCGGAGGAGTCTCCGGTGGCGGCGGACATGGAGGTAGCGGAAGGATCGGAAGTTCCGGAGGAGGAAGCACGCTTGGGAGCGGTCATCTCGGAGATGGTCATGAACACCCCTAGCGGGGGCATCGAGGACAATTCAGAGAGGTTTGACTATGACTTGAGGCTCCAGGATGCCGAGGCCGCCGGTCGTCCGGCAAAGATGGACAAGAAGGCCGAGGGCAAGGCGGGGCAGACGCAGACATGGCGCCGGGCTGGGGCGAGCCCGAACGAAACCACATTGAGGATCGGTGACGAGGACGAGCTGCCCCTGCTTGGCATAGAATCCACCGTATGGGTTGATGGCCTTCGCGCCCGCGTCCTGCTCGACTGCATGTACCTCAACGATCGTGAGCAGCAGCTCGAGGGCACCTTCAAATTGCGTTTGCCTGAAGGTGCGACTCCTTACTACCTGGCGTTTGGCGAAGAGATCCTCGTGGGCGGCAAGCAATGGGGACCTGGCGTGGAGGACCACAGCCTTGAGCTTGGACCGGAGCCGGAGTCGATCTTGGAGGTCCGCGAGGGCCACTGGAAAGGCGCCCGTGCCGCCCGCTTTGTGCCCAAGGGGCAGGCGGCCCGCGCCTACAAGGACACCGTGCGCCAACAGGTCGACCCCGCCCTCATGGAGTGGGCCGGCGCCGGCATCTTCCAGGCGCGCGTCTTCCCGCTTGTCCCCGGCGCGACCCATCGCATTGTCATCGGCTACGAAGTGGATCTGGTTGCTGTCCCCGGAACCAATGGCCAGTACGAATTCGCGCTGGACCTGCCCGAGGACCTGGCCGCGCTCTCGCTCAACATGCACGTGCTCGCACCGAATGGGTCGGATGTGCAGGTCCTCCCCGCCACCCGCCCGGCGAGCGGCCATGGTGGTCGTCAAACGTACTCCTATGGGGCCACTTCCGAACGCGCGTTCACCGTTCGCTTGGAAGATCTGGAAACAACGGCGCTGGTGGCTCCCCAGGACACGGGCTACTTCGCCATGGACATCGCGCCCAGCCTGCCCAAGTCGTCATGGGCCGGTTCGCGAACGGCGATTTTCGCGGTGGACTCGTCGCTCTCCTCCGCAAATGGCGGCTTTGAAACCTGGCTCGACCTGATGCAGGCGACCCTTGAAAACAACCGCGGCCAGCTCGATGAATTCGCCGTGCTCTTCTTCGACGTGACGCCGCGCTGGTGGCGCCCCTCCTTCTCATCCAACACCCCCTCCGCCATCGCGGACTTGCGGCTTTACGCGGAGGGCCTTGCACTCGAGGGCGCATCCGATCTGGGAAGCGCACTCGCCGAGGCCGCGCATCCCTCCTGGGCGAGCAACGACCGGGGAGCGGCCTGGGACCTCTTCCTGCTCTCCGACGGCGCGGCAACATGGGGCGCATCGACACAACAAGCCCTATCGGCGGCGCTCAAGGACGGCGCAACGGGCCCGCTGTTCGCATACACCACCGGCCAGAGCGGAACCGAACGCCGCACGCTCGAGCACCTCACCCGTGAGAGTGGCGGAGCCATCTTCGCCGTCAACGGCCCGGCGGACATCGGTGGCGCATCGGTCGCACACCACGGCATGCCCTGGCAAATCGAGAGCCTGACTCTGAACGGCTGCTCCGATCTTCTGCTGCGCGGCCGTCCGACCGGCGTTTTCCCCGGCCAACGCTTGCGTTTGGTTGGACGGGGCATGCCCCATGCTGGCAAGGCCGTCGAGTTGGTGCTCACCCAGGCGGGCCGCCGCGAAACGATGCGCTTCCCCCTCAAGTCCACCCTGGAGACCACCCTGGCGGCGCGCGCCTACGGCGAGATCGCAACCGCGCAATTGGAAGAATTCGGACGCACCACCCGCAAGGCCGCCGAGGCCTTCGGAACGCGCTTCCGCGTCCCTGGCAAGGCGTGCTCCTTGCTGATGCTCGATTCAGAAGAGGCCTATCTCGCCCAGGGTTTCTTGCCCGAAGATGCAACCACGATCGCACGCACCGAGGGCGCGGGGCCCATGGTGGCCTCCGCCTTGGACTCGCTCACCGGCGTGCTGGACGACCCCGCGCGCGCAATGCTGGAAATGCTCGAACCGCTGGCGCAGGCGGGCAGCATGCGGCGTACGCCCGTGCTGTTCGGGGAGCTCCCCGACCTGGAACATGTGGGAGGCCTTGATGCCCCCTCGGTCGCATTGATGCTGGACCCCGATTTCGTACTGGGCCTGAGCCGCTTGCCAAAACCCGCGCTGCAGGTTCGCCCCGAAGCGCTCACCTATCGTGGTCTGGAAAAGGAACAGGTGCCAGCTGGGGTTACCGAGGCGCTCTTGAGCGGCAAACCCGCATACTCCCTCATGCAAGCCGAGGCCGCGCGCCGCCTGCTTGAAATGGAACAGGGCGATGCCGTGCGAGTTCTGTCGAGCCTGGTCGAGCTAAACCCAGGGGACGGCGTGTTTGCACGCGACGTGGCACAGACGATGATGCAGTGGGGCCTTTTTGGGCACGCCTACCACCTGTATTTGCGTGTCGCCGAGTCGCGTCCCTTCGAACCGCAGTCCTACCTTTCGCTCGCCCGCTGCGCGGAGGAGTCGGGGCAGGCCGACCTGGCCCTGGCTTGGTACACCGTGGCGCTTGAAGGCAAGTGGGATTCGCGCTTCGGCGACTTTCAACGGATCGTCGCCTTTGATGCACTGCATTTCATGCGCAAATTGGAGCGTGGCGAACTGTGCGCGGAAATGTCGACCTGGGCATTGTCGCAAGCACCCAAGATTGTCCAGCTCGCAGGTTATGGCACTGCTGACCTCGCGGTCGCCATCCAATGGAACACGGATGCCACCGACATCGACCTGCACGTCATCGAACCCACTGAGGAGCACTGTTACTACGGCTTCCGCGACACCGCCCTCGGTGCCCATCTCTCCCAGGACGTCACCCAGGGTTACGGCCCCGAGCTGTACGTGCTGCCCAACGCAACGTCCGGCGCGTTCTCGGTCTATGCGCGCTTCTTCAGCGGCGACCCCAAGAAGACATCGGTCAGGACAAAAGTTCTGGTAACTGTTTATCAGAAGTGGGGCTCGGCAGACGAGGTTGTGACCCGCCGCGAGATCCTGCTCGAAGAAGCCCACGAAAACCACGACCTCGTGCGCATCGACGTGGAGTAGATGACAATGTCGCGGTAGAACCGCCCCGGTCAATTTCCCGACCGGAGCGCCCCCCGCACAGATCCCAGCGAGCGGAATTGCCGCACTGGGCTCCTGGTATGGATGGACCTGTCAACCCGTTGGTTACATTTCATTTTTCTAGGTCTGGAAAAGGTGAGAAGTGGCGACTCGGTGCTGGGCTTACTTCGACGGTTGATCATCCTGGTATTCGCGGATTGGTTACCTGCAAGGCTGTATCCGTCTGGGGCTGCCTCAGTCTAAGAGCGGACATCTGGCGGCATTGCCGCCTGGTCCATAGGAGCGTCGAGGATTCTCCTTTCACTTGGCTCAGCATGTGAGCCGCCACCTCTGGTGTTCATTAATGGAGGGTTGTTCGGAGCCTGGCGCTAGTTGGTGACGAGTCTCTCTTGCTGCCCGATATCCCAAACAATCCCGACAAGCTCTCGGGCCATCGCGATGACGATGCATGTCTTTGGTTTGCCTCGATTGAAGAGCACAAGGCGCTTGCGATAGAGACGCTCTTGCGCCCTCCACGCGATGTCGATCACCTCTTGGCTTACACCCTCTTGCCGTTTCCGGAGTCGTTGCGTGACCTTTGGCGAGTGCCCGTTGTTGTGCGCAGCCGCGACGAGCAGTCTTCGGACCTGGCTATTTCCAGCCTTTGTGATACTGCCTTGGCGTCGCCTCTTGCCACTTGAATCCTCGCTAGGAACAAGGCCGAGAAAGCTCATCAAGTGAGGAGCCGGCGGAAAGCGCTTGAGGTCGACGAGTTCGAACATGATGCCCGCTGCTGTGATCATGTCGATTCCACGACAAGCGCGGAGCGCCTTGATGTACGGCCATAGTGAGCACTCTTCGGCTAGGGTCGCCATGCTTTCAGCGAGTCGATTAACTCGTGCGCTGGCCTGCTCCACAGAAGACAGGTACTCCCGCAGCACAATGTTCTGCGCCTCGTGATCGAACTTCTGCTTTCGTACCCAGTCGAGGTGCATGCCCGTCCAGTTCGTCTTGAAAGGGTTGAGCAACTTGTACCGAAGCAAGAATGCCCCCAGGCGCTTTTTGGCATCCTTCACGACAAGCTTGGCGTCAGACCGCGTACGGCTCAGGTCGCGCATTGCCTCCATTTCTTCGGTAGGAACCACGATCTGCGTAAGATCTCCGGAGCGCAAAAAACTTGGCGATGGCCAGCGCGTCGATACGGTCAGTTTTAACGTGCCGTCCAGGCTTGGTCGGAACTTCGGAGGGTGCGATGACTTGGCAGCGGATGCCTTTGGAAGTAAGAAACCGCTGAAGCCAATAGCCGGTGGGCCCGGCCTCGTAGGCGCAGAGAATCTTGTCGAGAGGGCCAAGCTGTTTCAGAATACGAAGCAGCTTCGTGGTGCAACTGGGGATTGCCTTCAAGAAGCGGGGCTCAGTCCTGCCCTCTTCGGCGACTGCAATCGAGATGGTGTCTTTGTGGACGTCAAGGCCGACGTACTTGTGTATTGTGCTCATGGATGGGCTTGTTTTTCATGCGGCTCTGCACCGCGACTTGGTTTTAGACAGCCCGCAGTGTAATCCGCGCGCTTTGGGAACCAGGTCCATCCATCCTGTCTGCCTTGGGTGATGACGCCAAGGCGTTGGCCGGGATAGGGATGGCATATCTAGGGGTGTAGGTCCGGCGAACAGGCTTCGCTTGGGTCAGCACCTCGCGCCAGGCGTCCGCTGAGATCTTGGAGGTTGCTCTCCAGGTTTTCGGCGTATTCCTGCCAGGTTGCCTTACGTATTCCGTGCGACGTCGGCCTCCTCGAATAATTACCTCTTTCACGGCTCAATACCCGGCCTATGCATGCCCCTGTCAACGCTTCGCCCCCACCCTCGCGGGTGACGACGCATGACTAGGGGTCATGGTGGGTGGCTAACCCTCCTAAGTAAGACTCTTTCATTCTCTTCATCCTGCCAGTCTCCTGGCGCACACGGAACCAGGTACACTTTCACACACTTCGGCCCAAACCGTAGGCTTTGCCTACGGTTTGGGCCAAAGTG
>JAAETM010000310.1 GCA_024228395.1 bacterium | reverse complement strand
GAAGCGCGGACATGCATCAGCATGAACAGCACCACGATGATGGTCACCAGGATCTCATCCCAGATCGCAGTACTCAGCGTGTCCAAGGTTTCGTTGATCAGCCCTGCGCGGTCGTAAAATGGCACGATGGCCACCTGGCTCACTCGGCCATCCGCCAAGGTCTTCTTGGGTAGGCCCGGTCCAATCTCCTGGATCTTGGCCTTGATGTTCTTGATGACCTGCAAGGGGTTGGCCCCGTAGCGGGTGACGACAACACCGCCCACCGCTTCCGCACCGCCCTTGTCCAGGGCCCCCCTGCGCATGGCTGGTCCCGTGGACACATGACCCACATCCCGAATTCGAATGGGCACGCCACCTGTGGACCGAACCACCGAATTTTCCAAGTCCTCCACGCCTTCGACCCAACCCAGACCGCGCACAAAATACTCCACGCTGTTGATCTCGATCGCGCGGGCGCCGACCTCCAGGTTGGAGCCGCGAACCGCTGCGAAAACATCCTCCAGGGTTACGCCGTGGGCACGCATCGCCTCGGGGTCCACGTCGACTTGGTACTCGCGCACAAAACCGCCCACCGAGGCCACTTCAGAGACGCCCTTGGCGGCCATCAACGAATAGCGTACGTACCAATCCTGCACACTGCGCAATTCATCGGGCCCCCACCCACCGGTGGAGTTGCCCTCTTCGTCGCGCCCTTCGAGCGTGTACCAATAGACCTGGCCGAGCGCGGTAGCGTCGGGGCCCAAGGATGGTTGCACGCCCTGGGGCAAGGTGCCCGAGGGCAAACTGCTCAGCTTTTCGAGGACCCGCGAACGCGCCCAATAGAACTCCACGCCATCCTCGAAGATCACGTAGATCGACGAGAACCCGAAGAACGAGGTCGAGCGCACGGTCTTCACCCCGGGCAAACCCATCAACGAAACGGTCAACGGATAGGTGATCTGGTCCTCGATGTCCTGGGGCGAGCGCCCCATCCATTCGGTGAAAACGATCTGCTGGTTTTCGCCGATGTCGGGGATCGCGTCCACGGGCACGGGATCCCGGGGAAGGCCGCTGTTCCCCCAATCGAAGGGCGCGGTACGGATTCCCCAGGCCATCACGAAGAGGGCCAGCAGCAGAACCACCAGGCGGTTCTCGAGGAAGAAGCGAATTGATTTGTTCAGCATGGTCTAGAAATCCTCTCGCAGGAAACGGGTGCGCGCCCCACAGCGGTACATGCCAGACCCGAAGTACGGGTTGGCGGTGCGATCCTCCGCTTGGATCCAATTGGCGCCGGTGTCGTCGAAGGCCATGGTGCAATGAAAGAGGCCGACCGGCCCGCCGTCGCGCTGATAACCAAAAGCCTCGAGCACCTCCACGAAGCGTTCGGTGAAGGGGTACATGGCGGTGCGCCGTGCTTCCATGTCCGCGGCGTCCACCAGGTCCTTTGCCAGGCCCAGGAGTACCGGCTGCACACGCATCCACTCCAGATGCGCATCACCCTCGAGCAAGCGTGCGTCCACTTTCTCCAGGCTGGCCAAGAGCGCTTGCGCCTGCGGTTCGCCATCCTTGTCCAGGGACAACTCCACGGGCAAGGGCAAGTACGCATCAAGCAATGCTCCGAGCTGCTTCTTGAAAACCATTGGCGTTTCCTGTTCCGCGAGGTTCCAGGGCCCGGCACCGCCATCCACTTCACCTTGATCACGGCCCGACGACTCCGCCGGGCTCATCATGCTGGTCTTGGCACGTATCTGCAGTTCGCTATCGATCTTGAAGTTGCCGTTGACCACAACCAACTCCCCCTCCTTCAAGCCCGCTTCGACCACATACCAATCACCGGCGCGCGGGCCGAGTACGACCTCGCGGCCTTCGAAGCTTGGTTTTTTTTGACCGGGCATGCGCACATACACCACCGAGCGGCGGCCCGTGAACAGGGGGGCTGTGGCGGGGATCACCAGGGGAATGGAGTCGTCGCCTTCGGCCTCATAACCGAGCTCCTCCAGGGTGAGCAAGTCCATGCCGCACTCGGGGCAAGCTCCCGCTCCTTCCGCGATCACCTCAGGGTGCATGGAACAAGACCACATGCCGTGCAAATGGCGGGATGACACCTGCCCCCCCGAAGCCAGAACGCCG
>JAAETM010000309.1 GCA_024228395.1 bacterium | reverse complement strand
CGGCGTTCTGGCTTCGGGGGGGCAGGTGTCATCCCGCCATTTGCACGGCATGTGGTCTTGTTCCATGCACCCTGAGGTGATCGCGGAAGGAGCGGGAGCTTGCCCCGAGTGCGGCATGGACTTGCTCACCCTGGAGGAGCTTGGTTACGAGGCGGAAGGCGACGATTCCATTCCCCTGGTGATCCCTGCCACAGCCCCCATGTTCACGGGTCGCCGTTCGGTGGTTTATGTGCGCATGCCCGGCCAGGAAAAACCTAGCTTCGAAGGCCGTGAGGTCGTACTCGGCCCGCGCGCCGGTGACTGGTACGTGGTCGAAGCGGGTTTGAAGGAGGGGGAGTTGGTTGTGGTCAACGGCAACTTCAAAATCGATAGCGAACTGCAAATACGTGCCAAGACCAGCATGATGAACCCGGCGGATCCGCCGGGCCAAGATCATGGTGAAGTGGAAGGTGGCGCTGGGCCCTGGAACCTCGCGGAACAGGAAACGCCCTTGGTCTTCAAGAAGCAACTCGGCGCATTGCTTGATGCATACCTGCCCTTGCCAGTGGAGTTGTCCCTGGACAAGGATGGCAAGCCGGAAGCGCAAGCGCTCCTGGCCAGCCTGGAGAGTGTGGACGCGCGCTTGCTCGAAGGCGATGCGCATCTGGAGTGGATGCGCGTGCAGCCAGTACTCATGACCCTGGCAAAGGGCCTGGTGGACGCCACAGACATGGAAGCACGGCGCACCGCCCTGTACCCCTTCACCGAACGCTTCGTGGAGGTGCTCGAGGCCTTTGGATACCAGCGCAGCGGCGGGCCTGTTGGCCTCTTCCATTGCACCATGGCCTTCGACGATACCGGCGCCAACTGGATACAAGCCGAGGATCGCACCGCCAACCCGTACTTCGGATCGGGCATGTACCGCTGCGGCGCGCGTACCCGTTTCCTGCGAGAGGACTTTTAGGCCATGCTGAACAAGTCAATTCGCTTCTTCCTCGAGAACCGCCTGGTGGTTCTGCTGCTGGCCCTCTTTGTGATGGCCTGGGGAATCCGCACCGCGCCCTTCGATTGGGGCAATACGGGCCTTCCCCGGGATCCCGTGCCCGTGGACGCGATCCCCGACATCGGTGAAAACCAGCAGATCGTTTTCACCGAGTGGATGGGGCGTTCGCCCCAGGACATCGAGGACCAGATCACCTATCCGTTGACGGTTTCGCTGATGGGGTTGCCCGGAGTGAAGACCGTGCGCTCGACCTCGTTCTTCGGTTTCTCGTCGATCTACGTGATCTTTGAGGATGGAGTGGAGTTCTATTGGGCGCGCTCCCGTGTTCTCGAAAAACTAAGCAGCTTGCCTTCGGGCACCTTGCCCCAGGGCGTGCAACCTTCCTTGGGCCCCGACGCTACCGCGCTCGGTCAGGTCTATTGGTACACGCTCGAAGGGCGCGACGAAGCGGGCAACCCCACCGGTGGTTGGGGACCCGATGAACTGCGCAGCGTGCAGGATTGGTATGTGCGTTATTCGCTGATGGCGGCCAAGGGCGTCTCTGAAGTGGCCTCGGTGGGCGGTTTTGTGCGTGAGTACCAAGTCGATGTGGACCCCGAGGCGATGCGCGCCCATGGCGTGACCCTGGAGGAAGTCTTCGCGGCGGTTCGTGGCTCCAACCTGGAGGTCGGTGCCCGCGCCATCGAGATCAACAGCGTGGAGTACTTTGTGCGCGGCTTGGGTTGGGTGGAAGGCGTGGAGGACCTGGAAGATTCGGTGGTGCGTTCCACGGACGGTGTCCCCATTCGAATTCGGGATGTGGGGCACGTGTCCACGGGCCCGGCCATGCGGCGTGGAGCCCTGGACAAGGGCGGCGCGGAGGCGGTGGGTGGAGTGGTCGTCACCCGCTACGGCGCCAACCCCCTGCAGGTCATCAAGAATGTCAAGGCGAAGATCCAGGAGATCGCTCCGGGTTTGCCCAAGAAGACCCTGGCCGATGGGCGCGTGAGTCAGGTCGCCATCGTGCCCTTCTACGATCGTGCAGGGCTGATCAACGAAACTCTCGACACGTTGAGCACTGCGATCTGGGACGAAATCCTGGTGACCATCATCGTGGTGCTCTTCATGCTGATGCACATTCGCGCGTCGGCCCTGATTTCGGTCCTGCTGCCCGCCGCCGTGTTGTTCTCCTTCATCCTGATGAAACTCTTCGGCGTGGATGCGAACATCGTGGCCCTGTCCGGAATCGCCATCGCCATCGGCACGATCGTCGACATGGGCATCGTGCTGTGTGAGAACATCATCAGTCGATTGAATCGCGCGGGGCCCGAAGAGCCGCCCCTCGAGGTGATCTACGAAGCCACGCGCGAAGTGGGCTCGGCTATCCTGACCGCGGTCGCGACCACCATCATCAGCTTCCTGCCCGTGTTCAGTATGATTGGGGCGGAGGGCAAGCTGTTCAAGCCACTGGCGTTCACCAAGACCTTTGCGTTGGTTGGGTCGATCACGGTGGCTTTGCTGTTGATACCGCCCCTGGCCCTGTGGCTCTTCCCCATGAAGGGTGGGCGGATTGGCAGGGCCCTGGATGGGTGGCTTGCGAAGCGTCGCGGCGTGCGCATGGGGTGGCCTTATCTATTGAATGCGGTTGTGATCCTGATCGTGGCCTCGGTTCTATCGGGTCACTGGGAACCCCTCGGTGCAGAACGGGGTGGTTTTGTGAACCTGATGTTCGTGTTGATCTCACTGCTCAGCCTCTTGATGTTCTTTTGGCTCTTCATGCGTGTGTATGAACCGATTCTGCGCTGGTGTTTGAATCACAAGCTGGCGTTCCTTTGCTTGCCTGCGAGCTTGATGATCATCGGGCTCATGTCATGGATTGGGTTTGGAAAGACCTTTGCTTTCGTTCCGCGTGTATTGAGCGGAGTGGGTATGGAGGCGGGGACCTTGGAGTCCACCTCGCCCTGGGCCCATATGGCCGACAAGTTTCCAGGCCTCAAGAAGAAGTTCATTCCCGATCTGGACGAGGGTTCATTCCTCTTCATGCCGACAACCATGCCCCATGCTTCCATGGGCGAGGCCTTGGATGTTGTGCGCAAATTGGATCTTGCTATTGAAGCGATACCGGAAGTGAGCGCGGCAGTGGGCAAGATCGGACGCGTGGAGAGCGCGCTGGATCCGGCGCCGGTATCCATGGTTGAAACGGTCGTTGAGTACATACCGGAGTATCGCAGCGATTCCCATGGCAAGCGCTTGAACTTCCGCTACGACTCCGAGGCGGATGACTATGCACGCGACGAGCTTGGGCAGTTGATTCCCGATGAGGATGGCAGGCCCTATCGCGATTGGCGCCCCGAAGTGCGCAACTCCCAAGACATTTGGGATTTGATCGCCGATGCCGCGCGGCTGACGGGCACGGTGCCCGCTCCCAAGTTGCAACCGATCGCTGCGCGTATCGTTATGTTGCAGAGTGGCATGCGCGCTCCCATGGGGGTCAAGATCAAGGGCCCCAGCTTAGACGTCATCGAAGCCACCGGCTTCCAGATCGAGCAATTGCTTAAGCAAGTACCTGGGGTCAAGGCGGAGGCCACCTTTGCGGACCGCGTTGTGGGCAAACCCTACTTGGAAATCGACGTGGATCGGAAAGCGGCTTCACGTTATGGGTTGACCATTGCGCGGGTGCAAAACGCCATCGAGATCGCTCTCGGCGGCAAAGCCATCACCACCACCGTGGAAGGTCGCGAACGTTACGCCGTGCGCGTGCGCTACCAGCGCGAACGTCGCGACAGCATCGAAGCCATGGAATCGATCCTGGTGACCAGTCCCAGCGGGGCTCAAATTCCCCTGGGACAGTTGTCCTCGATCCGCTTCAAGCGTGGTCCCCAGGCCATCAAAACCGAGGACACCTTCCTGACCTCCTATGTGCTCTTCGACAAACGCTCGGGCCATGGGGATGTGGATGTGGTGGAGACCTGCCAGGACTTTCTCAACGCAAAAATCGAGAGTGGAGAGCTCGTGATTCCCGCCGGCGTGTCCTTTTCTTTTGCGGGCGACTATCAGAACCAGGTGCGAGCTGTGAAAACCCTGCGGGTTGTGTTGCCCTTGGCTCTGCTGTTGATCTTCATGATCCTCTACCTGCAGTTCCGTCAGGTCTCCACAACCCTCATGGTATTCAGCGGCGTCTTTGTGGCCTGGTCGGGTGGTTTCCTGATGCTTTGGCTTTACGGCCAACCATGGTTCTTGGACTTCGAAGTTCTGGGCGCGCCGATGCGACAGCTATTTCAGGTCCATGAAATCAAACTAACGATTGCCGTCTGGGTGGGTTTCCTCGCACTCTTTGGAATCGCCACCGACGACGGGGTTGTCATCGCGACCTACCTCAAGCAATCGATGGAGGATAGTACGCCGACTTGCAAGCAGGAAGTGCGTGAGGCCGTGGTTGCGGCGGGCAAGCGCCGCTGCCGTCCATGTTTGATGACGACGGCCACGACCATTCTGGCCCTGTTGCCGGTGCTGACTTCGACCGGCCGCGGTGCCGACGTGATGATCCCCATGGCCATTCCTTCGATGGGGGGCATGGCGGTTGCGATTCTCACCATGTTCGTTGTGCCGACCCTGTACTCGTGGGTGCAGGAGCGCAGGGTTGCGCGCGCCTTGGCCGAAGTTTGATGGGATAGAGAGCCGCGCGCTCTTCCTTCCACCTGCGCAAGGCGTGGCCGAGGCCACGCCTTGCGCAGCTGGAAGGAAGAGCATGCGGCCCGCTCCTTCCCCGATTGTCCAGACCTACCTGCGACGCAAACTGCGCTTGATCGTCCGGATTAGGCCATACAGCATGAGGAAGAACCTGAGTTTTTTCATGGCATGAATTTATGCGTCGGTGGACTGGGAGGCGGAGGCGCTTCCGGTTCTGAACTTGCGAGGCAGAGGGAAAACCACTCCACTCAATCCATCTGCACGCCAACCGTCCTGGCCCGATCCGCATTCAGTTTCATCAGCGCCGTCTGCAGGGCGATGACCATGGCCTCCGCTTCCGCTTCTCCGGCGATGTGAATGTCGACTCCCTCCGGCGTCAGGGTGGCGGTCGGCAGGAACGATGACTCGCTGTTGTCGATTGCCAAGCGCAGCACCATGCCGCCACGATCCAAGTTCTGCTCGCTCCGGTAGATTGTGGCGGTCGCATTCCCCGCTGCACCGGTCGTGTAACCAAAGGTCGCTCGTGCGGCTTCGACCACGCTGGAATGCAGGCAGGGAGCCGCCCCAGGATCCTCCGGATTCCGTCCCAAGAGTGCTGGGGAGGCGGTGTTCTGGGGTGGGGTCGTGGTTTGGCTCATGGCGTCGAATGGTTCGGGGAGTGGGCTGAACTTAGATTCTAGGTATCTGCTCGACGGACCTGCCAGGGATTCGCCACCCCTTGCGGCAGAGTCGCAAGTTTGCGGCAGCCCCGATAGGGTAAAATACGACCATGATGTACGATCAAGATAAGGTGGACGAGGCTGTTTTGGCCCTGCTGACACTGACCAGTCACCAAAGCGATGGTGTGACACGGGCGTGGAAAGGCCAGGCGTGGGAGGTGATGGACCGCCTTTTCGAAAAGGGCTGGATCGCGGACCCCAAGGGGAAAGCGAAGTCCGTCATCCTGACCGACAAGGGTGAGGCCCTTTCCCAGGAGCTGTTCAGCGCCTTGTTTGGGCGGTAGCTGGGGTTGGCCTGGTGCCAGTGGCAACTGCCTGGGTTCCGTGTGGATTTCCCGGGGTGAGCATGGCGAGCCCCCATGGGGTCAGGAGCCGGGGTTGCCAAAACCGCAGGACCCTCGATTCGCACAGGCTCCGCAAAGTGCGCTTGAGGTGCTTGAATCAGCACTTTTTGGCGACATGGCTGGAGCGATCCACACGGAACCCAGGCAGTTGGGTTTCAGCGCGAGGGATCGGCTCAAGCGACCCCAACGGGGTTGCGGTAAAGATGGGGGAACCGTGCGGGGCATCCTGTACACCCATTGGGGGTCACTGTGCATCGGATGCCCGCAGCGCTCTTGGTCCACGGTGGGTCTTGGGGGTTGCCTCGGCAGAAGCCGTTGCCTTTTCCGTGCTTAGCACCAACCGCCCCGGTTGGCACGCCGCTCGCTGCCGGACATCTGAAGGCAACGCCTCCCCAACCAGTCGCTCCCACGGTGTCAGCCGAACCGCTGTCCCAGCAAGGACATCCCAATGAAATCCAGCCACATTCTGCTCTCCCTCGCCGCCCTCTCCCTGTTCTCTTGTCACACGATTGGCACTTCCACCGTGCCCCTGTCCATTGCCCGGGCGAATGTCGCATCCATGTCCATTTGCGCAGCGGAGAACCGCGGCCAGTACAACTCCCACGCCGAGGCTTCCTTGCCCTTGCGCATCGGCATAGCCCCTCCGGTTTCGGTGCGGGAGAATTGGGGTGATGCGAGCGCTTCGATGGTGTACGGGGCTTGGTCGGATCGCGAACGGGGGGTCATCGAGGATTGGGTCGAACGGGAGCGAACAGCCGGAAGGGTCAGTCAATTCGAATTCCTCCCGAGCATTTTGGCGGACAAGTCGGCGACCAACATTCTCTCCGCCGTTCGCAACGGAGCGCAGGCCCGGGGGGTGGATGCCGTCTTGATCGTACGCGTTGGAGCAGCCCTGGACGTCGATCCGACGCCCCTCTCCTTCTTGGATTTGGCCATTGTACCCGCCTTCGTGTTTGCAACCGCCGAATACGAAGCCGTGGCTGTCATCGAAGGCGCGCTGCTCGATATTCGAACAGGTTTCCCCTTTGCCGTGGGCTCCGCCGAGACTCCCTACCAAACGCGTGCCCCCTCCCTTGCCGCCAAGGTCCGCGAGTATGAGCGCGAGGCCCGCATCCTGGCTTTGACCAGCATGATGGACCGCATGGCAAGCTCCGCGGCCCCCGTGATCCCGTCCCCGTACCAGGCTGGCGATGGTACTTTCGAGGCCACGGGTATTCCGAACAGCACCTTCTGGGATGACGAGGCACCGGAAGATCGGTAAACTGGGGGCAGCCCCGCGTCGACTTTCGAATCCATCGCCCTTTCATGCTCTGACTTCTCACGAATCTCCTCAAGAGACTCTGGCCCGCGCCCAAGCCGGCGCGGTTCCAGGAGGAGTGGTCCGACGTGTTCGGGCGCTTGGACTTTGTGAAAGCCCTTTCCCCCGAAATGCGAATGCGCTTGCAGGGGTTGGTTGCCGGGTTTGTTCGAGAAGTAAACTGGGAAGGGCGCGGCGGCCTGCAAGTGACCGATGAAATGCGCGTGAGCGTTGCGACGCAGGCGTGTCGGCTTATTTTGGGCCTGGACGGTGAGCAGTACCGGTGGGTGCGCACGGTTTACCTGTTCCCTTCGACCTACTCCAAGGCCGAGATGGTTGCGAGTGGGGGCGGAGCTCCCGAGGAAAAACGCAGCCATCGCTACGGCGAAGCGTGGATGCGAGGTCCGGTCGTACTATCCTGGAATGCAGCACGCCAAGGGGTCTCGAACCCCGACGATGGTCGCAACGTGGTCTACCACGAGTTTGCCCACAAGCTGGACATGCTCGATGGTTTTGCCGATGGCACGCCTTCTCTAAAAGGCAGCGCAGCCTATGAAGCTTGGGTGCGCATCGTGGGGGCCGAATACCGGGAACTGGTTCAGGACGCCGAGCGTGGCAAGAAGACCCTGCTCAGCAAGTATGGTGCAACCAATACGGCAGAGTTTTTTGCGGTGGCTACCGAGGAGTTCTTCGAACGCCCCGACCGCCTGCTCAAACGGCACAAGGATTTGTATGGCTGCCTGTGTCGCTTCTACAACCAGGATCCGCGCCAGGGTCGCGTGGGCCTATAACTTGCTAACCACCGCCAGCACCATGTAGAGCGCCACGAGTATCAGGTACAGCACGGTGAAGATGATGGGAGGGGTGTGGTAGGTGCGGTAGTTTGAAGGGTCCTTTTGCGCCTTGACTCGCTTCAGATGAATGACGGTGCGAAGGATCAGCGCAAAGTGAATGGGGGACAACAGGGTGACGATGGGCGGTGTGGCTGGCGGGCTATTGTGAGAGAGCCACCAGTACCCTTCTATGGTCCAAAGCACCAAGCCCAGAAAGGACAGGCCGCACGCCCACCAGACCGACTGGTTGAGCGTGGTCTTGGGCTGCACAAAGAGCCGCGCGATCCATGGGGTTCCTGTTGTTTCAGTCATGATTGTGGGGCAACTACTTTAGCCAACGCTCGGCCTCGCCACCGGCCATGACGAGACCACCGTTCTCCACGCTGCTCAGCATAGCATACGCCAGGTTGACGATTTCATCCCGGCCCATGTACGGCGAACCCATGTGGGGAGTCGACCAGCGCAGGCCATAACCCGGTTGCCAGGCGCCCAGGAAACGCCAGCGCCACCTGGGCAGAATGCGTTCGAAGGCGGCACGGTCCGAAACCGCCAATCCCAGAAGGCCGAGGGCGGCACCCGGTTCCCCATAGGCGTGACTGTTCAGCATGTACGTATGGCGCTCCTCCATGAAGAGGCAGAGGTGCTTGGCCATGCGGGCCTCGCCGCCGCGCAGGGTTTCGGCCAGGGCCGTTAGCCCGCTGCGGCTCCAAAACTGTTCCTTGTCGCGATGGGAGCCGTTGTACCCCATGCCGCCATGTCCGCCATCGGCCGGGTTTGACCAGGCATGCTTCATGTACGGCTGCACATGCTCCCAAACCTTGCTCTCAATGCCGCATTTTCGCGCGAGGGCATCGAGCACGAGCAGGTGGGAGGCCGGCGCGGTCAGGGCCTTGTCATCGTAGGGCAACCCCGACGGTCCGTGACCGAAAGCCTGCGTGCCCCATTTACTTTTGTGCGTGGCCTTGGGCAACCACAAAACGGCATCCTCCACCCAAGCCAAGGCTTCCTTGTCGCCGGTCGCCAGGTAGTACTCCGCCAGGAACATGCCGTGGAAACCGATGGTCCAAAACGCCAGACCCTTCATCTCGCTGGGTTTCGGATTCAACTTGAGGATGAAGTCCTTGCAGCGCTCGATGGCTGCCTTGTGTTTGCGGTCGCGCGTGCCCAAAAGGGCCAAGCCGCCGAGGGCGGGGTTGACCGCCTTGGATCCCTTCCAGCCCCCGTTTTTCTGTTGGTTGTCCACAACCCACGAGATCAAGTCCTTGCGCAGTTCCCCATCCAAGGGGCCGCGGTGGAGCGTGTCGCTGTGGGCCCTTTCGTGCAGGTGTCGAATGAGGATCTTGCGCCGCTTGCCGTT
>JAAETM010000308.1 GCA_024228395.1 bacterium | reverse complement strand
GCCTCGAAGAGCAGTCGAAGTTGGACAGAAAGACGCATAGCAAGCGGGCGCAGCCTTACGAAACTAGACTTGAGGCGCCGTAGATTTTTAGGTTTGGCCTCCCCCTCGAAGACCTTATTACTAACGACCCTCTCGGCGAAGGCTCCTTTCGAGTCCGTTCATGCGAGCATTAGGGCAGGGAATCCATCCGGTTGAGTGTTCACAGCAGATCTATTTTGAAGTTGTTACCGATTAAATGGTAAGCGCTTATAGAAAACCTCCCTGCCATAGGGGTTGACAGAATTTGTAATCTCGAGGACACACATTATCCTGAGTCTTGGATGCCAAGGCGGGGAAGAACTACACAGAGCAGTAGGTAGCAAGGTCTCAAGCTTCAAACCTAATCGCGGTCCTAGCAAAACGAAGGTGGGACGAACCACACAAGGGGTCGCTTCGCTGGGAGGGAACCTTCAGGGGATTGCGAACGACGACCAACAAAGGAACCAAGTGGATCGCTTAGGTTGGTTGGTTTGGATGGGGTTAGTCGGGTGCAACCTGCCACGCTGGAAAGAACCGCAGTGCTAGCCGCTCGGTGTTCCAGTGTTCAGCGAGTGACCGTCTGCGAACCGTGGTGGATGAAGGAGACGTATCAAGACGGCCAGAGGCAAGAACCAGTCGGCAGGGCGTACGCCCTAGAACCTTGGAGTGCACGAGCCGTCAAGCCACACCCACCTTGTCGAAAAGGAGGAACAGCGTGGTGGTTAGGTCGGGTAGAGCGTGGAATGGAGTGATGCTGCTTTGCAGTCCCTCGATGGTTTGTGCGCTGTTGGATGAGTGGTAGATGACTCCCCTGGGATCCCCCTCCAGCGCCCATCGAGTTTCCGCGATACATAAATTGACAAGTTCTCACTCCCCGGCCAGAACCCGCAGTGCCTTGACGGTTGGCGCTTTTGCACCCCCCCTCTTTGACTGGACTAGGGCACAAGGACTTTGGCGAGTACGACCCGTATCCCAATGTCGTGACTTATGGAACCCGGATGTCCGCCATTTCGAGCCGCGGACCGGCTGTGCGCCGAGGTAAGACCCCAGCTTCCTCCACGAAGAGTCCGACTGGAGCCGCCCGTCGCAAACGGTGGATAGGAATTCCAAAGGGGCAGTTTCGGGGGAGCAGCGGGAAGCGAGGTGGGGTGCGGGGGCGAGTGCGATTGTAGGCAATTGCCAGCCAAACGGGGCCTCCGGGGAGGGGATTGGCGGCATGGTGGCGGCAAGAAGGGCAGGATTTGGCATAGGGACCCTCAGGCGCTAGCCCGCATTTTTCACGAAGGTCATGGCCATAGGTGATGCGTGAACAGCGCGCCGGAATCTGCTTGAGCGCGCCGGTTTGGGATTGGGCGCGCCGGACTCGGGGCGGTGGATCGGATGGGCTGGCAAGTGGGCTCACCCATTAGAGACCGGGTGAGGCTCAGAGGGTGGCAGGTGGAGCGGGTTGTTTCGGAAGAAAGGCGGCGGTGAAGTCAAATGGGACACGATTTAAAACCGGCTGTCGTACCGCTTTCGGAAGTCGACAATCCCACCCATGAACGCACACTTCAGGGCTAGCGCTTCGGCATCAACAGGCAGATCGCTTGCACAGCCACACCGGCGCCTTTGGCCAGGGCGCCCATGCCTTCCAGGGTTTTGCCTTTGACGTTGACGGCGTTGGTAGGGATGCCGAGCAACTCCGCGAGGCGCTCGCGCATGGCGGGGCGGCTTGGGGCGATGCGGGGGCCTTCGGTGGCGATGACGATGTCCACGTTGCCGATGCGGTAGCCTTCTTTTTGAATCGCGTCGATCGCGGCTTGAATGAAGACCGCGGAGTCCTGGTCCTTGTTGGCGGCGTCGGTGTCAGGAAAGAGCGTGCCGATGTCATCGAGGCCCGCGGCGCCCAGCAAGGCGTCGGTGACGGCGTGCAGGACCGCGTCACCGTCGGAGTGGCCGGCGGGGTGGTCGAGGGTGATGCCGCCCAGGCGGCAGGGGCGGGCTTCTTCCAGGCGGTGGAGGTCGAAGCCGAGGCCGATGCGCGGGCCTGTGCAGGAGGGTTGTGTCATGGGGTTATTGCATGGCGCGGGCACGTAGTAGAGCTTCCGCGATGGGTAGGTCTTCGGGGCGCGTGACTTTGATGTTGTCGGGTGTGCCTTGGACCAGGGTTACGGGGCCGGCGAATTGTTCGAAGAGGGCCACGTCGTCGGTGGGGGGCGGGGTGATGGTTTCGGCTCGCTTGAGCAGGTCGTGGAATGCTTGGGTGCGAAAGCCCTGGGGCGTTTGTGCCGCCCATAGCGGCGCGCGGTCCACGGGTTCGTGGACTTGGGTTCCATTGGATGAGCGGTGCAAGGAATCGGTGACCGGCAGGGCGAGCAGGGCGGCACCATCGGCAAGGGCGGCGTGCGCCACCGCATCGATGTGTCGGGGGCGGACCAGTGGGCGCGCCGCGTCGTGGATCAGAAGCACCTGGCTTTGCGGGTCGGCGGCCCGGCAGCCTGCGGCCACGGAGTGGAAGCGCTCCGCGCCGCCGGGGACCATGGCGTGCAGGTTCAGGCCAGAGGTTTTGGCCAGGGGGCGCAGCTCTTCGAAATCTTCGGGGCGCGCCGCCAAGACCAGGTCGCGTACGGTTTTGGCCTGGGCGAAGGCTCCCAGCGTGTGCTCAAGCAGGGTTTTTCCGGCCAGGGGCAGTAGGACCTTGGACCTCGGACTCTCGCCCATGCGCGAGGAGCGACCGGCGGCGACTAGGACGAGGGTGGCGAAGGGGTCCTGCATGCGGGGTAGCTTACTATCTCTACCGCCCAGATGGTGCTGGGATCGAAGGCGCGCTTTGCTTAGGTTGCAGCCTGCCATGTCGGACAGCCATACCATGCGATACGCGGACCCCCTGGTGGTCATGGGGATCGATCCCGGGACCCAGGTCGTGGGTTATGGGGCGGTGGTGCTGCGGGACAAAAAGGCCGTATTGCTGGCGGCCGGGGTGGTGCGGACCACCGAGGGCAGCGCCATTTCCTCGCGGCTCGCCCATATTCGATCGTCGCTGGACAAGCTGTTGGGGGACATCGGGCCCCAGGTGGTGGTGATCGAGAAGGCCTTTGCGGGCAAGAATCAGGCCTCTGCCCTGCGAATTGGCGAAGGGCGTGGTGTGGCGCTTTCCTGTGCGGCGATCAGTGGGGCGCAGGTGGTGGAATATACGCCCGCCGAGGTCAAGAAATCCCTGACGGGCAACGGGGGCGCGGACAAGGGCATGGTGGCACGTTGGGTCGCGACGGAACTGGGCTCGCCCCCGGTTCTCGATGAGCTGCGCCACGACGCAACCGATGGCCTGGCCCTCGCGCTGACCTGGGCCCGTC
Organism: bacterium; assembly: GCA_024228395.1. Classification (GTDB taxonomy): domain Bacteria; phylum Planctomycetota; class UBA1135; order UBA1135; genus NORP259. The sequence goes on along the minus strand of JAAETM010000308.1, from coordinate 8,944 downwards.
GCCGGCACCTGGCCGAGCTGGGACTGCGTTAGGGAGCGGGGGAGAGCCCGCCGCTCTGGACATCCGTACAGTTTCCCTGTTTCATCCGCACGTGGCGACACTTTGGCATTCGGAGAAACAGACCTGACGGGATGAGCCGCAGGCGGTCCCTTGCTCCCCAAATCCGGCCACATTCGAAATCGGAGCTTCCCCAATCGGAGCTCTTCGGCGATAATGGCTCTTGTGCCAGATTTAGGGGAAATCAAATGGGGGATGACAGCATGAATCCGCGGGAAGAATTGAAAGAGGCCATGTCCGAGTTTGCTCCGGACTTGCGGCTATTGGATTGTGGTTGGGTGCTAGAGTGCGAAGGGGATTCGGGCGCTGCCACGGACGCGGATAACCAGGGTGGTGATGACATCGTCGTGGATTGGGTGGGCGTAGATTCCAGTGGGCGTCTCAATATTTTGCTATGGCTGGGGCCAGGCAGTGAGGAGCTGGCCGGCGGACTAGTCGAGTTTGCGATGGAGATATTGCATCGCGCCGAAAGTCAATTTTCTTTTGTCATGTCGCATCTCGGAAACTGCGGGATTCGGCCTGAAATGGCCCCTCGCTTGGTTTTAGCGGATTCTCATTTTTCTGCTAGAACGTTGAGAAGGCTGGCCGTACTCGGATCGGAACGCATTCGATTGATCGAAGTGCACGAGGTACGCACCGACAGTGGAGTCTCCCATCACTTGGTACTGCGTTGGCCTGAGTACGAAGTTTCGGAGTCGGTGGGACCCGTTTCATTCTTGGGGAGCCTGCCAGAAAATCTGCGTGGTCTGGCGGAGTCTGTCCTGCAGCGTTTGGATCATGTGGATGAACGCGTGCAATACGCGGGTATGGGATCCGATTACTTGGAGTGGCGTTTGCGAGGTCACTCCCTGTGTACTTTGCAATTCATTGATGGAGCCTTGAAGGGAGGCACGGAGAGCAAGGAACTCGACGAATTGCCGGACGTGGACGCCGTGGAGACCTTTGTTGGATCCGTATTGCAGCGTTACTTTGAGGTTTTGGAGGAGGAACCCGCAGAATCCGAGGCGGGCGAGGAATCCATCGTGGATAAAGGACTTAGCGTGGTATTGAGCCATGAAGAACTCGATGCATTCATGTGAAATAGAATAGGTTCGCTTCGTATCGGATTGGCTTGTTGCGTGCCGAATCTACCGTTTTCTGGCGTTTCGAGCCTTCTGAATCGAATTCAATCGGCGCTATTCGTGCATGCAGGCACGTTGTATGCCCACGATTGTTGGCTTACCGCAACCGGGAAATTGGCAGGGTTTGCATGTTATTGCGGTGGAAATCGCAGTGTCCATGAATCTCTAATGTACGGGTAGCAGGGCCGTCGCCCTCCTACGAGTTCCTTCTTACTTCGCAAATCTATTGGATTGGAAAGCAACACGCAGGTTCTTTTCTCTTCGGCGCGAAAGCCCGATGATGTCTGAATCTGTCGCTATGCAGGAAGCTCTGCTCAATCGGGAAGTAAGCTCTGCGGTGCTCACGGAACTCAAGGAAGCGCCCTGTTCCGGAAACGCCATGCGTTCGGTGTGTGTGGTAAGTGGCAAGGGAGGAACGGGGAAGTCCATGATCTCTGCGTCCTTGGCTTTTCTTTTAAGCGAACAGGGCAATACCCTGTTGTTTGATGCGGACTTGGGAGTTGCCAACGCGCACATCCTCCAGGGAATGCGTCCCACACATACGATTGCGGAAGTGATCGCGGGACAAACATCGATGCGCAACGTGGTGACCCCCTGCTACGATGGACTCGACCTTTTGGCGGGAGGTTCCGGTGTTGCACAACTCGCATCCCTCAACGGTGGGGAGTTGGAGGTTTTGGGCGCGAGTTTTCGAAGTGTAGAAGAAGAATACTGTTACATGGTTGTGGATTCTGCTGCCGGTTTATCGAGGCAAACAATAGCGTTTGCGGCCGCGAGCGATCGAGTGCTCGTGGTGACAACCCCGGCGGTTACCGCGTTGACCGATGCGTACGCTTTCCTGAAAGTACTGCTCACCCGACGCCCCCAATGTCGCCCGCAATTGATCATCAACCGTGTAGTGGTTCCCGCGGAAGGTGATCGCGCAGCGGAGCGCTTGACAGACGTGACCAAACGATTCCTTGGCGTGGAGCTCGAGTGCATCGCACAATTACCCGATGATCGCGCAGCTTTTGTGGCCACCCAGGAACAACGGCCGGTTGTGCGCGGGGGAGGGAACAGTCACCTGGCATTGGCCCTTCGGGAATTGGGGCGCACAATTGTCCAGGATCTGGATACGGCGCGGCCCTGCGGATTTGGTTCCAGCCTGCACAAGCACCTGGTCGATTAGCAGGCCGTTGCTGATCAGCGGTTTTCAGACGGGTCGCCTCAGGTCATCTAGCAGGGCCCTATGCGAGAGATTCTGACAACGCCGCCGGGCGATTTGCGAGGGCCTGCGGCTTGTCGGGGGACAGCAGGTCTTCAATGCCCTGTTCGATCTGCGGAATTTTTCCGAGTCCCCATGACACCCTGGGCGCTGGCGGCGGTCTTGGGGTTGTGAACAACGAACAAAGCCATACCGCTCCCGCCCTTTCGTACTTGCCCCTGATCTTCATCCTGGGTTGGTCCCTATCGGCCTGGGGCTTGGAACGCCGAGGCCCCCTCGAAGGGGGGCGGGTCGAAGTGCGTGAAATCCCCGGCTTGGGGGGGATTCCAGGGAACCATCGGGTCGAGCCCCTGGAGCTGCGCCACGTTCCTGGGGTCGGCCGGACTCGCTCCCGGGACCTGGCCAGGGGGTTCTGGGAGATGGGCTTGGGAGTTGGGTCCTTGAATTCCGCCCCCAGTTTGCAGCGTGTGCCTGGAATCGGGCCCGTGACGGGGGCCGCCGTGGAGCGGTGGGCTGCAAGTCGAGCGCCTGGGCCGTACACTGACGGCAAGAGAATCCACCCGGCCGTAGCCAGCCTCCCCCCCAAATCGATCCGTGTCCACCCCAAACGCGCATTTGCCCGCCCCCCGGCGGGGACTACCCCTAGCCCTGCCCCACGAATACCTTGACCCCTTGCTCGAGGCTGCCCTTGAAGAGGACTTGGAAACCGGTGACCTGACCGGCGACGGGGCTGTTCCGGCGCAGGCCCAGGCCAAGGCGACCCTGGTGGCCAAGCAGGACGGAGTCCTGGCGGGCTTGCCCGTGTTCCTGCGCGTATTCGCCCTAAGTGATCCCGATGCCCAAGTTCACACCGAAGCGAAAGATGGCGATCCGGTGGTCGAGAGCCAAGTGATTGCGAGCATCACAGGCAACGCCCGGGCGATCCTCAGGGCGGAACGCGTTGCCTTGAATTTCTTGCAACGCCTGTCGGGCACGGCCAGCTTGACCGCCAAGTTTGTGGAACGGGTCAAGGGCGTCGGCGACGTCCGCATTTTGGACACGCGCAAAACGACCCCCGGTTTGCGGCGTTTGGAAAAGTACGCCGTGCGCTGCGGGGGGGGCGAAAATCATCGCTTTGGGCTCTTTGACGAAGCCATGCTGAAAGAGAATCATATCGAGTTGGCGGGATCCTCCATCGAGGAGGCCCTAGACCGCCTGCGGAAGCACGTGGGCCCCAATGTGCGCATCACCGCCGAAGCCCGCGATGAAGCGGAAGCCATGGCGGCGCTTCGAGGTGGAGCGGATGTGTTGCTGCTCGACAACATGAGCCCTGAATCGCTTTCAGAAATTTGTCCCCGGCTGCGATCCGCCGCAAAGGAACTCGGGCGTGCCGTGGAGCTGGAAGCCTCGGGCGACATCGTGTTGGAGAACGCGCACCACTTTGGCCAGGCCCGGGTGGATCGAATCTCCGTTGGCGCATTGACCCACTCTGCGGAGGCCTTGGACTTCAGTTTGTTACTGGAGACTGTTCGATGAGAAAGACGGAGCAAATTTCCCGTTCGGCCGAAGGTGTTGAGTTGAAGCTCAGCATGCCGGCCCATCATGAAGCAGCCCGCAGCGGGCGCCGGCGTGTACGGGAATTTGCCGCCGCCGAAGGACTGAACGCGGGCGAGGTGGAACGCTTGGAGTTCGTGGCCGGCGAATTGCTCTCCAATGCCGTGGACCACGGGGGCGGCAATCACGCCCTGGATGCAAGCGACTGGGACGCGGACAGCGATATTTACATGCACCTCGAATACCGATTCAACGCCGATGTTGGTTGGGTCCTGCGCGTGGAGGACGAGGGTGGGGGCGACCCCGAATGCTTGCGCCCAATGCTGCAGGACACCGACGAGCTTCCGGAGCTGGATGACGAGCGAGGCCGTGGTTTTTTCTTACTGCTGGGCATGCTCACGTCGCTGAAGGTGGAATCCTCGCGAACGGGGAAGGGCATCGCCTTGATCGCGGAACTCCTGTTCGAGTGCCCGACCCAATGAAATTGGGTTTGGAGGCGCAGGACGCGGAGGAGCAGCAGGTGTGGCCCGAGGCCTTGCGCAGGATGGGGCGTGGCCTGTTGCGCGTGCCCAGGAGGTTCGCTTGGCTGCCAGCCTTGGCCTGGGCTGGACTGATTTTTGCCCTGTCCTCCCATCACGCGCCCCTTGGAAAGCTGCCCGGGAACTTCCCGATATCCCTGTTGGGCAATGCGGCCCATGCTTTCGAATTTGGCGTGCTGCTGTTGTTGCTGGTTCCTTTCCTGCCGCGCTCATCCAACTGGGTCATTTGGACTCCGTTTTCCAGCTGTGTCCTATCCGTGCTGGTGTTTCTATACGCCGTGACCGATGAAGTCCATCAGAGTCGGGTGCCTGGAAGGGATGCCTCCCTACTGGATCTGTGCACGGACCTGGCCGGGATCCTGTGCGTGTATTGGGTGGTGCGGCGGCTCGAGAACGAGCGCCTGACCTCGAAGGAGCTGAAGGTGATTTTGGGTCGGGCTGTTGTGCTTTGCCTGGCGTGCGCGGCGGCCGCCACCGTGTGGGGAAGGATCTGGCTGGACGGCCCCTGGCCTTTTCCCGCCTAACGTCCCGCCGGCCGTTGACCTAAGCCTGTTTTTCCGACGATTGCGCACAAAGGACGTGCGGTGAAGCGGTGGATCGATTGAAATCCTGGTCAGCGAATACAGAGGGTATGGCTGGAGGGAAAAGATGACACGCATTACTCAGCGCAAGCGGTCCCGCAGGGGCGGCCGAAGGGCCAAGTGGACCCTCGGATTTGGGATATTGACGGCTTGTGCAGCTCCCCCCGTGGCACCCGCTCCCCCCAAGGCCCTCCAGGTGCCGCAAGGGATGGAGCGGCAGTCGGGATTGCACTTGGGCAGCATCCTCAGCGGGCCCCAGGGGGGGGAGCGCACGGCGGAAGATCCGGTGACCTGTCGCATTGATGTTGTGCTGTTGCGCGCGGCCGCTGGTGAGCACCTAGAACCCCTCGCGCCGGATTTGCGCTTGGTGGCTGAACTTGGCAGCCAGAGCCCCGTGCAGGGCGGGTCCCGCCTGGCGGTGGGGGCGCGTTGGGCCCACGGCGTCGATGCGCAGGCCGCTTGGAGCGCCATTCAAGGGGGCGAGTGGGGCGATCACCTGGCCATCGAACCGGAGGGCGCATTGGTCCCCATGGGCACGACCTTCACCCTGCGTTTGTTTGCCCTCGAAACGATTGAAGACTCAGACAACTTCCTGGGGGAGTGGCCCCGCCGTGGTCCGGTTCGCAAGTCCCTGGCCGTGGCCCTGTTCCACAAGGGCGGCCCCGACGGGGATGGGTTGGTGGCTGGTTTCGCCCTGGGCGACCTGGTCGCGGCCGAGGGGGAGGGGGAGATGGACCGGGTTCCGGCGGAAGGAGGGCGCCCGGGTGGCGACTTCTTGCGGGAGGAGTGGATCTTGCCCAGCCAGTCGCCAGCTTTGACCGGTGAGCCCCTGTTGTGGCTGCTGCCGAGTCCTTTCAAACTGGGCCCCGCCAAAACCCTGGCCGTGTTTGTTCGGTCGCAGGCTTTTGATGCCGAGGATCTCGACCAGGCGTTTTGGGACACTCACGAGCCCGCTCTCACGGCCTGGGTAGAAGCTAGCGGGCAATCGGGCCGGGTGGAGCCGGAGTCCGAGCAGCAAGCCCGGCTGCGCCAAACCCAGCGCGGTTTGCGAAATGTGGAAGCGGCGCGAGAGGCATGTGTGGCGGGCGATGCGGATGCTCCCGATGTACTGCGTGGTGGCCTCGTCTTCCTTTGCAACCTGGTTGGGCTGCCGCTTGGGCGCGACCTTTGTCTTACCGGAGATGATCCGATGCTCAGCGGTTGGGTGGCGTTGCTTCCTGGGGAGGCCGATCGGAACTGGGCCTCAGCCGACGCTTTCGGTTGGGACCTGGAACGGGCCGCTTGGGTGTGCTTGGCGCGCTCCATGGTCAAGGATGACCTGCCCGATGCCATGGCTGCCCTGGTCCTGCGCCATGGGGGCGAGGCCGGTAAGTACCCGAGCATTTTGGAGGACGCTGCACGCAGCTCCGTCGATTTCGACACCTTCGAAAGACGCTTGGAGCAGGTGAATCGATTGTTCCTGGAGGACGCCAAACCGGCGGCCCGGGTGCGTGCGTTTGATTGGTTGCAACGCAGGCACGCAGCCCCGCCCAACTGGGATCCGCTGGGTCCGATGGCGGAACGACGGGCGGTGCTCGGTCCTTGGTTGGTGACCTTTGAGAGCGGGGAGGGTTCCTGATGGAGACCGACGAAAGTGTGCAGGCCCCGGAGGTCCGCAAAAGGCCCTGGCGCAAGTACTTGAAGCGCTGCGCCATTTCCCTGGTGTTGTTGGCCGTGGTTTTGCGCGCCGCGGTGCCGCTGGCCTTGCCCAGCATCCTCGACAAGATCGCGGGGCAGCAAGGGTTGCAGGTGAGCTACAGCAAGCTAGATCTGTCGTTGTTCGCAGGGTCCTTGGAGCTCTGGGACGTCTCGGTCCGGCCCCTGGAAGAATCGCAGGAGGTCGACGCCCCAGTGCTCGGCCAGTTGGAATTCTTGACCTTGGATGTGGACGTTTCCGCCCTGTTCGGTGGCACCCTGCGTGCCCACCGCGTGGAAATCGATGGTTTGGATGTGTACGCGAAGCGGGAGAGCGCGAGCGGGGGTTGGGGTTGGAATGCCGTGCTGCCAGAAGGCGATCCCGTGGAAGCGATGGGGGAAACGGCGGTGACCGATGCCGACGATGATCCTTCCGAGCCGGAAACCAGCTCCCAACCTTTCGATTGGAGCTTGGGTTTTGAAGCCTCTGCGATCCGGTTGCAGCATGTGCAATTGCACGTGGAGGACCACGCCATGGAACCCGCCTTCAGCGCGGACATCGAACTCAACGTGCGCCTGAGTCACCTGGGTTTGACCGATCGTCCCGCCCGCTTGGAGGTCTTTGCCCACTCGCTCGAATTGCTGGATGGCCTTGCGCTGAATGGCAATCTGATCGCCAACGGTCCAGACCTGGAGCTGGCTTGCCAGGTGGAGATGCGCGGCATGCGCCTGCGTGCACTCGAACCGTACTTGACGCCGTTGGGGGTCACTCCCATCGCCAGTCGTATCGATTGCGGCTTGGGGTTGGAGCTCAGTACAAAGTCCGCCAATGAGCATGCCACCGCCCTGGAAGTGCAAGCATCGGCCAGCGATGTGCACTGGGTCGCCGACGGCCAGGAGCTCATGGCCTTGGACGAGATCACCTTGCAGGTGCCCAACTTCTCGCGCGTTTCCTTGAGTGTGGAAACGGCGCGCATCCGCGGTGTGCGTGGTCGAGTGCACCGGCTAGCCGATGGTGCCATAGCCATCGCCGGTTTTGGTTTGCATGGTACGGGGGGATCGTCGAAGCCCCAGGTGAATGGGGTGGAGCAGGCCGAGGCCTCCCCCGACTCCGGCGAGGGCCGGTTCGAATTCTCCATCCCGAAGCTCGAACTCAGCGAGCTCGCACTTCACTGGCACGATGAGACCCTGGTCCCGAACCCCAGCTTGGATCTGGAATTGCAAAGCATGACCGTGGGGCCCTTGGTGTACGCGGCCGGCATGGCAAGCGAGCCCATTCATATCGAAGTCCATGGCGCGGCGCCCGGCGTGCTGGAGACCATGGACCTGGTGGGCGACGTGCAGGCCTTTGCGGAAACCCAAAGCGTGGAATTGCAGATGTCCATGGCGGGCTTGAAGCCCGATCGCATCGCGCCCTACCTGCACGCTGCAGGGCTAAGCTCCGACCTGCAAGCGGGTTCGGGAAGCCTTCAAATCAGCGCTCAAACCCATCTGGATGCGGAGGGCGTGCGCCACCTGCAAGCGTCGTTGAACGATGTGCAATTGCAGGATGGCGAGACGCTATTCGCCCTGCGATCCGTGGCTTTGAAGGGCGTGCAATTGAATGACTCGCAAGCCTCCACCCGCATCGACGAGCTGAGCGTGGATGGGACGCACCTGAAAGTGCGACGTGATCCGGATGGGGTCTGGCACTGCCTGGGAATCGCCCTCGGTGCCGACGCTGCCCTTGTGCGCGATGTTTCGGAGGCTGGTGCTTCGCAGGAGTCGGTGGTCGTCGAAGCGGCTCCTGCCCCCCAAGCCCCTGGGCCCGTGGCCCTTTTCGAACTTGACCGCCTGGCGCTCACTGGCACACAGATCGAGATCCTTGACGAGAGCCTGGAGCCCAGGGTTCATCAGGTTCTAGATGATCTTGGTTTGGTGGTGACCGGCCTTTCCTTGGGTGGCGATACCTCCCGGGAACAACCCTCGCCCGCCGGGATCGAGCTTTGGTTTCGGGCGGCTGGTTTGGCGGAGCGTTTGGCCTTGCAAGGAACATTGCAGAGCCAGCCTGGGCCGTTGCACGTGAGCGCAGACCTGCAGGTGGTCGGCGAGGGGCTGGAGTTGACCGCGGCCGAGCCGTGGTTGCAGCCATTGGGGATCGAATCCCTATGGAATGATGCCCGCTTGGGCATGGCCATCAAAACCGGTGCGCGTAAGGTGGGCGCCGATACCCAGGTGGATTTGCAGCTCACCGAT
>JAAETM010000307.1 GCA_024228395.1 bacterium | reverse complement strand
CTGTGCAAGCAGGAGATCGAAAAGGGCAGCCTGGTACGGGTCGAAAGCGAGCACAGCGCCATGGGCGTTTGCATCGGCATGGCCCTCTCGGGTGCGCGCACCTTCACCGCCTCGGCCTCAAACGGTCTCACCTATATGGCTGAGAACGTGTTTGCGGCTGCCTTCTATCGATTGCCCGTCGTCATGATGGCCGTCAATCGCACGATGGGTCCGCCCTGGAACATTTGGGTCGACCACGGCGACACCTTGATGCTGCGCGACTCGGGCTGGATTCAGATGTACTGCGAGGACAACCAGGAGGTGCTCGACAGCATTCTCTTCGCTTACCGCCTCGCCGAACACGCCCGCGTTCTGATGCCGGCCATGGTCTGCCTGGACGCCTTCGTCTTGTCCCACACCATGATGATGACCGACGTGCCGAGCCAGGAGCAAGTCGACGTGTACCTGCCCGAGCTGAACGTGCCCCATCGCGTGGCGGATCGTCCCGTGACCGTTGGCGGCCTCGACTTCCCCCACGAAACCGAAGTGCACCGCCGCCACCACCAGGAAGCGATGGACCGCGTCTTCGAGGTCTACGGCGAATGCCAGGCTGAGTTCAAGCGTGTCTTTGATCGCGAGATTCCCGACCCCATCGTCGGCTATCGCATGCAGGACGCCGAGGTGGCGCTATTGTCGATGGGCACCACCGCCAGCACCGCACGCGCGGCGGTCGACACGCTGCGCGAGCGCGGCATCAAAGCTGGCTCCGTGCGCCTGCGCCTCTTCCGCCCCTTCCCCTACAAAGCCCTCGAAGAGATGCTTGCCGGCGTGGCCAAGATCGGCATCGTCGATCGCGACCTGAGCCCCGGCATGGGTGGCGTGCTGTGGAGCGAGGCCAACGGCTCAGCTCCCAAGGACGCAATGGTGCAGAACTACATGATCGGTCTCGGCGGTGGCGACATTCGCCCCGAGAACCTCGAGGCACTCTTCGAGGATCTTCTCGCCCGCGATGAAGCCGGCGCCCCCCAGATTCAGGAGGTGGGAATTTGAAGTCCCCCAACGCAGGATCCCCAGACCTCCAACCCACGAGCAAGACAATGACTGACGAAATAACAAACCAAGCCTGTGGTTCATGTGGGATGGTCGAGCCGGTGCTCGAAGGCCGCCTCCAGAATGATGGCGACCGCCCCGAACCCCTCTTGCGTGCTGGCAACACCAACTGCGGTGGCTGCGGCATGTCCGTGGTTCTGAACTGGCTTAGCCTGGCTGCGGGAACCAAGCATCACCTGCAAATGGTGATCCCCGCCTGCTGCGGCATCGTGACGCCGGGTCGCTTTCCCAACTCCGCCTATGGCGCCCCCGTGGTTGCAGCAACCTTCGCCTCAGCCGCTTCGGTGGGTTGTGGCCTGGCCCAGGTCGCCGAACTCAATGGCGAAGACACCCGCGTGGTCTGCTTCGCTGGCGACGGCGGCACCTACGACATCGGCATGGCCACCCTGTCCGCCGCCGCCGAGCGCAACGAGGATCTGCTCTACATCTGCTACGACAACGAAATCTACGGCAACACCGGCGGCCAACGTTCCAGCTCGACGCCGCTGGGCGCTGCCACCACCACGACCCCCGGTGGCAAGACGGTCGGCAAGAAGGACATCCTCGCCATTATGGCTGCCCACCGCATTCCCTACACCGCATCCCTGTCGATCGCTCACCCCGCCGACAGCCTGCGCAAGCTAGAGAAGGCCCTCACGACGAAAGGCTTCCGCTTCCTGCACGTCTTCTCCCCCTGCCCCACCGGTTGGAAATCCGAACCCGCCGCCGGCATCGAACTGGTGCGCCAAGCCGTCGTCTCCGGCCTGCTCCCCATCTTCGAAGTCGAGCAAGACGAAGTCGACGAAAAGGTCACCATCAACATCGAGCCCGAGATGTGCGACGAGTCCTTGACCTCCTACTTCAAAGCCCAAGGCCGCTTCAAGCTCGGCGTAAACGTCCCCGAAATCCGCGCTGGTATCACGCGCAACTGGAAGTCGCTGCGTCGCCGCACCATCCTGGACGACGAAGATTGATCGGGGACCACCCCCCCTCCCACGGGCCACACAGCTGAGCCCCAAAAGATCCCTCCACAACAGGCCCAGCCCTAATCGGCTGGGCCTGTTGCGTAGACCAGGAGGGTACGGCCGGCGCTCCCCCAACCAAGCCTGGCTCCGCATTGGCAAGGCACGGGCTCCCCGATAGGATGTTTAGCCATGGAAGCAGTCATCCTTATGGGCCTACAGACCACCGGAAAATTGTCGTTCTGCGCAGAGCGATACGGCAATACGCACCTGAGATTGAACATGGACATGCTCAATACTCGGCATCGTGAGTCGATCCTGCTCGATGCATGCATCCAAGCCAGAGCTTCCATCGTCTCGGACAATACGAACCCGACTCGAGACGATAGGCAGAGATATGTCCAATGCGCAAAGGAAGCTGGCTTTCGAGTCATTGGCTACTACTTCCGTTCATCATTGGCCGATTCATTGGAACGCAACAGCCAGCGTGAAGGCAAGAGCCGGTACGTCATTCCCTTGGCTTCGCGAAGAAGCCCAGGGGGTTTTTTTTAGGATATCCCTCTCCTCCCGCGCAATTTTCAGATCACGGCGGAGCTTGCGAACCTCTTCGCTTTCCAACTTGTCCGGTGATTTGGCGGTGAATGCCAAGGCTCCATTCTTCTTGACCGCTGCGCGCCATTGATGGAGAAGGCCGGTATGG
>JAAETM010000306.1 GCA_024228395.1 bacterium | reverse complement strand
GTGAATATCGCCAGCCGCTGCGCCGGATTTATCAAGAAGAGATTCAACGGCACCCTGTCTGACAACATCGCCGAGCAGGAGCTGTTTGACCAGTTCATCGCCGCCGGCGACTCCATCGCCAACCGTTACGAACAGCGCGAGTTCAGCCATGCGGTACGTGAGATCATGGCCCTAGCCGACCGCGCCAACCAGTATATCGACGAGAAGAAGCCCTGGGTCATGGCCAAGGAAGAGGGTAAGGACCAGGAGCTGCACGACGTCTGCTCCATGGGCATAAACCTGTTCCGGGTCCTGATGGGCTACCTGCGCCCGATACTTCCGGCCACCGCCGAGAAATCCGAGGCGTTCCTACAGATCGAACCCATGAACTGGGACTCCCTGCAGCAGCCCCTCACCGCCCACGCCATCGCCAAGTTCAAGCCGTTGATGACCCGGGTAGAGGCCCCACAGATCGAGGCCATGGTGAACGACTCCAAGGACGACCTCGCCGCCCAGACCCAGGCTCAAGCGGAGAAGCCCAGCGGCCCACTGGCAGATGAGCCCATCGCCGACACCATCGAGTTCCCGGATTTTGCCAAGGT
>JAAETM010000305.1 GCA_024228395.1 bacterium | reverse complement strand
TGTGTGGATGGCTCCTGCTTGGCAAGACTTTTTTGATATGATCGGGAGTTTGTCAGATGCGGTCTTGTGTCCGGCCTTTTTGTGCGGCGCACGTGGCCGCTGGCCCTGATGGTTTCCACAAACCAAGTCCCAACCTGCATATCGAACAGCATGCGTTCAGGACAAAGCACGGGGTGTCTTGGTTTTAGGGCTGACAATATTCCATCACTTCATTGGTCTTGCTATTTCTGTGTTCCGGCTTGGCTCAGATCGTTCTGACCCGGTAGGGCTCATTGCGTGTTAGAACCGCCCAGACCATTCGAGCAGTCTTGTTTGCCATGGCAACAGCTGCCACCTTGCCCGGCTTTCGCGCGAGGATGTCGGCAAACCAAGGGTCATACCGCTCGGGGTTTTGGATGATCTGGCGCATTCGGGACATCATGCCGATGACCAGCAATCGGCGAATGTATTGATCGCCCATCTTCGAGATGCGTCCCAACCGCTCCTTACCACCGCTGGAACGATTCAGAGGTGTCAGTCCGAGCCAGGCAGCAAACTCACGGCCATTGCCGAACTGTCTGCCGGTCCCGACAGTGGCCACGATGGCGGATGCTGTGATCGGCCCGACCCCGGGGATCGTTTGCAGAAGGGCGACCCGCTCTTCACGTTGGGCCACCCGCATCATCTGGCGGGTGTAGCCTGCAATCTTGCCATGCACAAAGAGCAGTTGCTCACAAAGTTCGGCGACGACCACATCGGCCACTTCCGGCAGATCGGGGCAGTCACCATCAAGCATGCGCTTTGCAAATTGAGTGGCGTGACCAACGCCTTGCGCAAAGACGACCCCGAACTCCGCCAACTGGCCGCGCAGCATGTTGATCGTCTGCGTCCGCTGACGGACCACAAGGTCCCGTGTCCGGTGTAGCGCAAGGATCGCCTGCTGATCAGGCGTCTTTACTTCAACAAACCGCATTGCAGGCCGCGTGACAGCTTCGCAAATAGCCGCCGCATCAGTTGCATCGGATTTGCCGCGTTTGACATAGGGCTTCACATAAACGGGCGGGATCGGCTTTACTTCATGGCCCAGCTTGAACAGTTCCCGCGCCCAATAGTGACTGGTGCTGCAGGCTTCAATCCCGATCAGGCAAGGATCAAGGCGTTCAAAAAACGCCAGCACCTGAGCCCGCCGAAGAGCCCGATTGAACGCGACCTCGCCGCTATCGGTGATACCGTGAACCTGAAAAACGTTCTTGGCCAAATCCAGGCCGATCGTTGTAACTTGCATTGGGTGGCTCCTCTCCTGAGCAGTTCATGACAACTGCACTATGGCGCATTGCGACGCCGATGGACGCAGGAGCCATCCACCCCATCTGGATAGCGTTCTCTAATGGGTCAAGTCCTGGCTGCCCGGTCCTGAGCGGATGTTGCCTTTGGGTGCCTGCGTTCTCTGCGTGCTCGTTTGGCACTTGATGGGGTCAGTTGGGTGCGGAGTGGCTTGGTTGAAACCGCAGTCGGCCATGGTGATTGACCGCATGCTACAGAATCCGTGCCATCATCCGCTTCCTCCCTCAGGCGTCGCTCCCACTCGGGAGCTCGGTTCGGCCTCCAGTCTCGTTGGCGA
>JAAETM010000304.1 GCA_024228395.1 bacterium | reverse complement strand
GGTTGGCTTGGCCATGCACATCAGACGAAGGCCGTCGTCACGCTCGGCTGGGGACAGGGCCATGTCGAGAACCATGCCCTGGTCGACCTCCCCGCCCACGACCCTGGTCTTGCACTCCCCGCAGGCTCCCGCCCGGCAGTTGTTGGGCAGGGCGTAGCCGGCCCGTTCCAGGGCGGCCAGCACGGTGTCACCTGGCTGGCTCGATACTTCCTTGCCCGATGGGGTCAATCTGATGGTGGGGTTGTCGGCGGTCATGATCTCAGAAGACGGGGATGATGTCTTCCAACTCGATGTCATTGACCTCTTGGCCACTGATGCCGACCTCGGGGATTGCCGGGAACGGGATGTCGTAGTGATCGAGGGCGCTCTTGAGGTTCAAGATGGCTTGCCGCCAGTTCTCCCGCTTGGCATCGACATCGGGGATATGGAACCCCGCCTGACGGGCCACCTCTTCGCAGCGGCGTTGGACGTCGATGAAGTCGCTTGGCAGATCCCAGAAGTCGGTCGGGGGCTCATAGAGCACGGCTGACAGGAAGAGGTAGCCAGCCCGGATCTGCTTGGTGATCAGTTCCCGCTCGTTCACATCGAGTTGGGGATAGTCGCGTTCCATCAAGCTCAGGCAGATGGCCATATGGCGCCCCTCATCGCGCCCAATATTGGTGAATGCCTCTTGGAAGACGGGTTCCCGGGCCCCCTCGGCCATCTGATGGAAGATGGTGGCCGCCGCAATCTCTCCCATCAGAAATGAGGAGAACAGCACAGCCAGCGAGTACTTGGGCACGGCCTGCTTGTAGCCCTCCCAATAGCGGCCTCCGTTGAAGTACAACCACTTGGCGTTGCGCTGGGCCAGTGCTCCGAGCTCGGTCTTGGGCTCGTGGGTCAGGGGGTCGGGGTGGCCGAGCATTCTGGTGATGGCGAGGCCGCACATCTGCTCATGGTTCTGTTCGTCTCGGGTGACAGAGAAGAAGCAGCGGCGCACTGCGTCCTCTTCATGGTCCTCGTACGTCTTGATGAAGGCCCGGGCGAAGACGGGGGGAGCTGAGGCGTCGAACACCGAGAGCAGGGTCCACCAATAGGCGATGGCCTCCCTCTCCTCCCACGAGTAAGAGTCGGGATCGAAGGTTTCCCATGAGAGCAGGGCTGGGTCCCACACCTCTCGCTGGCTAGCAGCCCAGATCTCTTCCAACTTGGCTGTTCCCTGATGCCAGCTCAAAGGGAAGACGTTTGGCTGCTCCGTCGGCGGTGGTAGCTCCTGCTCGAGTGCCAGGTTTGTACGTGGTGCCATCGGTGAGACCCCCGGGTGTCGGTCGTTTT
>JAAETM010000303.1 GCA_024228395.1 bacterium | reverse complement strand
CTCGCTCCCTGACAGGACTTTCCGAATTTTGCCTTCCTCGACAATGCCACCGCATTGCCTGCGGGGTCAAAATCCACAAAGCCCTGCCAGGAACCGAGTTGCTGTGCCTGGGGCACGTCTTCATGAAATATCCGGGCTAGCCTGTTATGAAGGCTCAACAAGTTCACGGCGACCTCGATTCTTGCAGCATTTCTTATCTCCGTGATCTCTTTCGTTTGACATCACGGATCCTTCGGAAGTGCTCGGGTTGCCAGGTGCCACCGACCCCCCGCGAATTTACGAGCATCTGCAGCACGCCATGGGAATGCTGAGTGGGGATGGGGATATGGAGTCGACAGCGATGATTCCGCAGCAGGTTTGCCTTCATCCATTCGGGCGGCCAGGGAAGCAGGGCCGCGTCGAATTGTGGCTTTCGAAGTGGACGAAAACACACCTCGTTCAGTATTCTCGCATCTCCGACGCGATCCCGATCCCAAACGAATGAAAACAGTGGACAGGATCGCGCCGCAACCAGATGTCAGGAGCCGCAGGCGTGGTAGACTGCCCACCATGAAGAACAGCAAGGCCGGAAGATCGAAACGCGGCGGACAAGAAGGGGCGCGGTCTGGTCGGCGGGGTGGTGCGCAAGCAGTCCACGGTGGAGCTACCTACCGGTTTGACGTGGAGTACGACGGGACGGGGTTCCATGGCTGGCAGATCCAAAAGAACGCGCGCAGCGTGGCTGGCGAGTTGTCGCGAGCGATCCAGGAGGCGGGTGGTGAGTTGCGTGAGCTTGGAGGCTCCGGACGAACCGATGCTGGCGTACACGCGTTGGGGCAGGTTGCTTACTTGAGGCTTTGCGCCGTGGCCGACCCGGAGCCACTTCTCCACGGCATCAACGAAGCCCTGCCCAACGGTATTCACGTTTCGAGCCTGGTGCGCGCCGCCGACCGGTTTCACGCCCGCCATGACGCGGTACGGCGCAGTTATCTCTACCAGATCATTCGTAGTCGCACGGCCTTCTCCAGGCGCTATGCCTGGAGTGTGAGTGAGCAACTTGATGCGCCACTCATGGCAAGCGCCGCGCAATGCTTCGTTGGTCGCCACGATTTCAGTAGGTTCTGCGAACGCCCCAAGGCGCAGTCCAGCACGATCGTCGTCGTGGACAACGTGCAGGTGGTTGAGGCCGGAGAACTGCTTCTCGTTCGAATCACTGCGTCGCACTTCCTGTGGAGGATGGTGCGTCGACTGGTGGGTTCCTTGGTTCAGGTCGGGACTGGGCGACTGTCGCCCGAAGATCTCGCCAAGCTCGTAAACGACCCCACCGCACCGGGCGAGTTACCATCGAAGTCCACCGCACCGTCATCGGGACTCTTTCTAGAGCGCGTGGAGTACCCCGGCGAACCCCCAGTGGGCGAAGTGCGCCCGGCATTCCCCAGGGATGGCTCTGTGCCCGCCTATTCCCTCTACCTGGGTCAGGAAGCAGATGTTGAACCCGACGCCCCGCCAACCCTCAACGGCTGATCCACGGATAGCGGGCTGCTGTTCCCGGCGTGTTCCGGCCATGGGGATCGGACGTCCGAGGGGGGGAGTTATCGGTGCTTCCCGGTCCAACAATGGTGGTTGAGCGTCTGATGCGGTATCCCTGAAAGGTGTGGCCTCCCTACGGAGTCCGTACCGTTTCGTGTCAGCGCCATTCCTCGGGATAGGTCAGGTTGATCTGGGATTCTTCGCCGGAGCGCAGGGCCACCGAGATCGCTTCACCCAATTCCCCCTTGGAATTCATGCATTGGACCGACACCGGGCTGCCGGGGAGGTTGCGTGCCATGAAGGATCCATTGCGGACTTCCAAGGCCTCAATGCGCTCAGGGGGACTGCCCGGGCGGGAGACCAACACCTTCACCGACTTCCCTGGGGGGATGCCGGATACTTGGCCCATCAATGTGGATGGAGCCCCCACCTTGATCGTGACAGTCCTCTGTTCACCGGGGAACTCGATCGACTGCGTCCGGGAGCCAAGGATAACCCACTCATTGGTGGACCCGTCCAAAATATAATCGGAGAGGGGTCGTAACTCGATGGTGTAGGCCCCCGGCGCCAGCGAATCAAAAGTCACCTGGCCGGGGCCATGCTCAACTGGGATCACAATCCCGCGACCGCTATGGGTCCGACGCAGGCGACAAGCATTGAATTCAACCCATTCGGGAATTCGAGCGCCACTTTCTGTCACGAATTTCAAAGTCAACTTGCCCTCGGGCAATGACATGTCGAGGACCTGGGCGCCCTCGTCCCCAATCGTTTCAGTCCAGTGGATCTCCCTACGATTTGGGGCTCCCGAACACCGAACGGAAAAGGTCCCTCCACCCGCGAGCGTCACCGAATACTTGCCGTCCACGAGGGTCCTGCACCCGACCTGGGCCTGGTGGGGTTCGATTCCAACGAAGGTCAAGGTGCGCCCCGACACGCCGCGCCCACCTGATAGCAGGCGCCCACTGAGTCGAACGCTCCCATCGGCCGCCGGTCCAAAATTCAGCGTGGTGGTCTGCCCCGGGAACACCTCGACGGTCCTGGTGTCCGGATGCGCCAGTCCCCTGTTCCCATCGAACCGCAGTTCGATGCGGTGCTTTCCGGCAGCAATTCCTTGGATCTCAAACTGGCCGTTTGGCTGCACTTCAACCGATCTCCGCTTCGGTTTGAGTTCCCTCAACGCACTCATCTTAATCCACAAACCAGGCTGCCACCAATCCCGGTGGACCGTGCCCCGGATCGCGCCAGGGGTGGGCAGTCGAAGCACGACATCTTCAAGGACCTCACCATCCCCGACCCTGATCGTGATGGCCTTCGAGGTGCCATGTTCCGGATGACTGGCCCGAAGTGAATAGGTTCCCGCCGCCAGTCTTGCAATTCGGAACCCGGTTTTGGCCAGCGAACTCACCGCCCCTTGGCCGGCAAAGCGGCCGTCCTCCTGTCGCTTTGAAATGGCGACCTCGGCTTTGACCCCTCCACCATCTGCGGAGAAGACTCGCCCGTGGATTCGGGCTTCCCGGCTCAGCTTCAGAATCAGTTCTCCCGTGTGGGGGATCACCTGGCTGACCGGATGGAATTTTTGGTATCCCTTGGCCCGAACATCGATTTGCCATTTCCCCGCAGCAATGCCCCCAAGGTCGAATCGACCTTCAGGATCGCTGATATTGCGGGTCACTGGATTGCTGGATTGAAGAATGCGCCCCCCTTGATCCCTCGGCCGGGAGCCCATGGGACGGAGTTTCAACCTGTAGGAAACGACCGGTTTGTCAAAGCTGTCCACGACTCGCCCCACCAGGCGCGGGGATTCGGACAGGGTCAGACTCACGCTCTCATCACCGATTGGGATTCCGGTTTGTCGCACGCTCCAGCACGGGCCCTTTCGGACCCTGGCCGCGTCGAGATCCAGATGGACCGGCACCTTTCCCGAGGTCAGTCCGGTGGCCATCAACTCCACGGTGCCCTCGTCTGGAAATCCATACAGCACGAATTCCCCATCCTTGTCAGCAATGCACGAGTAACTGGATCCGCCGGTAGAGGAACCGTCCAGCTGGACAAGCTGCCCCGCCCTCTTTTGGTTCCCCACGATCTCCACGAGTGCCCCAGCCGCGGGTTTGCCGCCATCCCAGAACACGTGGCCTCGAATGCGCTTCTGCCGGTGCACGACCCATTCGATTCCTTCGCGTTCCTCTCCCGGTTTCAGCTCCCCTACTTCCAGGGGCATCGCGGAAAGTCCTGCGCCGATGTAATTTAGTTGCACTTCGCCAGCGGGAATTGCCCAGGCCACAAAGTGACCATTCTGGATCCTGGAGGGAATGATCTCTGAGTTCGGAACGCGGGAGGTACCGACCATCACCACCGCTTTCCTCGCAACGGGGAACTGCACCGGGGACGTGCCGATCTCGGTGCTTACCGATGCGCGGATCGCGCCATTCTGCATGCCCACTCCATGCTGATCCACGATTCGACCCGAGAGCCGGGCACCCCGGCTAAGCACAACCTCCCTCTCTTCCCGCTCCCCTGGAAGCGCCCCGGTGACGGTCAATGTCCTGGGTGCATATCCATCGGCGACCATGTGGATCGTGGTCCGAGAGCCGGGATTCAAGCCGCCCAGCTCAAAGCGTTGAGCTTCGTCCAAGCGCAGTTCACGATCCTCGAGCGTGTGCGATTGAAAACCTCCCCTGGCCCGGAACCCGGAGATGGCGCCAGGACTCGCTGGATCGGTTTGAACCTGCACGACTAGAAGGAACCCCAACTTGGCTTGAAGCAGCGGGCCATCTTTACTCGAAACCTTCCAATTGACTTGGCCATTCAAGCGGTTGTAGCGACCCTGCAGCGTGAAGCGGACCGTTTTGGTAGCCGCAGCCACGGCCACGCGGAAACGTCCATCCACGCCCACGGGCACGCGGTGTTTCCTTCTATCGCCAAGGCCCGGGAACTTCCGACCCGAAGCTGTGACCTGCAAGCGTTCGTCCGTGGGGGTGCCCTCCGCGAGTTTCACCACGCCTTCAATCCAGCGAATCTCAGATCCGGAAGGGAGCGAGGTGAGCGCGACCTTGGCAACAGGTTTGGAAGCTCTGTTCTCCACAATCACCTGGCGGGTTTCTTTGGACTTCTCCACATCGGGTACGCCCACCAATTCGACTTGCTCGGGCACTTGCGCTCCAACCTCCGAAACGTTGGTCCCCTTGAAAGCTGATTGGGAAACGCCTTGGTCAGCGCCCCGACTAGCGAACCACAATAGCGCCCCCAGGCCGACCACCATAACCGCAAGTCGCCCAACCCAGTTCATTTTCGAAGTCGTGTGGCCCATTGAAATCTAATAGTGTTGAGCGATGTGGGGACTACCAACGAATTGTGGTCCCTTTGAAACCGTCCCTGCCAATTCGCTTCCCATGCAAGGCGTTCCAAAGGGGGCGGTTCCAAGGGAGGAGTAGGGAGCTGAGGGGCAAGCCATAGGTCGATTATAGGGGATGAAAGGCAATACGGAACCAGGTTCACTTTTGTCCACCTTGAGAGCCACAATCGCAGGAGACCTTCGACGCTCCAACCGAAAAAGGAACAGAGCTAGGGCAAATTCCGAAGCAAATTCCCGCGCGTCCGACCCGTCAAAGCCTACCGGCGGGTCTTGCTCTGGCTTCAGACCCGTACCTACCCTGACCGCCCGAGTGGACGAGCATAGACCGGGTTCCGTATTGTCAGTGGCATGGGCCCTACAGGCCTGCGATGAGTTTTTTGATCGCCGCCTCTTCCGCTGGGAAGTTCCGAACCCGCTCCTGGTAGGCCGCGATGAGGGCCTTATGGAACTTGTTGCGGTCGGAGACGAGTTCGTACCAGGGGGAGGGGTAGAAAGCACGGAAGGCAGGGTGCTTGGCCAACAACTCCAGAGCCCAGGCTTGGGCTTTGGCCGCGCCGTGGATGCCAGCCCTCACGATTCCGGCGCGGTTGACGATATGTTGGAAGCCACTGTGAAGGGTGGGGTTCGGGGTCGGGGCGGTGGGGTGGCTGGCGAGCGCGAGATCCCAGCGTTCCTGACCCAACTCAAGGGCGCCACGGGCGATCGCGAGTTGGGCGAGGGCATCGTGGATCCTCCACAGAAGGGAGGAGTCTGCGTCGTATTCCGCAAGGAGCTTGAGCAGGATCTCTTCCTCCCGAGTGATCGCGCCCTCGTCGGGCTTGACGGCACGCAGCCAGCGCTTGACGGTCTCGGCGAGGTCCCACTTGGTCGCCCACACGTTACCTCCCTCCTCCCCGCGGGCAAAGTTCGCGAGCTCCTGCTTCAGCTCAGGAACCAGGTCGAAGGGGGCGCTCTCCTCGGGATCGCTCGACGCACCGGTCGACTTGCTTGGCGTGCGTGTCTTGAGGAACAGGAAGGCATCGACGACCTCACTCCACGGAGCCCTCATCGGACTGTTTCCAAGGGGAGCCGCGATGAACTTCTTCCTGAAGGCATGTCCTTTGGGAAGAGCACGCAGATCGATGAACGCGTTGTCGAGCCCTGCCTCGACACACATCGCCTCGAAGCTATCCTTGCGCAAGGGACCCAGGGGAGGCTGGACCCCTATCCAGGGCAAGCCTCCCGGACCCTCTGCCGCCACGGGAGCGATCACGTAGGTCTTGTCTTTAAGCGCCTTCCAGAGGTGATGGCCGGTGGTCTCCAGGCCCTTATAGGAAAGGCTCATGTTCATCGTGTCGATCTTACCGGGTTGGTGCTGGGCGTGCATGGTTGCGCACCAGACGATGAGCTTGCGATCTCCGTAGCGCTCCTCCGCGAGCCAGGTAAGGTTGGCGCCACCCTGGGCATCGCGCGGGTTGAAGGACTTGGCCAGGGGTCCCCGTTTGTTCTCTTCAGCCTGGGCTAGGTTGGCTACCTGGGCCTCCAAACTGGTGAGAAACTGGATCCAGAACTCGGGGTCGTCGACCTTCTTGTGTGCCTTCTTTGCCAGGGCCTTGCGGATTTTTCCAAGCGCCTTCCCCAGGCTCTTCTTGCGCTTCTTCCAGTTGGGGAAGACCTCGTATTTGCAGGCGGTCTCCGCAGCCTCCAGCACCAGGTCCGCATCCGGTTTGGAGAGGGCCGCAGCGTCGATCAGGGTCTTCAGATCCCCGGCGAGCCCAGCCGCGGCCCGCCCGGTGATCTGGCACTCGAAGCCAGCCAACTCCAGGGGGTTCTTGCCCGCAGCTTCGCTTGCGATGTAGTCCCAAAGCGGAGCGAGTTGGGCGCTGCGGGTCCAGATTGGAAAGATGCCCAGGTTCGCTGACTCGAGGGGAGCCACCTTCGCGGACTTGAAGCTTCGCCACGCCTCGCGGCAGCCATACATGCCACTCTCGAAGACGAGCACGTCAAAGCCACATCGCTCGTGCAGGAACGTGATGAGACGGATCTTGGCCTCGAACGTGGTGCCCTCACCGTGGCTCTGTTCGCCCAGCAAGACAACGGGAGCATCACCGATGGCATGCTTGATCGGCAGCAGGTCATCGAAGTCCGTCCCCGTCTCCAGCGAGACGAGCGGGGTCGCTTCCTTGCGGAGCCATTCGACCTCATCCCCGGGAGCGAGCGTGAAGGAGGGAGCGAGCAGTGCGAGAGCGGTGAGGAGGAGCGGGGTCATGCGAGCTGTGCGTAGACGTTCCAAGGGGGCAGTCCGGGGGGGAGGGGCGTGTACGCTGTGGATTGTAGCGGTTGGGGGCGAAATGGGGTTGCGGGGAGAGAAGATGGGCGGTGGGCAGGCTCCAAAGGGGCAAGGACTTGAGATGGGCCGTGGACGGTCGGATCGAACTGCTGCGTATCGGGGACGGGACCGAGCATGCCGTGGGGGTAGCCCTCCGGGTTTAACGGATACGGCTCCCCTGGTAGGTTTGGCTCGGGAGGATCGTTGGCAGTGGGGGGAGGCGTGGCGGTGAATGTCTTGGCGTACGCGTTGGATTGCGTCTTGGGTTCGCGGGGGGGACGGCGCGAAATGTTGGGACGGCGTCAGGGCTATCGGTGGTGTAGAGGCCGTCTGGCATGCATGCGCGACCAAACTCTGCCCTTTCTACCGCTTCCCCACAGCGCAGAAGCCGATAGGTGCAATCTTCCAAAAAGAGGGCGCCCCTCCGCATCGAGTCCCAGAGGATCTCGAAACGCAAGGGCGCTCCCCAAAGCCAACTCGCCAAACAGCAGTCACATGCACAAGGCCGTGAACGCAGTGCTAGACAAGTCCATCCACATCATTGGAAAGTGATGCTCAATCCGTTCGTGAAGTTCGAAGTGGTAGATGGAGTGTCGCGGAACCAGCACTGGAAGTGCCAGGTGTCTCCAGCGACAACCACTGTAGTTCCTGAAGGTGTCGGGGTTTGCCCCAGGTCCAGAACAAGAAGGCCCTCGCCCGCTGCGCCGGAGTTGAAGATTTCAATGCCTTTGTTGTAGCGGCCAAGGAAGCCACCCACGCAGAGATTGCCCACCGATCCACCGGGGGCGGGAACGAGAGTCGTTTGGGTGCCGTTTAGGAAATAACCAAACTCTCCAGTAGGAATGTCTGAGGCCACTAGGGTCACCAGGTTGTCGGCAGCCGCGTCACTTCCAAAGGCCCGTAGGACCGCAGGGGAACCGGTGCTGGTAATCACGCCGGGGTCGCAGAAGACGTTGCCCAATCCAGAGCAGCCCACCGCTGTGTGGACTCCGGGAGATCCCGTGTCGCCACCGGTTGAGTTGTATGCACCCCACGCGTCGCCGACCGAAGCTTCGGTCCATCCATACGCATTGTCGGAGCCGATAGCCTGGGAGCAAACCTGGCCGCTCTCATCCTTTGAGCGCATGCTGCCCGGGAAATCCTCGTCCCCGTAGGTCAAACGTTCAACCAATTCGCCAGTGGCGTCATAGATGTTGATTTGATCATTGCGTCCCAGCGAAGCGTCCGCGGTCGGGCCCAAGATGGTGGTGCCACTCAAGGACCACGCTATGCCAAAGGCCGCCGGATCCGCATCGGTCACGATGATGGAAGCCCCCGGCAGAACCACTCCACCGCCGCTCAGGTCAAACGTGCCGGGAACGGCGCTCTGGTCGTCAAAGCTCCAGCCGGTCAGATCGATGGTGCTTGCAGAGGTGTTGGTCAGCTCCACATATTCCCCATCGGATGCGGAATACATGTATTCGGTAATGCGCAACCCTGCGCCCCCAAATGTGTAGGTCAGTTCCGCAGGATCCAGCTCGGTTAGGGCCGGGGAAAAACTCAGAGTGCTGTAGATATTCGCGGAGGCGGCCCCCACGTAATACTTCACACTCTGGCCAGAGCTCGCGCTGATCGGAAGGATAGCACCGTAGATGCCGTCACCAGCGACGCCATCGCCAGATAGGCCATCATCCAGCATGAACACCCTTTGGAAGGGGCCGGGCGCGGGCAGGAAGAACAATTCCACCGAAGCCACCGCTGCTATGGGGCCCGATACCTGGGCGGTGATGAATACCGTATCCGTGGGGGACGGAGCGTTGGGGAAGTGGCTGACCAAGCTGATAATGGGCGCCGGCGCGGCGATTTCAGGGTGCGCTTCGAGCAACAATTCGCGCTCGTCGACAAAATCCTCCAGACCCACGCGTGGTCTGTTACCTCCTCCGGGTCCTCCTCCGCCTGGTACAATCACACTTGAACTGAAGTTCGTAATGAATTGTTGGTAGGTGTACAGCTTCTTTGGATCTGCTTGCACTTCAGCATCGATAAGGTCGCGATGGGCGATCAGGATCGGCCCAAGTTGCGCCCAATCAAATTCCTGAAGGGCTGTACGCATATGCGCCATGTAGCGCTGCCGCAGTTCAGGCACGTCAAGAACATGGCTCAAGACCGGCTTGGTGGGTCGATTGAAGTTGTGATCGATATCCCAGTCCGGTTCTGTCCAGGCTTCGTTTCCATCGGTTTGCAAGAGATGCGTTCTTCCATCGACCGGGTTCCGGTAGAGAACAAAATCGGCTCCCTTGTTCACATAGCTATCGTCATCGGTGAATAGGTTTTCCAGAACGACCGACCAAATGGAAGGATCGATTGCGAACACCTCGTCGATCTGCTCCCAGCTTGCGAGCGGTGTGTTGGTCACCGCATCGCACACGTCAATGAGCTCACCCCAGGGATCTGCCAGCCCGCCATCATTCTTGATTTCATACCCAGTGTAACCACTCTGGTTTGCTCCATTGTAAGTCAAGCCGGGACCGTTCGGGTTGTTGGCGCACTTGATCCGCATGCCATCCTCATCATCGAAGTAGTCGCGCAGCATGTCCTTGTTGTACTGCTGTACATTGGCGTACACCCCCCAATTCTGCCCATTGATCATCAGGATCACATGGTTGGATCGACCGTTTGGAATGTACTGCGCCACGAAATTGTTGTAGGCCACCTCTCGACAGAACGTGGGATCCATAAACGAATTGTTCAGGTTCAGACTGTTGTACCCAAGCAGATCCAGCTCCGGATCGGTGAAATCCATTGCGATGTTCAGGGACACCTTCTCCGACCCCACAGGAAGCCTTGTGTATGAGGTGTTTCCCCGGATGCGGACACCCACATCGGGATAGGTCACACCTTCCATTGTAAGATCGGCGGCGATCTCCGTTTGCGATTGGTAGTTGTTGCGCAACAAGGTGAACCAATAGCTCTGAGAAAAAGTCAACTCGATAGTTCGCAGGGTTCCAGGATCATAGAGGTCCTGCGCCGATGCGGGGATGGCCCCGCCAATCGCCAGGCAGGAAAGCAGGGTCATGAGTGTGAGATTCTTCATCGTTTTCTTGAATTCTCCAGGTAAGGGAGTGAGCCAGAAGGATCGCAGCTCTATTGGGTTTTGGGGTCGCCCGTGCTGCAAAATGCATGGAACACCGAACGGAAACACAGTCCGAAAGATCATACAGTGGGGAGAGCGCCTCCACCCCTGGGGGGGGAGGAGGCGTGCCGATTGCACTTCTCCAACAGGCCCTGGGCTGCTGGGTTTCGCCCCCAATGTCAAAATTGCTAGAGAACGTAACGGGTGACCTGCTGCTTGAGTTGAGGAAGGAGAATGGTCTCCTGTCGGCCCCTCCCGGACCCACGCAGGGAGCTTGCACCCTTGGTGTCTCTGAATCCCAACCGCGTTCGATATCCGCAGCGCCCTGGGCACCATGTCCGGCCTTGTATGATCCCGCCCCCCCACGCGCCCTCCGGACTGATCGCTTCAGGCACGCTCCCGCTTGACTCTTGAGGACACAGGGAGTCTGATGCAGGCAGGCTCCAGGCCTTCCGGAAGACTTTCCGGCGGGGCTTGCAAGCACCCAAGGGAAACGCAATGAAAGTACTCATGATTGTGTCGCATCCGCGACTTGAAACCGGATCGATTGCCAACAAGATCATCGCGGCCGAGGCGGGCAAGCTAGACAATGTGGAGATAAGGGATCTGTACCGGATCTACCCCCAGTTCGAGATAGACGTGCAAGCTGAACAGGAAGCACTGGAAGCGGCTGACTTGATTGTCCTTCAGTTTCCACTCTTCTGGTTCAGTATCCCCGCCATGCTCAAACACTGGTTGGACAAGGTCTTCACCGAGGAATTTGCGTTTGGCCCTGGGGCACACAAACTGAAAGGCAAGCAGCTCCTGCTCTCCGTCACCGTAGGAGGACCGGAGGGCGCGTATAGCAGGGGAGGTCACTTCGATGCAACCATCGATGATCTTCTGCAACCCATGCACTTGATGGCCAGCTTCACAGGGATGACCGCACAGGATTCTATCGTGTCCTTCGGCATGATGGCGGGCGCCGAGAAGGCGGGCGAACCGAGCGCTTCCGAAATACAGGCACCGGTCCACGCGGAGCAGTTAGTTGCCCTGCTCAAGGCCTAGCCAGGTTTGCTCACCCCAGCGTTGCCAACTTGCAGGTCGAAATGGCCATCTATCATGCAACGGGCAAATTTCTGGGTCGTAGGAGGCCCACGGTTTCTGCTGAGAAGGGCCTTAGAATAGCAAGGCGGATAACGCGGTCGGGTATCAATCGACTAGCATGTTCCGCCCTGCTTGATGGCTTCATTTCATGCCAGGAGCACTTTGGTTGGAGGGATCCTATTTGAGTGAATTGGCCTTGTCGCTTTCACCCATGGCAAGCGCCAGACGGCGTGGTCGACCGTGTCCATGGGGCTCGCCCATCGGGACCGAGCTTGTCACCGTGGAGAACGCCCGGCCAAAGGGGGGGGAGCGCAAGGAAGACTGGGTTAAAAGAAGGCGGTGGCTCACCTTGAGGGATTGGCGAAGCACTAGATCGCAAGTACTGCCATGCCGGCAACTAGGCCGAATCGAGGCAACTTCGCTCATCTTTCGGTCCACGACCAATTTGGTGTGCAGGAAGTGTCAGGCCCGACGAACGATGGAGGTCGTCCTGACCCATTACACCCAAGACCGACTCCTTGGCACTCCAATCCACGGTCCGAATCCATGGGAGCGCGCAAGCCTCCTGCCAATTCTAACGGGGCACCAGGGACTTGCACCGGAATCAACGCAATCTGCTTAGAATGCACCCATGACAAATCAGATATTCAGGCTGGCGTTCTGCCTATTGACGCTGTTCCTGATCATTCCGATTGTGGAATGTCAGGAAGCCACGGGCAAGAGCGACCTGCGGGTACTTCTTGTGAGCCACGATCCGGACAATGTTCGGGTTCCCTTCCCGGATATGGCGGATGAGCGCATGGTGGCACTCTATGCCGAGCGGGCGGAACTGTTCGAGGCCATGCTTCGGGAACACTTCACCAGCGTGCGAATGGTCTACGGCGCGGACTACACCACGGCCATGTCGGATGCTGTGGACGTGACCCTGTTTGACGCGAGGCCCAAGGCCTTGAGCCAAGCCGAACGTGGAAAGGACCCGCTCACCGGCGAAACCTCGTACAAACCCGCCGAGTACCTGCCCAGGGACTTCGACCGGCCCGCACTTATGATCGCCGAGAACTCGCCGACTATCGGGGAGCCCCTGGGACTCAAGTTGGATTGGTTGTGAATGTGTCTCGACTCCTATGCGCACGGGATGCGCATGAACCACGAGATTTTTAACTCGCCGAACAAGGTCGCACTGACCATCGAAAACAAGCCAACCCCGGGCGAATATACACACCACCCCAAGGCCAAGAATCTGGGCAAGACCATACCCATGTGGCGCGTGCAAACCGAGGGCTACAAGGACGGCAAGGGCCAATTGGTCGGCGTCGTTTCACGGGACGCCGGGTTCTTTGACTCTCCCGATGTGGAGTGGATTTCTAGTGGTGTGAACACCAAGGGCCCGGAAGCCGTCGCCATCGGGCGCCACGGAAACTTCCTGCATTGGGGTTTTGCTGCTTCGCCCAAGTACATGACCGAAGAGGCCAAATTGGTCTTGGTCAACGCCCTGCACTACATCGCCAAGTTTGACGGTCAGACTCCCGTGGCGCGCAAGGTGAGTGGAACCGTACTGCGCGAGTCTGTGCTTTCGAATTTGGAGTCCATCACCGAAGAGGGCTACGCCAAGACCCTGGCGCGTTACGCGGGCTACCGCAAGGATGATGAAGACCGCAAGGCGGCCATCCAGGCCAAGATTGACGCCGGTGAAAAGGTGACGGACATGGATAAGCAGAGCTTGACCTATCCCCCCGTGGAGGATCCCGGCCGCTTCGATCGTGTGCGCGGCTTCTTTTCCGACGAGGCATGGAAGTCAGTAGAGGGCGATCCCCAAGCGATTGGAGATTACCTGCGCAGCAATCTTCCGTTCATGCACCCGACCGGTGGTTGGTACGAATTGGGCGTGGATGAGGAACTCAAGAGCTTCGGGAAAGGCAGCGCGGATCCCGATTTCCTGGCCACGGCCATAGCGGCCCTCCAGGATCCCGAGCAGGCGGCATTGGCGCAAACCCTGCTGACCCGCTACACGAACCAGAATTTCGGAAATGCGAGCGAGTGGAAAGCCTGGCACACCAAGGTCCAGGACAAGCTCTTCTTCTGCGAAACCGCAGGATACAAGTGGCTCGTGAACTCGCTCGAAAGTGCGGCCAACGCTCCGGCCATATTCGAGCTCAAGCCAAATGCGAAGACCCCGGTAGCCATGGCCCTCACGGCCGCAGCCGAAGGCAAAAACCATCGCTTGACCGTGCATGTCAAGATCCTCAAGGGCTGGCACGCCTACGATTCGGTTCCCGACAGTTCCGCCTATCGACCCTTGGTGCTCTCGCTGACCTTGCCCGACGGCGTGCAGCAGGTGGGCGAATGGAAACGGCCCGCATCCCACCCCGACAAGGTCGAGCCCCAGGTCATGGTGCTCGAAGGTGAGGTCAGCTTCGAGTGCCTCGTGACGGGCGTCAAAGCCGCCACGGAAATCGGCTGCAAGGTTAGCTATCAGGTTTGTGACGCACGCATGTGTCTTCCGCCCTCGAGCAAGGCCCTAAAGGCCGTTCTGCAGCCGTAATCCGCAGTACCGTGTCAGTGGGGGATAGGGAGTCGCTCATGTAACCCGGCATTTACCCGAAAAGTATCGGCACGATTCTGGCTAAAGTCGAAGCGAGACCTTCCGGGTTTAGATCCAGAATCCTGCTGGTACTTATTCGGGCAAATGCCGGGTTATGGGTGCGACTCGGTATCCTGCGTGGGATCTCATCCTTGCCCACTCTTCTCTTCTGGCGGATCCATTTTGCTTCTGATTTCCTATGATTGGTCCGTTGGTCAATCGCAGGCTCACTTCTTTCCTGACTCTCATTCGAAACTGGTCCCTCGGAGATCCTATTCTCCCGCGGATCGCCACGCCGTATTAGATTGGAGCGCGTCCCTGCTTTCGCCAGGCTATCGCACGTCGCCATTCCCTAAAGTCCCACAGGCCCTCCGCAAGGGAAGCTGCCATGCGAAGCATCCCGTTTCTAGTTGTGGCATTCTTCATGAGTTCCTTCCGGGGTTCGACCGCCTCAGCGCAGTCGACCCGCACCGTTTCCCTAGGCGCCAACAACCTAGGTTGGGCCATCTGGAAGAACACCGCCACCGGTGACGTCTTGGTCAGTGGTCGTCAGACCAACGTCCCGAAGCTCTGGATGATCGCGTCTAACGATACGATCGCGACCACTACCCTTGGCACTCTTGCCGGTGGCACGACTGGGCAAGGCTTCCGCTTTCCTGACAACGGCACCTCCTAGGTGGTTGGAGTGCCTCAACGGCGAGTAGCACCTCCGAAGCGGTTTATTGGAGCAACGGTAGCTGTACGTCTGCCCCGCAGTCGTTCGGTTTCCTGCCTGGGTTTACCAGCAGCTCGCCTTCGGATGAATCCAACAACGGCCGTGTTCCAGGGCAACTCGCCTGCATCCTCGTTGGCAATGAAGCCACTGGCGGCATTGCAATCAGTGACGGTACGTTCTGCTTGGTTGGAACGTCCACGGCCTAGTTCTTTCGCTACAACGTGGCAGGCACCATGATGAATTCCATTGGCGGCTTCGATGCTTCCGGCACCATGATCAACGCTTCTGGTACTTCGACAACCGGCCTTGGATTTGACGCTCCTGACACTATCCCCAACACGGTCCCCTTCATCATCATGGCCGGCGACACTTGGAACTTTCAGTGTTGGTATCGCGACACACCCTCAGGCGCGGGCTCATCCAAATTTTCCAACGGATTGAGCGCGACCTTCTAGGCCACCTCAACGTTGCGAAGCTGAACGACTGAGTGGCCGGGTTATGTGGGCGACTGGCGTCGACCTGGGCAGGGTACAGAGCGCGCACGCAGTTCGCAAAGAAGAGCCCCACCCTCACTTTTTCTGCAAGAAAGTACCAGTTAGCCCTGCAACCCAATGGGTTGTGGATCGGCCCATGTGGCATGGATAGAAGACGAACTCCATACTTGGCGCCACGCCGTCAACCGCGGAATAGAGAAGCGAGCGCCCATGGGAAGACCGAGTAGATGCGTGGTGCTTCCTCTCCCGGCTGGCAGGCCAGGCCCGGCACGGCCTCCAAGAGGCTCAGGGGGGCATAGAACCCTGAAACCCAGTGAAAAGCGCGTGGACGTGTAAGCTGGGTCTATCAGGGTTCGCGTCCGAGCCCTGGTTGGCTCGCTCCAAGGGTGCCAGCTCTCTTCTCCCAAGAACACTCACTGTCATGACACGTTTTGTTGTCGCTGCAGGCGGCCTCCACTTTTCTCTGGCCATTGTTGTGGCCATCCAGTCGGTGCAATCGTCTGGATTCGGATTGCCCGCAAATGGTGTTGAAGGGCAGGACTGGGTCCGCATTCAAGACGCACACGAGTCTTCGATGCATCGAGTGTCGGACAATCAGTTCGGTTTTGAAGCTAGGAATCCCGGGCAAGGGTGGTCGACGCATTTCGATGGTCAGGGATTTCGCGTGGTTCCAGATGAGGGCGCTTGGACCTGGGGACTTCAGCTGCGCTCGCTTGGTTTTGACCGCGCCATGCCCACTATTTCTGGGTGCGCAAAAGTGGAGGTCGTGGACAACCGGGTGACCTACGAGTGGTCCTCGGGGTTAAGTGAGTGGTACATCAATGGTGTGGGTGGATTGGAGCATGGATTCACGTTGCACAGTCGGCCGGGGAAGCGGAGCGACCAAAAGGACCTGCTTTGCATCGAGCTTTCGGTTCTCGGATCCTTGTTGGTGGAGGTTCTTCCGGGGAGTGGCGCGGTTGCTTTTGTGAATGCTGACGGCCAGTCGGTGCTAACTTACTCAGGGCTCCGTGTTTTTGATTCGACGGGAAAGGACTGCCCCGCAACCTTGGCAGGGAGCGGAAGCTCGCTCAGAATCCTCATCGACGAGTCCCAAGCTAGCTATCCGCTGACCGTGGATCCTGTTGCGCAGCAGGCCTATCTCAAGGCTTCGAACACAGGCTCAAACGATCGTTTTGGCTGTTCCGTGGCCATTTCAGGCAGCCTTGCCGTGGTTGGAGCGCGGCATGAGGATAGCGCGAGTGCGGGTGTGAATGGTGATGACAGCGACAACTCGCTCTTCGATTCGGGAGCCGCCTATGTCTTTCGGAAGACCGGCGGCGTTTGGGCTCAGGAGGCGTATTTGAAAGCTTCGACACCGGGCCATAGTGACCAATTCGGCTACTCAGTAGCTGTTTCGGGCGATCGGGTTGTCGTGGGGGCTCACCTTGAGGACAGCAACAGCACGGGGGTCGATGGGGATGAGACCAACGACTTGGCGCCCGACTCGGGGGCCGTTTACGTGTTTCGAAGGATCGCGGGTGTGTGGGGTCAGGAGACGTACATCAAGGCCTCTAACACTGGAGGGATGGACTATTTCGGACACTCCGTGGCCATCTCCGGCGGAGGGCTCGTTGTGGGTGCTGACGGAGAAGACAGCAACGCAACCATAGTGAACGGGAACGGCGGCAATGATTTCGCTCCCAACTCGGGCGCTGCCTATGTCTTTTGGAACTCGGGAGGCGGCTGGGGCCAGGAGGCTTATATCAAGTCATTCAATACGGATGCGGCCGATGCCCTGGGATCTTCCGTTGCTATCTCCGGGGATCGCGTGGCGGTTGGGGCTCGGGGGGAGGACAGTTCCGCGATGGGGGTGGATGGAGATCACTTCAACAACGGAGCTGGCGCTTCCGGCGCGGTGTATGTGTACAAACGAGTGCTTGGCAACTGGAGCCATGAGGCGTATCTGAAAGCGTCCAACACGGGGACGAGCGATCTTTTCGGTGCTTCGATTTCCATGTCGGGGTTCGCCTTGGTTGTGGGGGCATCGGGCGAAGACAGCGACAGCACAGGGGTCAATGGCGACGGCATGAACAACTTCGCCCTAGACTCGGGAGCGGGTTTTGTGTTTCGCAGATCCGGTGTGTCCTGGGTTCAGGAGGCTTACCTAAAGGCAAGCAACACCGGGAGCTCGGATCACTTCGGGGGCTTTGTCTCGCTTGATGGGGACCGCGTGGTGATCGGGGCGCACCAGGAAGCTAGTGGGAGCACGGGGGTGGATGGCGATGGATCGGACGACTCGGCATCCGGGGCGGGGGCGGCCTATCTTTTTCAAGGGACCGCTGGGACTTGGAATCAGCTCGCTTACCTCAAGGCGAGCAACACGGACGCGGGGGATCAATTCGGATTCAGTGTGGGTGTTTCAGGGAATAGTGTGATCGTGGGGGCGATGAGTGAGGACAGCACGAGTTCCGGTGTGAATGGGGACGAAGACATCAACTTCTGGTTCCAATCGGGGGCTTCCTATACGTTTTCGATTGGTCCTGAGATTACGAACTACTGCAATCCGACTTCACCCAATTCGGCTGGATCGTTCGCGTTCATTTCAGATACGGGTTCCCCGTTCGTGGCGGTCAATGACTTTGGCCTGCACGTGGGTGGTTTGCCGCCCGGAGTCTTCGGCTATTTCTTGAACTCGCCCGGGCAGGGGTTCGTGGCGAACCCAGGCGGTTCACAGGGCAACCTGTGCCTCGGCGGCGGCTTATCGATCGGACGCCATCTGCTCTCCCTGCAAGACTCAGGAGTTGCGGGCGTTATGGACTATGCGTTGGACCTGAACGATGTGCCGACCTCCCTGGGCCCCGTGGCGGTTCAACCGGGTGAAACCTGGAATTTCCAGGCGTGGTATCGGGATCAGAACCCGGGTAGCACTTCTAACTTCAGCGATGGCTTGTCCGTGCGATTTGACTAGCGAGACGTGCCGCCCTCTCTTGCGGAGGAACCAAAGCCGGGTGTGCGGCGCTGCAATCTACTCCGGGTGTAGAGTGATTTCGATCAGTTCGACTTCGGAGGCTACGACCTGCACTGAAATTTCTTCGGGCCGATGTCCTTCTCGAGAGCAACGGATCACGTAGTGGCCCGGATTGATCGGAGCGCTGACCCCAGCAGGCCCTCCAATGAGAGCCTGGAAGTGCGAACCGACCGAACTACTGCCGTCGTCGAACTTCTCCGTTGTCCTGAGCCATAGGGGTGTCCACTCCGTATCTTCGCGCCCACGAATTTCGGTGCGGGAAAAGCTGCGGGAATCCAGTTGGACGGACGTGTGGATGAGGATCTTAAGTACTCCGCCGATCGATGTGTCAAGATCGACTTCGTGAAGGCTTCCGGCGTCGATCGTTAGCTCCACTTCGGGGGTATCCAGTGAAACGGTCGACGCATTCTCGAGTTCCAGCTCGAGCTTGTACTCACCGGGTAATAGACCCCTGACCGCAAACTCGATCATTCCGTCGTGGACCTTGGCGGGCGACGTCACGATCGAATAACCGTCCCCGTTTCGGATCAGCGAATTAAGGATGAGCGCGGCGTCGGAAGGCAGTGCCGGCTGCTGAATGCGCAGGACCAGGCCGCCGAAGGAAGGGCAGTTGGGCGTGAGATCCAGAACGGAATGGCCAGGGGCGTATGTCGGTTCGATGATTCCGAAGTAGTCGGTACCGGCGGAGTCTGTGGAGCGCACCACGAAATGATCACTTAGCAGGAGAATGCGGTCGAGCGATTCCTTGGGCGAACCGAATGTTTTCATGGAACCGAAACCAGGGTTGAGCATGTTGGTGAAGCGAATCGAAGCTAACGGGGCGGGCTCTCCATTGGCTCCCATGTTCCGTAGAGTCACCAGTCGGGCGTTGACCTCGATTCGAACCGCATCTTCACCCGTCGAAAATGTGGGTTGGCCCAGGATGGGCAGGATCTCATTCTTGCTCAAGCAAAGGGTATAGTCTCCAGCAACCAACCCCGGGATTTCGAAGCGGCCTAATTCGTCAGCACGGGACCGGATTGCGTGTGACGAAGCGTCACGGGTCGCTTTGATGCGAACTCCGGGAAGTGGGGTTCCATCGGGCAGAACGATGGTTCCATGGATTCGCTCAGTCTTGGTTCCGACAGGTTTTTCCTCGCGACCTGTTCGGTCCTCGTTGGGTTCGGCGGTTTTTGTCACCGACGCCCTGGTCGCGGGATCTTCCTCGGGCTTGGCGAGGTCTACCGCCGAAGCTTCGGCGATGTCCGTGGGTTCCTGCG
>JAAETM010000302.1 GCA_024228395.1 bacterium | reverse complement strand
TTCGGCGGCGCGCAGTTCGCGGGACCAGGAGTTGCCCTTGAGCATGACCACGTCGCGCATGGCGTGGCGCACCTTGCGCAGGGTGCGGATGTTCTCACGCACGGAGGAAACGTCGCGGATGATGACCATGTTGACCTTTTCATTGGTCAGCCATTCCTCGGCACGCTCGGAGGTGACGCGCGCGTTTGAGACTCCGCAGGCTTTCACGGCCTTTTCGATGTAGGCCGCTTTTTTGGGTTGGGATTCGCACAGCACCATGGAGAGCATGGGCTCCGCCAGGGCCAGCGGGATGCCGGGGAAGCCGCCACCGGAACCCAGGTCGAGCACTGTTTTTGCCATGAGGGGCAAAAGTTTGGTCAGGCGCCAGGAGTCCAGGTAGTGCTTGGCTGCGACTTCCTTGGGGTCCAGGATGGCAGTTAGATTCAGCTCCCGGTTGGTCTTGAGCAGCAAAATTGCG
Organism: bacterium; assembly: GCA_024228395.1. Lineage (GTDB taxonomy): Bacteria > Planctomycetota > UBA1135 > UBA1135 > NORP259. The sequence goes on along the minus strand of JAAETM010000302.1, from coordinate 18,993 downwards.
TGATCGGCGTACCTCTCAAGCAGGCCATCGGGCACGCTGTCCTCACCTGAGAATGCCCATTCCAGGGCGTTCAGCATGACCTTCTTGGAAGGCACGGGCGTGTTCGGGTGGGCGATCTCCTCATCCTCGTCCTCTTCGCCCTTCCTGACCTTTTTCTTGGGTTTGGCCTTGGGGGCGTCCTCGGAATCTTCGCTCTCGCCTTCTTCTTCTTCCTCGTCGTCGCCTTCGCCCCCCTCTTCATCGTCCTCGAAGCCCATGTCCTCCAGGTCGGAGGGGTCGATGGCACCTTCGAAATTCCCCTCCTCGTGGCCAATTTGAGGCTCGAGGGAGTCGTCTTCGTTGTTTTTTTGGCCGGGGGGGAACATTCGAAAAATAGTCCTGGGTACCGTTGCCTCCCTCAATTGGCCGGCTGGGCGGGTTGGACCGCATGCCGTCTTCTTGCCCGAGGGCAGAAAAGAGGTGGCAGGGCTGCAGGGACTCGAACCCCGATCCTACTGATTTGGAATCAGTCGCTCTAACCATTGGAGCTACAGCCCTATTTGGGACGCGGACTGTATCGACCTCATCCACGGTCGGCAAGCGGGCAAACCCCACACTTTTCAAGTTCTCGAAATGTCCCTGGCTGCCGGCACTCCCCAACCGGGGGGTCTGGCTGTATGGTGGTGCGGTCAAGGGCATGCGGGCCGGTCCGGATTCCTTGTCCCTGCTAACCCCCCCATGACCCCTCCCCGACCTCGTCCCCAAGGTTCCCGCTTCCAGGCGAATTCCATCGATCCCAAGGCCTTGGATCTGGATGCCCGTCGCGTGGTCAAGAGGCTGCAGCGCCACGGGCACGAAGCCTATTTCGTGGGAGGCTGCGTGCGCGATCTGCTGATTGGCCGCGAACCGAAGGACTTTGATGTGGCCACCAGCGCCAGTCCCTCGGCCATCCGCCGCCTCTTCCGCAATGGTCGGATCATTGGGCGACGCTTCAGATTGGTGCACATCTACTACGGGGATCGCATCTGCGAAACGGCGACCTTTCGCCGGGAGCCGGAGCCGCGCGGCAAGGACGACGACCTCCTGATTCGGGAGGACAACGAGTTTGGAACCGCCGAAGAGGACTCACGCCGCCGGGACTTCACTGTCAACGGTCTCTTCCTAAACCCCTCCACCATGGAGGTGATCGATTACGTGGATGGTTTGGATGACCTGCGGGACCGGTTGTTGCGAACGATTGGAGACCCCTTCCGCCGGCTGTCCGAGGACCCGGTGCGCATCATGCGCGCGGTGAAATTTGCCACCCGCCTGGACTTCGAAATCGAGGATGAAACCTGGGATGCCATGTGCGAGGTGGCCCCGGATCTGCGCCGCTCCGCACCACCCCGCGTGCTCGAAGAAATCCTGCGCCTGTTGCGGGCGGGTACCGGCCAGGGGGCGTTTCGCATGCTCTGGGCTTGTGGAGCGCTCAATGCGTTGCTGCCTGACCATGCGGACTTCATCGGAGACTACCGATCACACGCGCGGGATCAATCCCGGGAGTCGCGCCACTTCTTCTCCCTGTTGGAGGCCTTGGACAGCCGCGTGGCCCAGGGTTACGAACCTTCCATGGCCCTGTGCATGGCGGTTCTGTACTTGCCCCTGGTATTGGATGAGATGGACCCGGATGCGGAAGATCGCATGGGGACTGCGCTGGATGCCAACTGGCGTGAGGTGGCTTGGGAGATGATCGAACCCCTGGCACAACGGGCGCGCCTGTCTCGTAAGGAATTCACCCGGGCCAATCGTTTGATCGCCATGCAGCCCGGGTTCCACAAGGGAACGGTTCTGGATCCCGAGGAGAAAGGCAGCCGCTTCAGTCCCTTGCTGTTCGCACGCAATGAGGAGTTTGACGAAGCCCTGGATCTGTTTGGCTTGTCCGCCCAGGCGCGCGGCAAGGGGCGTGACATCTTTGAGAGTTGGGTGGCTCGCCACCGGCGAGCCATGTCTGCCGATGAGGACGAAGTCGAGGGCGAGCAGCGCCGCCTGAGGAAGGGAACCCGGCGTCGCCGCAGACGGTCCAAGCCCAAAAGACGCCGTTCCTCGGAGTAAAAAACACCCATTGAGCCCCTTTTTGGGGCTTCTGGGCGATCTCGCCACCGGGAACTTGCAGATTCCGCCCCCCCGACCCCATTCCGGGGTAGGTTGAAGGTGTGCGGAAGAGAAGTCGTGCGGCCTGGCCGCCCTTTGACCCCCTCCTTGTGCGTGAGGCATGTGCGGTTTGCCCACGCCCTCAAAGGGCCTCCGGGTTCGCACTCAACGACAACTCTTCTAAAGCGACGGCCCCCCCCTCCAACGCCGTCGCGGGATTTGGGCACCCTGATCCAAATCCCAACGTGCCTGGGGCGATCCTTTTTGGATCGCCCCTTTTTTTTGATGCCCCAGCCATGCGATTGCTTGTCAGGATAGGTGCATGATCGATTGGAAAAAAGTTTGGTGCTGGTCCCTGTCCGCGACCCTTGGAATTCCTTTGCTGTGCGCGCTGGGGCCTGACACTTTGGCTGCTACCCCTGCGATTCAAGAAGCCGCGGAGCAGGCCAAAGGTTACACCGACAAGCAGCTGAAAACCGCATGGAAGCGCTTGTCCAGCAAGGACCAAGACAGGGCCGCCGAGTGGTTTTCCTCCGAAGCGCGGCAACTGCCATGTTTTCAAAACACTCTGATCGCATTTATCAAGGGTAGTTTGGACAAGGACCCCTACGACTGGCCCAAGGCTACGCCGGGTCCTTCCTTCGATCCAGAGATTCACGCTCCCGCGCAGCCCATCCCGCGAGTACCCCAGGATCCGAACTCCGCGGAGTACAAAGCTCAGTACGAATCGCTGCTGGGTTGGAAGCCCGCGCGCCGGCTGCATTCCGTTTGGCAATACAACTACGCCACCCAAACCGTCGAGAGTACCGGGCCCCCCAATGACCCTGAAGTGGTTTTCCAGAACGGGCTCGCGGGTTTCCTTCCCGACTTGGATCTGGCCGAGGCCATTTGTCAATCCCACTTGGATGATGGCAGCTTGGTCGACACCCATCGAGCTTTTGCCCACACCTATGCCATTCGATCGGGCCATAGTTATCCGGGGATCAGTCTTTTCGATGCTTGGTCCTCGGGCCGAAAAATCGAAATGCCCGATGTGGAATGCTTGGGTCTGTTGCACACTCTAGAGAACGACTGGAAGAGTTTCGTGGCGCCGGTTCGCAAGCAAGATCCGCTCTACAAGCGCATCGAAAAACTCTACGTACCCATTCAGCGCCAGAGGGCTTTGCAGGAAGCCCTCGCCCGCTGCTACCTGCAAAGCACGCCCGTTTTGGATGCGGGATATGGCGGCACGGAGGATCTACTATCGGATCTTTGGGAACAAAACGAATCCACTCCAGCACAGGTCAAACTAAAATTGCCCAGCTCCAAGGGTTGGAAGAAATGGATGGAGAAGGGGCAAAAACTACTGCGCACCAAGAAGAAACGTCGTGAGGCCGCCATGAATCGGCGCGCCTACTTGGCCCAGGGTGAAAGGGCTGTGCGATCGATTTGGGTGATGGTTCTAGAAGGTATGGGAACCCTCAACAAGAAGTAGTTTCACGCTCCTAACGATTCGCTGGCCAATTGCGCCGTGGCGAAAGCTGCCTGGAAATTCAACCCGCCGATCGGGCCATCCAGGTCAAGCATTTCCCCGAAGACATACAGCCCGCCCTGTCCATTGACCTCCATGGTGCGAGGGTTTACGTGCTTGAGCGAAAGGCCCCCGCGGGTCACCTCGGCCTGATCGAAGCCACCCGTGCCATCGATGCGAACCGGCAGGGCTTTGAGCGCTTCTACGAACTGGTGGCGCGCAGACTTGGAAAGCTGCGGCATGGCGCCGCGCTTGATGACATCTTCGGAGAGGCCGGCGGCGTTGGCGACGGCGGCGAGCAGGCGGCGCGGGAGCGATACGGGCAGCAGCGCGCCAAGGGCGGGCCGCCCGCTTCGGCCAGCACCTTCGACCAAAATGTCCCGCAACTCATCGGGCGCAAGTTCGGGCACCAGGTCCAGTTTGACCATGAAGCGTGTGGTGGAATCCTCTTGAAGCCCCCGCGCCACATGGCCGGACAGGTCCATGGCTCCCGGGCCTGAAAGCCCCTTGTGGGTGAACAATACGGGACGCATGCGCTCGCCAAGGCGTTTGCCTTTGGCATCGAGCAGGCGCACGTTGCATGGATCGAGAGATATCCCGGAAAGCTCATGAACCCAGCTGTCGGGGCTGGTCAAAGCCGCCAACGCGGGAACGGGTGGCGTGATGGTTAGCTCCAATTTTTCGAGCCACTCGTAGCCATCCCCGGTCGTGCCAGAGTCTGGAACGCTTGTGCCTCCCGAACAAATGAACACATGGTCGGCAAAGATGAAGCCGGAGTCATCATCGACTTTTTCGCCGCCGCAGCCGGGAACACCATGGGCGGCGATGGTTTCCGGCCCTCGCACAGACAAGCACCAGCGCGTGGCTCCGGGCGCCACGGCACAGGCTTTGACCACGCCTGTGACCGGAGAATCGTAGGCGATGGTGATCCCAGCTTCGAGGGCGTCACTCAGCAGCGCATCGCGCACGTCCTTTGCGTTTTGGCTACCGGGGAAGATCTTCTCCAGGGGCGCTTCCACCGTAGAGACGCCCAGCCCAGCGAAATGTTCGCGCACGCTGGCGGGGGGCAGATTGTCAAAAGCGGAGCGCAGGAAGCGGGCGGCCTTGTTGCCGAAGAGCGCGGCGGCGGAAGTAGCGTCCAGAGTCGTGGTCAGGTTGCAACGGGTCCCTCCACTGGCCAGGATTTTTGTTCCAGAGCGTGGGGTTTTTTCAAGCACGAGCACCTGTACACCGCGCTTGGCAGCAGCCGCTGCAGCCCACAGACCAGCAGCGCCTGCGCCGATGATTACCAGTTCATGAACCGGTGCTCCGGCGTATTTTTGGGCGTTGTCTTGCATGGAATTGTCAGGTATCAGCCGCCTTGCAGGCTGCGCTCCCACTCCTCAATCTCCGCCAGGGTATGGGGCCCCCTGGGCGGTGTGTCATCGGCACGGTTTTCCAAAAAACCATCCGGCAATTTGACGCGCTGTTGTTTGCTGCCCTTGGCGCGGCCCACGCGCAAAGCTCGACGCGGGAAAAACTCCATCAGGTCGACCCCGTCAAAAAGGGGCCGTAATTGCTCTTGGTGATCCAAATGGCGTAATCCCGAACGAAGCCCCGCACTGCCGGTGAAACCCTTGGTGTACCAAGCCACCCATTTTCGCATCTGGCGCATGCCCATGGCTTCACCGAAGAAACCGCACAGGCGTCTCGCGTGGTCTTCCATGATTCCGACGATCTCATTCAAATTCGGCGGATCATTCGGCGTGTTGCCGTCAAAAACATCGGCAAGTTCGCGGAACAACCAGGGACGGCCCAGGCAGCCGCGCCCCACGATGACACCGTCGCAGCCGGTTTGGCGCATCATGCGCAAGGCGTCCCAACTCTCCCAGATGTCGCCGTTGCCAAGCACGGGGATCTGCAGGCTGGCCTTCAACTCTCCGATGCAATTCCAGTCGGCCACGCCCGAGTACAATTGGGATGCGGTGCGTCCGTGCAGGCCGACCGCGCTGACGCCTTCCTCCTGTGCGACCCGACCACCTTCCATGTAGGTGATGAGGTCCTCGTCGATGCCTTTGCGCATCTTGACCGTAACGGGCACTTCACCAGCATTGCGCACCATGGATGCGAGCAGGCGCGCCATCAAACGAGGTTTCACGGGCACGGCGCTGCCATTGCCTGAACGTGTGACCTTGGGTACGGGGCAGCCAAAATTGATATCTAAATGGTCCACGCCTTCGTCCACAAGTGCGCGCACCATTTCGCCCAAGTCCTTGGGGTCCGACCCGTACACCTGAACCGAACGGGGACTCTCGCTGGGGTCCGAGGATGCCAGCAAAACCGAAAGTCGATTGCCGAGCAGGAAGCCGCGCGCGGTGATCATTTCGGAAAGGAACAAACCCGCACCGTACTCGCGGCAGATGGCGCGGAAGGGAAGATTCGTCACGCCCGCCATGGGTGCCAGGATGACCGGCGGCCACACCTTGAGCGGGCCCAACTCCAGGGGCTCGAATTCGCCGCGGTGCGCGACCGGCACCCGGGCGTTGACATCGCTGACGCAACGCCCCGTGGGATAGGGTCCGGTTTTGGGCTCAGGTTCCATGGTTCGCGCGAGGGCCATCCAAGGCCCAGGCGTCCCATGCTAACGTGAAGAAGCGCGAGTGGCCCCCCTATTTTGGAGCGGACGCCTCCGCCGGGGGTTGCCGGTAAACTCGAACCGGGGGCAATCCCAATCCGGGCCCACCGAAGGTGCTCACGTCGTCCAGAAGGATCGCGGACAGGCGTGACTTGCCCTGCTCGCGGGCCGCGAAAAGGGGTCGACCGGCGCTGTCAAAGCCAAAGGCCAGATTGCCTTGGGTGGTACGCAATTGGATCAGGTGATCTTCTTCGCGGATGCCGAGGAACCACTTGTCGGTGAATGGCTCGAGGGCTTGGCCTTCGAAGGAAACCACAAAACTGGGGCCTTGGGGGAAGTGGCGCGCCGCAATCAAACCGTTGAGAATGAGGGAGACGTCGATGGAGGCCAGGGTGTCCTTCACGCGCAGATTGGAAAGGAACATGCCATCCAGGCGGCGTTCGATACTCAGGATCTTGGTGCCTTCGACGAGACGCCCCCGAACCTGCATGATATTCAGGGCTTTCCCGGCTTCAGCCTGGCTGGCTTTCGCCGCGTCCTTTTGGGCCTGGTCCGGGTTCACGACTTTTTCTGACGTGTCGGCAGAGGCAGGCTCCGGTTGGGGACCCAGGTCTGGGGTCTGCAAGCCCACGTCGGAAATGCGCAGGTCGAATTGTTCGAGCAGGTCCTTGTGGATGATCTGCGCAAGCTGGACCTCGCGGCCCTTTTCCCGTGCGGTCGCCGGATAGATCATGCGGGTTGCATAGACCCAGCGATCCTGCCCCAGGCGACGCACCATGAAATGCTCGACTGCAATGCGGCTTCCGAGTGCATAGGTTTCCGCCTGTCCCTGGAGCACGAGGTCCCCCTCGGTCACGTTGGGCGGCGCCACTTCAATCTCCCGGGAAAGCTCTTCGCGAACCTTGGCCTGAATGGTGGCCAGGTTGTCCAGGCGTTCCATCAATGCCGGACGTTCGAAGACGCGGCCGCGTTGCACCACGATCTCGGGCCGCTCCAGCGTTCTGAGGCTCTTGAGTGGATCAGACCCGAGCACAACCAAGTCCGCCATCTTTCCCGCTTCGATGCTGCCGCGTTGGCCATGCACTCCAAGTTTGTCGGCGGCACCGCTGGTGGCGTAAGCCAGCACGTCGCCATTGGGAATTCCGGCAGCAGCCCAAAGGAGCAGCTCATCGATGAGGCCCTTGCCGGGCATGATCCAGGAGTTCGGAGCTGCGCTCCCGGGCAAGAGTCCAACTTTTGCCTGGTGCATTTTCAGCAGCGTGCGGCTCTGCAGATCCGCGATCTGCTCCAGGCTGGCCCGCGCCTCGCCTTGCAAACCCTGCTGCCACTGATCGCGCTCCACCAACCACGGGGACTCATACAAGGGACTGAGCCAAGCCATGCACTCCTCCGGATTGTGGTGGCTCAACATGCGTGCATATCCATTCATGATAGGCGTCATGCCAGCCCCGAAATCCGCCAGGATTCGCAACTGGGGCGCCAGGTCCTCCGGGGTCGCCGCTCGCCAATCGATGTCCGCGGGCAGGGCTGCCTGCAGGCCAAAGAAACCGATTTGGCCTGTCCTGGTGGCCTCCTCCAACTTGACACCGTTGGGAAGCGGCCCCCACACGGGCAGTCCGTTCTTGCGAGCCTCCCCCACCAGGGCCTGCCAAGGTTCCTTGGGCAGGGTCGCCATGAATGACAAGTAGTCGAGGTGCGCATCGACCTCTTTCAGCTTTCCGAGGATGCCGGAGATGATCGGGGGCACGACCTCGGCGTTGGCGAGGCGCAGGGCATCGGTCATCGAACTCTGCATGCCATCGAAGACCTGGCCACAAACGAACAGGTCCGGGCCGGGAGTGTGATCCCGGTGGAGGGATTGCTTCTGCGTCAGGATTCCCGACAGATCATTGCCGGAGTCTCGCACGAAGGTCACCCCGGATGCCAGGTAGAGCGCGTCGTGCTCAGGATCGTGGTTGACCATGCCATCGATCAACCCGGGAATGACGTGTAGGCCCTGAATGTCGATCTGCTCGCAGTCCTCGGGCAGGGCCAGGTTGACCCCCACCGCCCGGACGGTCTGGCCTTCGATCCATATGGTCTGTGCCTCGGGAGCCTGGCCAGGGACCATGGAATGCACGGTACCGCCCACCAGGGCGACGCTTTGCAGGAACAGAGAAGCGATCATGATTGCAATTTGGGGGGTTGGGGCAGGGAGCTTGCCCGGGGTGCACTAGCATAGGATGGCTGGCCCCCCAAGACTACGCATCCCACACGGGCCGTCGCAATACTGCGTCCCTTGCGCTACCCTGCGCCCATGAAGCTTCCCGTAGTACGTATGCTCGCCGACCGTCTGCCCCCCGGACCCTGGGTATTTGGCCGTCAGGTCGAGCACACCCATGGCCTCAGCGATGGCAGTTTGGTCGAGGTCATCGACGCCAGCGATCGATTTGCCGGGCACGCCCTCTATAATGGGGCCAGCGACATCCGCCTGCGGGTGCTGAACCGGGGTCGGAAGTCCGCCATGGACCACCCCAAGCAGTTTCTGCTACAGAAATTGTCCGAGGCCCTGCGCCTGCGCCGCCGGGTTCTGCGCCTGCCGGAGACCACCGACGCCTGGCGAGCTGTGTTTGCGGAGGGGGACGATCTTTCGGGCCTCATCGTGGACCATTTCGCAGGCACGCTCGTCTGTGAGTACCACTCATTGGGCTTCTGGAACATGCGTGAGGATGTGGAATGGGCCCTGGGGGAGTTGATTCCTGGCTGCAAGGTGCTGCACCGTTTCCCCCAGGGGGCCGCAACCGCCGAGGGGTCGAAACCCGCCCTAGATGGGGTGGCGCCCTCCAAAATCTGGATCGACGAGAATGGACTGAACTTCCCCGTCATGAGCGCCACCGGGCACAAGACCGGCTGGTTCTGCGACCAAAGGGACAATCGTCAGAGGGTCGCCGCCCTGGCCCGGGACCGCAACGTGCTCGATTTGTGCTGCAATCGAGGAGGATTTGCCCTGAACGCGGCCAAGGCGGGAGCCCGCCGGGTGCATGCGGTCGATCTGGACGAGGTGGCCTTGGAAGGTGCCCAGGAAGCCGCTGAACGCAACGGGCTGGATGTGCGTTGCGAGCATGCGGACGCTTTCCACGTGCTGCGCGCCCTTCCCGGGGAAAAAACCAGGCCCAACCTGGTCATTCTAGACCCCCACAAGCTGATTCGGGGCCATGGCAACATGGAGGAAGGCAAGCGCAAGTACTCCGATTTCAACACCCTGGCCCTCGAGGGCCTGGCGCCCGGGGGCCTTTTGGCCAGTTTCTCCTGCTCTGGCGCCCTGGATTTGCCCAGTTTCCTGGGCATTGTCTTCCAGGCCGCACGCCGGGCTGAGCGTCCCATTCGCCTGCTGAACGTCTGGGGGGCCTCCCCGGACCACCCCCAGCGCCCCGAATTCCCCCGCAGTGCGTACCTCAAGGGCGCCCTTGTTTCGGTGGGCGACTGATCTCGATCCTGAGCATCTTCGGGACGTGTTATTCGACTTCCTAGATTGGAGGCTGGAACCAGACCCCGTTCCCATGCACAATATGTTTACGCCTCCGTAGTGGTCCAATGGGATTGCGCGGAGGCGCGACCTTTTTCTTCCATTTTTCGCGGGAAGGAAAAAGCGACTAACCCAGCGTTACCCAATGCCCTAGCTATGACACTGTCAATCCTCGTCGCCCGTGAAAAATGGGATGCCTTCGATGAAGTTTGGAAGGAACAGATCGCTGAACTTCAGCCGATCGATGACCTCCTCAAAGCCCTCAAGGTAGCCGGCGAAAAGAAACGTATCGCCCGCTGCATGGGCATGGTGGTGGAACACGCCAAAAAGCTGCGCGAGCAAGATCGCCCGGCGGATGGTGCGCGGCTGCTCGGGGAAACCCTGATCGCTGGTGGCAACCCTGCCGAGTTGACCGAACTCTTGATGGAGCTTGCCGCTGAAGGTTGGTCCAAAGAGAAATGGTGGCAGCCCTACTGCGAGCTCGCAGGGTTGCAAGCCGGCGCCGCCGACCTGCGCGGCCCTTGGCGTCAGTTCGCCAAGATGTGCGCCCTGGTCGATGACACCGTAATCCTGCACCCTGGCGGTTGGGGGCTGGGCGTCGTGACCGACGTCATGCCCGCAGACATGGAGGTCGAAGTCCGTTTCCACAACGGCCGCAAGGATCGCTTCCCCATGAGCACCGCCGTGGATATTTTTACCGTGCTTCCCGAAGCCGATCTGCGCGCGAAGTTTTTCCGCGACCCGGAGGGTTGCAAGAAACAAGCCAAGGCCGAACCCCTCGACGTGCTGGAAGCTGTCGTGAGTCGTCACAGCGGCAAGGCCAACAGCGCCCAAATCAGGAACGCCCTGATGGGAATTGGTATTGAGGGCAGCGCTTGGTCCGCGTGGTGGCGCAAGACGCGCAAACTCGCTGAGAACTCTGAATGGTTCGAAGTGAATGGCTCTGCCAAGAAAGCCGTGGTCACGCGCCTCATCGATGCGAAAGATCCCACTGCAACCTTGGAGCGCGCCCTTAAGTTGGCGCCGAACCTTTCGGCCATGCACACCAAGGTCAAAGAGCTATTCGTCGGGCACACCCCCGATGAGGCCCTCGCCGAACTGGGTCTTGCCGCCCTCGAAGAGGCCGCTATTCCCGAAAACGAGCTGCCACAAGAGCGTTTGGCCGTGTGGCTGTTCCTACGTGATCAACGCGGCGAGACCCCCGAGGTCGCCCTGGAATTGCTGCGTCCGATCGCCGAACTTCCTACCCCCACCGACCCCTCGGAATCTCCCGAGATCTGGAAGTTGTTCAGCGCCATGCCGACCTTGAAGGACCAGGAGCGCGCGATCGCCCTGCTGCCCGAATTGTTTGGTGAGGATTGGATGAAGATCTGTGTGGAGCACCTGCAGCACGCTGCCAAGGGCATGGTTCGCCCGCTAGTCGATGTCTACCTGAGGGGCGGTTTCGAAGAGGAGGTGCGCGGTGTTTATGCCGTTCTTCTTTCACGTCCGATGCGTGCGCCCTCCTTACTGGTCACCTTGGCCGCCAAGATCGAGAACGGCGAACTCGGCGATGGTTTCCCCACTCCGGTTCAGCGCGCACAGTCCCTGTTGTCCCTGGCCAGTCACCTGTTCCAGGCACGCCGCGGCGAAGCCCATTTGACGCGTGTGTCCACGCGGTTGACCCAATTGCTATGCAAGGGCGAAAGCCCCCTGCTGGCGACCCTGCTCGCCGACGCGGACGCGGAAGCTCTGCGTGGCATTGACGCCCAGTGCGGCCGTGGAATCGACTCCGAGTTCGAACACCTGATCACCGGTCTTGCGCTCAAGATCGACCGTCACTTCTTCGCGACGCAAGGCGGCCCCTTCTGGGCTGGTTCCACCATTTGGACCACCAAGATGGGTCTCGCCTCACGCAGTTCCGAATTCAAATTGCTCATGGATGTGAAGATCCCCGAGAACGAAGCCGCCATCGGCAAGGCAGCCTCCTTTGGTGATTTGTCGGAGAACTCCGAATGGGAAGCAGCCATCGAGGAGCAGCGTAATCTGACCTCGCGGGCCAAGATTATGGAAGAGGAACTGAGCAGCACCGACCTGATCGAGAACGCTCCTATTCCTGAGGATACAGTCGCGCCTGGTACGCGTGTCTCCTACACGGAAACCGAGACGGGCACGCTCAACGAGGTTCTACTACTTGGTCCCTGGGATGAAGAAAAAGTTCACGGCTGCTCGGTGGTTAGCTACCGAGCTCCCCTGGCCCAAGGAATGCTCGGGCGCCACGTTGGCGACTCCTGCACCTTGAATCTGCCCGGTGGTGACCTGGAAGTTGAGATTGTGTCCATCAATCTTGAGGAATTTGAGACCGTGACCCAGTAGGGCTCGACGAGCGGGATCTTTCCTGCCATCAAGAGCCCGCCTCGGTGTCTCCGAGGCGGGTTTGATCTGTTGAAGAAGGCAAATCCACAAAACTCGGGTTTCATAATTCGGACTTAACGGAGCACCCGTAACATCCCCGCCATGCAAAGAGCTGGGGGCATTCGCCCGCCACCCTTGCACCGGTTGAGAATCCTACCAACCCACTCATTCCGCCTCTTCACAATGTCCGAAGCCACTCCCACGGTTCCCCAACAAGGCCGCCCCCTGTTCATATTCCTTCGCTGGATTCTGGTGGGGCTGCTGCTGTTCGGTTTCCTGATCGCCATTAAATTGATGGGCAGTTCGATCAAAGCCTTCGGAAAAGGCGCCGCTGGCGACCTTTTCACCGGCGTTGAAAATCCCTTCGCCGGCCTGTCGGTCGGGGTCTTAGCCACCGTCCTGGTGCAAAGCTCCAGCACGACGACGTCCACCATCGTGGGGCTCGTGGGTGCTGCCAAAACTGTCGCCCTGCCCCTGAAGAGCGCCGTCCCCATGATCATGGGCGCCAATATCGGCACCACGATCACGAACACCATCGTGTCCGTTGGGCACATTCGACAGGGTCCTGAATTCCGGCGCGCTTTTGCGGCAGCCACCGTGCACGATTTCTTCAACTTGATGTGCGTGCTGCTTTTGCTGCCCCTTGAAATGGCAACCGGCGTGCTCCAGACGTCGGCCACATCCTTGACCAGCCTGTTCATTTCGGACTCCGCCAACGGATCCTTCAAAAGCCCCATCAAGGCGGTCGTCAAAATCGCATCAAAACACATAAAGAACGCGCTTGAGGCGTTGGGCCTGGAGGGCAATGCGCTGACCACCGCTCTTTTGGTTCTGGGGGTCGTACTCACTTTCGTGTGCCTGATCTTCATCACCAAAAATATGCGCGTCTTGATATCCGGCCCGCTCGAGCGCGCCATGAACAGGACTCTCGGCAAGTCCGGTCTCGTCGGCATCGTGGTCGGGGTTCTTGTGACCATGGCTGTTCAATCCTCGAGCATCACCACCTCCCTGTTGGTGCCCATGTGCGCCGCTGGGGTCCTTACCCTGGAGAACGCCTTCCCGATCATGCTCGGTGCCAACATCGGCACGACCGTGACGGCGATCTTAGCCAGCCAGGCAGCCGATACCAGCGCTGGTTTGACCATCGCCCTGGTTCACCTGCTGTTCAATGTGGCTGGCGTCTTGATCTTTTACCCCTTCCCTGCCGTGCGGCAGATCCCCATCAAACTCTCGCGCCTATTGGCCAAGAAAACCCAAGAGAACTCACTCTGGGTCATGGCTTACGTGATCGGCGTGTTTGTACTTCTTCCCCTCCTTGGATATATGCTCTTCTAGGAGCACACTCTAATCATGTTCGACTGGCTACAAAACATCGGTGGCTCCTCGCAGGGCCTTGACGAAATCAACAAGCAATTCCTTCAGATGCTCCAGGATGGACGCCACATTTTTGATGCGGCATCCAACGCCCTCTTGGGCGGTACCACCTCGGACGTGATCCGGGAGGACCTGTACGCGACCGACTTGCGCATCAACAGGACCGAGATCCAGGTGCGTCGCGCCCTGGTCGTGCATGGCACAGTGCACGGCGCGGGTTCGTTCCCTTCCCTTCTGGTTCTTATGAGTCTGGTGAAGGATGCGGAACGCATCGGCGACTACTCCAAGAACCTATTCGAGCTGGGCTGCACCGACACCTCCCTGGGGAGCGATGAGCAGCGCAAACTGCTGATTTCCATGAAGGACAAGATCTCCGGGTTCCTGGTGCGTTCCTATCACCTCTTTGAGGGCAAGGACGTGGAGGCCTCCCGTGACCTGCTCAAGGAGATAGACATTTTCCTGACGATGTGCGATCAGCGTGTCGGGGAGCTGCTTCGGGTCGAAGGTGTGAACGAAGCGGGACAGGTCCTGACCATGCGCTATTTCAAGCGCGTGGCCAGCCACGTGGGCAATGTGGTGACCTCCATCGTGATGCCCCTCGATCAGCTCGACTTCTACCCCGGCAAGGACCAAGGGCAACAGTAGCCCCCCCTGCGGCGGTCCCGAAGCTGGCTTTTGTTTGGTTTTCTCGATTTGACCTTTTGTACATCAGAACATCATGACGTAGTGTTTCTCTGTGCAAGCCAGCGTCACAGACCTCCCCCACCTGCTAAAGGTGCTAGCGGATCCCATCCGCCTGCGTATCCTCGCCCTCTTGGAGCGCGAGGAGCTGTCCGTCGGTGAGCTGGCCCGGGCCCTCGACCTGGCTCAGAGCCGGGTTTCCAACCACCTGCGGGTGCTGCGCGAGGGCGAATGGCTCCAGGAACGCCGTCTTGGCACGTCCATCTTGCTGCGCTCCGCCCTGGAACAACAACGCATGGACGATGGGCACCTGGGCAGTCGCCTCTGGATGTCCCTGCGCGATGACCTCAAAAGGCTGCCCGGACACGAAGCCGACAAGGCGCGCATGGCCACCATCCTCAGCGAGCGCCGCCAGGAGAGCACCGAGTTCTTTGATTCCATGGCATGCGAGTGGGAAAAGCGCGGGGCCTTGTTTCTGAACGGACAAGCGAGGCAGCGCGCCGTGGCAAATTTGCTCGAAGGCGGGTTGACCCTGGCGGATATCGGCACGGGCACCGGTTACATGGCCCGTTCCATGGCCGCGTTTGCTTCCCGCTTGATTTGCATCGATCCTAGCCCGGGCATGCTGGATGAGGCCAAGGCCAAACTCAGCCACCTGCCCGATTCCGTGCGCGTGGAATACCGTCTTGGGGAATTTGATGCTTTGCCCCTAGAGGATGGGGAATTGAACGCTGCCATCGCCGGCATGGTATTGCACCATTTGGAAAATCTGGGTCCAGCATTGGCCGAGATGCGGAGGGTGATCCAGCCCGGTGGAAGGGCTGTGATTCTGGAACTCGCTCCCCACAAAGAGGAGTGGATGCACTCCGAACTCGGCGATCGCCACCTGGGTCTACACCCGGAGCATGTGCAAGCCGCACTTCTGCACGCGGGCTTTGAAAATCCGACCATCGACCTGTCGCAAGATCAGTACTGCCCCACCCAACCTGGAGCGGGAACCCCCGTCTCCCTACCCCTGTACATCGTGCGAGCCCAAGTCCCCATGGACTGAAGATCGTCCGCCATCCCATACTTACCCTAACGCCCATACGGGCAATCCCGCTGGCAATGACGCTGGCTCCAAACGACTCTAGAAAGCTATGAGCACCACCATGAATCTGCTTAGCGACCACAAAATCGCGGACATCAACCTGGCCGACTTTGGTCGCAAGGAAATCAACCTGGCCGAGATCGAAATGCCGGGCCTGATGGCTCTACGTGCCGAATTCGGTGATTCGAGGCCCCTCACCGGCGCCCGCATTTCGGGCTCCTTGCACATGACCATCCAAACCGCCGTCCTGATCGAGACGCTGGTGGAATTGGGTGCCGAAGTGCGTTGGGCTTCTTGCAACATTTTTTCCACCCAAGATCACGCGGCAGCCGCTGTTCTGGTTGGCCCCAATGGAAGCATCGACGCCCCCGCCGGCGTGCCCGTGTTCGCATGGAAAGGCGAGAGCCTGCCCGAGTACTGGTGGTGCACCGAGCAGATGCTCACCTGGCCCGACGGCACCCTGCCCAACCTGATCCTGGACGACGGTGGCGACGCCACCATGCTCGTTCTCAAGGGTGAAGAGTTTGAGCGCACCGGTTCGGTTCCCGAGCCCGATGCCAACGCCTCCGAGGAATGGCAGGTCTTCCTGGCCACCGTCAAGGCCTCCGTTGCTGCCGACAACACCAAGTGGACCAAGGTCGCTGCCTCCATCAAAGGTGTCTCCGAGGAGACCACCACCGGCGTGCACCGTCTCTACCAAATGGTCGAGCGCGGCGAGCTGATCTTCCCCGCCATCAACGTCAACGACGCCGTCACCAAGAGTAAGTTCGACAACCTGTATGGTTGCCGCCACTCGCTCGTGGACGGAATCTGCCGCGCCACCGATGTCATGCTCTCCGGCAAAATCGCCGTGGTTTGTGGCTACGGCGATGTGGGCAAGGGCTGCGCCCAATCCCTAAAGGGCCAAGGCGCCCGCGTGATCATCACCGAGATCGACCCGATCTGCGCCCTGCAGGCCGCCATGGAAGGCTACCAGGTCACCACCATCGAAGATATCGTCGCTGACGCGGACATCTTCATCACCACCACCGGCAACAAAGACATCGTCACCGTGGACCATATGGCAAAGATGAAGAACAACGCCATCGTGGGCAACATCGGCCACTTCGACAACGAGATCGACATGGCTGGCCTCGAGAAGTTTCCCGGCATCGAGCGCACCAACGTCAAGCCCCAGGTGGACCTGTTCAAATTCCCCGACGGCCACAGCGTCCTGATGCTCGCCGAAGGCCGCCTGCTCAACCTTGGTTGCGCCACCGGCCACCCCTCCTTCGTGATGAGCGCGTCCTTCACCAACCAGGTGATGGCGCAGATCGAGCTTCACCAGAACTCGGACAACTACGAGAACAAGGTCTACACCTTGCCCAAGCACCTGGACGAGAAAGTCGCCCGTTTGCACCTGGACAAGCTCGGTGTGAACCTGACCGTCATGAGCGACGAGCAAGCCGAGTACCTCGGCATCCCGAAAGACGGCCCCTACAAGCCGGAACACTACCGCTACTAGGACCCCATCTTTGACCGGCGGGCACCCTGAACCGTCGGCCATTCACGAGGCGCGCTCCCTGCAAAGGGGATGCGCCTTCTTTTTGTGCAAGGCACCCCGCTAGAGCCAATCGCTAGGCACGCGCGGCGATCCTCCCGGGACATTGAACCAGTGGAAAGGCTCCACAAAATCCTGGGCGGTGCCCCCTTCGCCGTGCATGCCCAAACTTTTGGCAGCCCATTGCACAATCGCTTGCGGCTCCACTTTGGAATCCCTGAGGGCACCCAGGGAAAGAGAGCCAGCCCGCTTGGCCAAACGGCGGCCGCCGCCATCCTGGACCAATGGCAAGTGCACCCAATTGGGATGGTGCAAACCAAGCGCCTCTTGCAACAAAGCTTGGCGCGCCGTGCTGGCCAACAGGTCCTCGCCACGCACCACTTCGGTAACCCCCTGAAAAGCGTCGTCGACCACCACCGCCAACTGGTAAGCCGCCTCATCCGCCTTGGTCCAAATCACAAAGTCCCCCACCTGCTCGGCCACCGAATCCACCTGCGCCCCCGCCAACAGATCGTTGAACCCCACATCGCCGGAATCGGAGAGCCGGAATCGCCAGCCTGACCTCTCGGGAGAGCCCTCACGATCCCGACAAGTCCCCGGATAAACCACCTCCCCATCCGCCCCGTGGGGCGCACTCACCGCCTGATCGATCTCCTTGCGAGTACAAACGCAGGGATAGGCAAGCCCCTTGCCCGCGAGTTCCTCCAGCGCCGCCCTGTGCGCCTCCCGCCGCTCACTCTGCAGCACCACCGGCCCATCCCAATCCAAACCCAACCACTGCAAGTCCCGCAACACCCCATCCACAAACTCCGGCCGAGCCCGACTCGAATCCAGATCCTCAATCCTCAAAACCACCCGCCCACCAGCCCCCCGAGCACTCCACCAAGCCGCCAAAAACGACCGAGCATGACCCAAATGCAGCCACCCCGTAGGACTCGGCGCCAAACGCCCCACAACCTCCAAATTTCCCATCCCCCAATCGAAACAACTCCCCAGCCCACGAACAACCCCCAATCCCCCTCAAGCCAAACCCAACCCACGACCGATACCCCCATACCTCCCAAAAAGAGGCATGAGAGATACTTGACTTGGGCCCTCCCAAGGCTATGCTTCCCCCTCAATCCCTGATAGCTCAGTTGGTAGAGCGAGCGGCTGTTAACCGCTAGGTCGTAGGTTCGAGTCCTACTCAGGGAGCCACCTCCCCTATTACACGGGGAAATGATGAACGCCACTGGTTGACAGGTGGCGTTTTTTCGTGGGCTGGCTGGATGCTGAGGAATATCCTTCTCAGTGACTGCCGCAGTACCCCAATGGTGAAGAAATGACGCGGTACTCCCCTCGACCATCACTATTGATGTGATGCGGTGTCCGGAGCTCGGGGTGCTGCAAGCTGCTTGTGGGAAGGTCAATACCAAAGAAGAGCGGCGCTGCTTTCCCCATGGGGAAAGCAGCGCCGCATGATTGTCAGGCCTTGCAGACGCGAAGCCCGAAATGGTTCTGGACTAGAAGGTCACAGACAAGCCGTTTGAGAAGTTAGAAGAACCAACAGCGGCGGGTGTGTCGCGGTGCCAGACCTGGAAATTCCAGGTGGAGCCAGCCACGATCGCCATAGTGGAATTGGCGACGCTGTCGGGAACGTCGAAGCCAGAGCCAACACTGGAGGTGCCCACAATGTTCTGCAGCATACCGGCAGCATCAAAGAAACCGACAGAGTTGCTAGTGGTTCCCGCCACGTTGTAACGGAAGAAGGGACCGCTTGCGATGCAGAGGTGGCCGTTGCTGACCGGGATGCCCGGATCAGCAAAGCTGCTGCCAACCAAGAAGTAACCAAGCTCACCAGAAACACCGTTCGCGACCTCCAAGTGAAGGTCGGACATGCCGCCACTGATACCGCCACCGGTAATCCATGAACCAGTCAACGTGGTGGAAGAGCCTGTTGAGTTAGGATCGGAGGGGGAACAGAATGCAGTACCGACGGAGGGTACTCCGCCAGATTCGCACAGCATGCCGTTCCAAACGCGGGGCGTGAAGGGAATTCCTTGGAACGCAGTGTTGGTAGCGGTTCCAAGGTCAAGGGTGATTGCGCCGTTGACGCTCATATGGTTCTGGTTGGCGCCAGTTCCGTTGGTGTATGCGTGGCCGGAATTAACTGCAACCAGGGCAATAGCGTTTAAGC
>JAAETM010000301.1 GCA_024228395.1 bacterium | reverse complement strand
GCGGAGCCTCTTCTGAGGGAGTTGCGCTTGCTGGATGAGGGGCTTCGGACCTACGCCAAGCACCTGGGAACCCCCGCTCCGGAGGTGGAGGAGTCCGAGTTCTTCGAGGCCTGGAATGTCTGGGAGAAAGGACTGGAAAAGACCCAGCCTGGGTCACCCCGGTAGCACCGAAGATACAGCGTCAGACGCCCTGCCGCCTATTCGCGACAGGGAAGTGCTGCAGAAGCGGAGTGATCCGCTTGCATTTTGCGTGGATGCTGAACTGGTGGAAACGGCTCTGACTTCGTACTGTGCGCTGCCAATCCCTCCGTCTATACGGAACCGCGCGGACCTCTTTTTGCCTGCTAGGCATCATTCACTTGAAGTATCTGATCACCTCCAGCCTATTCGCACTTTCAACCGCTTCCTTGGCTCTGTCGATCTGTCAGGGAGAAGATGGCGAACTCGCAAAACTGCAGGAAGACGCCACCGCGAAACTCGCGGCTGTCGGATACGTTGTTCCCGACAAAGTCGCGATGGAGAGGCGTCCGATCGAGTCGGTGATCGAAGACTTGGATTCCATTCAAGACGAGGCTTTTCTCGCGAGTCAATTCTGGCTGTTCCGCAGCTTGGGCCTCGAAGTGGCCTCGACCCCCGAAGCTTTCCGGCGGGCGGTTGTCGAAAGCATGGCTCAATCCCTCGCGGCCTACTATCACGCTCCCCGCAAGAGCTTCGTCATGCTGGACACGTCCGTTGGTCAGATATCCGAGGTGTTGAATGGGGGATTGGAACCGCTCACTGTTCATGAACTGGTGCATGCCTGCCAGGACACTCGCGAGGTGGGCGTCCTTGACCTCTTCAAGGCAGCCAAGAGTCTGGATGAGTTCCTCGTGAACCGCTGCGTGTTGGAGGGCGAAGCGGAAATGGTTTCCCTTGCGGCACTTCAGGGCCTGCCTGCCCTTGAGCTCAGCTCTGCAAGTGATTTTGACCTCGGCGACCTGGAAAGAAGTCTCAGTGGGGTTGGCACTGCGCTGATTTACAAGAGCGCACGCAAGTGGGCTCATCACCGCTTCCAGGCCGGAGGGATCGAGGCCCTCCAGCTGGGTTACTTCAAACCGCCGACCTCCACCGAACAGATCATGCATCCCACCAAATTGGGGGTCGATCTACCCACGGTTGTGGAGCTTCCTGCTTTTGGCAGCAGGTTCACAAAGGTCCTGAGCGAAACGGTCGGTGAACTGCAGATTCACAGCCTGCTCGCCGCGGCAGGGGCGAACCGTCGTGAATCGGTAGAGGCCTCGATTGGGTGGGATGGAGACATGTTTGTCCTGCTGCAAGTGGGGGACTCCGAGAACGAAACGGCCGCCCTCTGGCGCACGATTTGGGATCGCGACGAGGATGCCCAGCAATTCGAGGCCGCGCTGAAAGGAGTTCTACCCAGCCACCTTGAAACGACATCTCACATCGAGCGATCGGGGCGCAGTGTCGAATTCGCCAGCTCGCAGGATAGTGCGATTCTTGTGGAGCTAAGTGAGCTGCTAAAAGCTGACCCTTTCGGGATGGCACTTGTGAAATCGGACGCGGCGAGCACGGCAGCGATCGAGCAGGCTGCACTGGCCGACCTACCCAATTCCAAGTTGGAGGAGGACAACTGGATCTTGCAGAAGTATGGCATGAGCATTCCGATTCCCGACGGCTGGGTCCTGGTGAAAATCCAGGGCATGGACATCCTACAGGGACCCATCGAAGCGGGCTCCAACTTCCGAACAAACCTCAACGTGATAGCGATTCCCAACCCTGGCGGAATTGGGCTGGACCAACACCTCAAACTCAACCGCGAAGGTCTATCCTCCATCGATGGCATCAAGCTGGACCACATCGAACTATCCAGCCTCGGCGATGTCCCAGCCCTCCGTTTCGAATACTACGGACTGTTCCCGGGAACCCACCAACGCCTGCACTTCCTAGGAGCTCTCTACCTGAACGGAAACCAGCAGATCGGAGTCACCCTTACAACGAACCAAATAGACTGGGACTCCAAAGAAGACGCCCTTCTCAAGGTCATGGACGATATAACCGTTGAGCAACCCTAGGCATCCGATGACGGCACATGTGGATTGAGGGAGCAACTCCCCTGACACCTGATTGCAAACTGCACGAATCCGCCGGGGCATTGGCCGGCGACGAGGGAAACAGGTCCTGGCCCGCTTTCGCACGCACCCAAGCGCCGCCAGACTGGAACTTGTAGAAACCAGGGCGCAGGCCCCGCGCAATGAACTTGCCCCCTGGCCCGGTCCTCACGTACTTGCGGATCAAACCTTGCGACTGGAGAGCCCACTCGTCCAGGGGTCGAGCGCAGACAGAGACCAACTCGTCGGGATCCTGGGGACCTGCCCAAAATATCCAGAAGTGAGCATTCTTGGCAAGCTGACTATCGGCATAACGAACCACGCCCTCGAGTTGATCTGCGCCCTGCAAAGTGATGGTCAAGGGACCCGGCCTCTCCCCAAGGACCAATGAAATGTTGAGCACCGATCCGGCTCCCCCCCCGGCGTGGTTTTCGCGGGTAGCCAACACATCCACATCCATGGTCTGGGTGTAGTGCAGGGCCTTCCAACCCTTTGGAAGGCATCCTCCATCGTGATCGATGGGTCCAAAACGGAACGTGGATCGCCGGCTCGACGCCACTCTAGAGAGGCGTTGGCACCTTGCCCCTCCCTATCGACCACATGCACGAATTGGGTAGAACCGCTGTGCAGGGGCAGATTGAAGTGCAGCCGACCGCTGCCCTTCCCCACGTGAATTCGGCGCCCACCTTGCCGCAGTTGGTATCCAGGTTCCACCACGCGCGCATTGATGCCGGAGCGCTCATGCCAACCATCCGCAGCCGTGCACGGCAGCTCGACGCGGGCCAAACCGTTGCGGTCGGTTACGCCTTGAAAGATCGCCTTGGCGGTTGGGGGCGCGCCCCAGGGCAGCACCACGAAGTGCACCGCTCCCGGTAGGTCGCCCCAGGTTCGCAGGGTGGCGACGAAACGCTCATTCTCCGGCAGGTCTTCTACACCCGCAGCGTGCTGAATCGGAATCGACTCGTCCAGCTCCTGGCCGTGGGCCAAGGGCTGAAAAAGGAAACCTGCGAGCAGCAGAAGCACTGGGAGGAAGACGCCCATTGAACAAATGAAAGTGACCGAAAGGAGGGATGCAAAACAACAACGAAACCGGAACACGGGGGGTTGACCCCAATCCCATGAAAATCCTCTTTGGATCCTACAGCACGAAGACGATCTCCGCGTGGGCCTTCAAGGACGCAAAGAGTTTATGACGATGGGCTTCGTCGGTAACCAGAATCGTAAGGCCTAGGGAGCAATACTTGCCTTGTTTGCTCTCTTTGCCTGGTGTTATGGAGTGGCCAGGCGGGGCGATGCTGGCCACGGCTTGCCGCAGCGCATGCTCGCTGTGGCCAATGATTTTGTAGTCCCACTCGCAGGGGTATTCGATTTCGGGTTTATCCATGGGGCTGGGTGGCGTCACTGGGTGAAGATCAGTTCGTTGACTCCGGAGACGGGTTGGACTTGCAGGTTGCCACGCTTGCGGTTGCCGACGGTAAGGGGACCGGAGTTTGCAGGGATGACGCACCATATGGCGCCCTGCTCGTTGGTGGCCACGCCGCTCTTGTAACCATGGCCCTCGGTATCCAGCATGTAGAAACGCTCCTCCGCGATGTCCTGGCCTTGGGCATCGACGAAATGCAGCTTGAGGAGCTGGGCCTTGCCCACGAGATCGATTTCGCCCAGTGAAAAGTTCTGGGCGGAATTCAGTTGAGCTGTGGTTTCGTACAGGTCCCAGTCGGTCTTGCGAATGTGAATCCGAACCGCGTAGTCGCCCTGCACAAGACTGGGGAAGCGCGAGTTCTCCCGCCAGGCGAATTCGACAAGGGAAAGGGTGCGGGAGCTCTTGCCGGAGAGGCGGATGATGACCTGGTCCTTGGGGATTTCGTGCTCGATGCGAAAGCGCGCGCCGATGCTGCCGCCCTTGGCAAGAAGGAAGTTCATGCCCCCTGTGCCGATGGGAACGTCTTGGTACTCGGGGGACAGGTAGCCCTTACAGGAAGCAAAAACCCGCAGCATCCCGCTCTCCACGGATTCATAGGTGCTCGCTTCAAAGCGTCCATCGCTATGGGCACGAACGCGGTCTAGCGGTTGCTTGGCTCGCACTTGCTGGCCGGCTTCCATTCGGATCTCGTAGACCCAGACATTCACACGCCTCACGGGCTTTCCGGCTTCGTCGAGCACGCTGCCGCTGACCAGCAGTTGCTCGGGACCCTTTGCTGGATGCAGGGTCACCTGGCCCACGTCCCGCAGGCCAGGGCCGGAAGGTCGCTGAATCACGGGCAGCTCCCCATGGTGCTCGCGTGGGTCGGACCGGACCTCAAACAGCAAACGACTGCCCTGCATGTCGGGGGCCACCTCAAAACTCCATTGTCCTTTGCTATCCGTGGTGGGATAGGCTCGACGTCCCTTGTCCTCCCCTCGCTTGCACAGGGTGATTCTCAACTTGGCTTCCGCAAAGGGCTGCCCCGAAGCGCTCACGGCGATCCCTTGCAAGACCTGGGTGGGCACCATTTCCAAATCCACTCGCAACACCTCACCCGGGGTCGTCGGACCTGAAACAACCTGATAACACAAGGACCCCATGCGATCCCTGCGTGTGAGATCGATGCTGAGTTCCCAGCCCAATCCAAAAGGACCCAGCCGCAGGGGCTGCTCGGGGTTTTCCACCGCAGCTCCCGTGCGCCAACCTCCGGCGAATCGATCTTCGGCACGCCGTACACTTACCCAATTGGGCCAGATCTTCTGGTCATCAAGGCCAATGCCTGGCGTCATGTGCGCGTCGATCCAAGCGATGGCCGGAATGGTCAAGCGCACCGGCCCGTTTGGTTTTTCGGTGAGCCACACCGTGCCGAAGTCTGGCTCCTCACCTGGCGGGGATTCGAAGGGCAAGTTCGCGCGCACCCCCATGCGCAGGCCGTAGGCTTCTAGGAAGGGTGGCTTGGGGCCTGGCTGAAAATAGGGCTTGAGTTTTTTGGCAGAACCCACCAGGGTCGCAATACCCTGGTCGTTGGAAACCGCATCGATCTTCGACTGCACATCCTTCTTGCTCTTCGCGCTGCCTCGCACCAGATGCACGGGGAAGTTGGGCACGGGCTGGCCCATCCCGTCCAGCACTAGGACTTGCAGATCCCCATTGGCGGGTGGAGCCGATTCTGGGATCGGGTCGGAGTCCGGGGGTGTTTGTTCGGTGGCAGCAGCCTGGAGGGACGTGCGCGGTTCCACGCCACCCGGCACATCTGCAAGCTCAGCGGGTGGCTGCGGCTGCACGTCTTCTTCCGGAAGGCTCTGGGCTGTGTGGGCACCATCCAAAGGAGCACGGGACTTCCCTAAGATCGACCACAATGCGGTGATCCCTAAAACAGCAACCCCAATGAAGCCGAGGACGTATTTCGCGGGGCGTGACATGGCGCCATGATAGCGATACGGCGTCGGACCCCCAACGGTCAATAAAGGGCCGAAGAGTCGCGCATCAAAAGGGCCCGAAACCTTTCCGTTTCGGGCCCTTTTTAATACGCCACCCTTCGGCCATTTGTTGACCGTTGGGGGCTCTCTGACGCCGTATCAGCGGTTCTTCAACTTGGCGTGGGCCACCGCCAATCTGGCAACGGGCACGCGCGGAGCAGAACAGGACACATAATTCAAACCAAGTCGGTGGCAGAAATCGATGGAGGAAGGATGTCCCCCATGCTCGCCGCAGATGCCCACATCCAAGCCAGGTTTGGCATCCCGGCCCCAGTTCACCGCCAGCTCCATCAACTTGCCCACGCCCTTTTCGTCGAGCGATTCGAATGGGTTGTAGTCCAGAATGCTGTGGTCATGGTACGCGGGTAGGAACTTGTTCTCCGCATCCTCACGAGAGAATGAGAAGGTGGCTTGGGTCAAGTCGTTGGTGCCAAACGAGAAGAAGTCCACACCCTCGGCGAGGGAAGCGGCGCGCATGCAAGCGCGCACGACTTCGATCATGGAACCGAATTTGAAGTTGAGTTTGACCCCGGCTTCAGCCTCGACCTCAACACGCAAGCGGTCGACGCACTCCTTGACGCGCTCCAGCTCTTCGATGGTGCACACCTGGGGCACCATGATCTTGGGGCACACCTTGATGCCCTTCTTGATGCAAGCGGCTTCGGCTTCCATGATGGCACGCAGTTGCATGTCATAGATCTCGGGGAAGGTGATGCCGAGGCGTACGCCACGGTGGCCGAGCATGGGGTTGGTCTCATGCAAGACCCGCACCATGTGCAGGATGTTCTTCTTCTTGGCGATGGCCTGGTCCACCAGGTGGGGTTCCACCAGATGTCGCATCGAATTGGCCTCCGCCTTCGCCCTGCGCGGCTCGTGCAAGAGCATCATGCTGCCCGCCAACACCTGCATTCCGCGCGCGGAGTGGCTCAAGTGCTCGAGCTTCTCCAGGTCATCGATGAGCTGCTGTTCGGAGGGCAGGAACTCGTGGATGGGCGGATCCAAGAGCCGGATGGTGACCGGCTTGGGTGACATGACCTCGAACAGGTCTTGGAAATCAGCGCGCTGCATGGGCAGCAGTTTTTCGAGGGCGGCTTCGCGTTGGGCCGGGGACTCGGCCACGATCATTTCGATCACCACAGGAAGGCGCTCGATCGCGTTGAACATTCGTTCGGTGCGGCACAGGCCGATGCCCTGGGCGCCATAGCGCAGGGCGCGTTTGGCGTCGACACCGGTATCGGCGTTGGCCAGAACCGTGAGGTCCGCGATCTCGTCGGCCCAGCGCAGCAAGGTCTCTAGATCTTCGGTGAACTCCGGTTCGATGGTCGGGATTTCACCCAGGTAGACCTTACCGCTGGTTCCATCGATGGTGATCAGGTCGCCCTCTTTGATGACGACGCCGCCCATGGTGGCCTCGCGGCGATGCACGTCGACCTCGATGCCTTCGGCACCGGCCACGCAGGGTTTGCCCATGCCGCGCGCCACCACGGCGGCGTGGGAGGTCTTGCCCCCGCGGCTGGTCAGGATGCCCTGGGCGGCGAAGAAGCCGTGGATGTCCTCGGGTTTGGTCTCCTCGCGCAGCAGGATGACCGCATGGCCCTTGTCCTTGCCGCGTTGCATGGCACGGTCGGCGTCGAAGACAGCCTCGCCATGGGCCGCGCCCGGGGAAGCGGGAAGTCCTTGGGCCACCGGGTCGGCCTGGTGATCGGGATCCAGGTGCGGATTGAGCATCTGTTCCAGCAATAGCGGGTCGATGCGCAGGAGCGCTTGCTCCTTCGTGATCAACCCTTCGCGCTCCATCTCCACCGAGGTTCGCACCATGGCGGCCGCGTTCATCTTGCCGTTGCGCGTTTGCAAGCAATACAGCGTACCGCGCTCGATGGTGAATTCGAAATCTTGAACCTCGTGGTAGTGCTGCTCCAATTTGTTGTGCAACTCACCGAGCTGCCTGGCCATCTCGGGCATCTCCGTGCGCATTTCATCGATCTGCTTGGGAGTGCGAACCCCCGCCACCACATCCTCGCCCTGGGCATTGACCAGGTATTCCCCGTAGAGTCGGTTCTCCCCGGTGCCGGGGTTGCGGGTGAAGGCCACACCAGTGCCCGAGTCGTTGCCGCGGTTGCCAAAGACCATGGTGCAGATGTTGACCGCGGTCCCGTTGGCCATATCCTTGGTGATATTGAATTCGCGCCGGTAGTCCACGGCCCGCCGCCCCATCCAGGATGAGAACACGGCTTTGATGGCGATCTCGAGCTGCTCGTAGGGGTCCGAGGGGAAGGCCCGACCGGTGTGGTCCTTGACGACCTTCAGGAAACGTTCGCAGATCAGTTTCAAATCGTCGGCTACCAATCCCAGGTCACCGGTCACATGGACTTGCTGCTTGACCTCCTCGAACTGCTCGTCGAAGTGTTCGTCATCGATGCCCAGGGCGACCTTGCCGAACAATTGGATGAAGCGTCGATAGGCATCGTAGGCGAAACGCGCATCACCGGTCTGCTTGATCTCGCCCTCCAGGGTCTCCGCGTTGAGGCCCAGGTTCAGCACCGTATCCATCATGCCGGGCATGGAGGTCGCGGAACCGCTGCGCACGGAAACGAGCAAGGGATTCTCGCCGTCACCGAAGCCCTTGCCGGTGAGCCGTTCCACCTCGGCCATCTGCTGGCGCACCTGCACCATGATACTGGGGTCCAGGGCCTTGGCACCCGACTCCAAAAAATCCACGCATGCCTGGGTGGTGATCACAAATCCAGGGGGCACGTTCAATCCGATCTGGGTCATCTCGCAGAGATTCGCTCCCTTGCCCCCAAGAAGCTGCCGGTCTCCTCCATCGCCCTGTGCGAATGAAAAAACCATACTTTGCTTGCTTAAGATTTGTGTAGTCATCGGACGCTCCATTTGCTGCTTGTGTGGAAATCACACCTGCTTAACACCCTTTCTTGGGTTCGCCTCACCATAGGCAAATGCTTGTCCATTGCGAGGTCCCCCAAAACCTCGTTTGCATTCACCCCCCCCTCGCTTGACCGCTGTCAACCAGCACCCCAAAAGAGGGTCGCATATCTGCCCGGCCTAATCCGGAGTCTGCCTGCATAGGCTTCACTGCGGATCGCACGGGAAGAGGAAACGGAAACTGCGCCCGGCCCCTGCATGTTTGGAGCTTCCACGCAACGACTTGTGAAGGCCGCTGATTTGGCCAAGGAACCCAATACCGCCCACGGCCAGATTCTGTTTTGAATCTGGTAAAACCCTCCGCAGCACGTGGGCTATTTTTGTCTCGCCTCCGCATTCGTACGACTCTTATTCTCAAGCTCTATGGGGCGCTCCTCATTCGCTGCCCTCGTCCCGCTGTTTCTTATTCCCTCCGTCGGTTCATGGGTGATGTCGACGGGGACGGACTGCGAGATTTCATGGTCTGGCGGCGCGCATACACTGCCACCTGCACGGCTGAGGTCCGAGTTCTCTCAAGCTCGAACGGTGTGATGCTTCACTCTCACGCCCTGGTTGTGGCCTTCTGATCTCCCCACCTCTTGATCATTCATCCCAAGTTCGATCAATTCAGGGGGGTCCTTCCCCTTCCAGCTGTGACCCAGTTGCATCCTTGCCCTACATAAAACCGAGGCCAGCAGCGCCCTGATTCAACCATCTCAAATCTATTCAATTCAAAACACCATGGTCCCCCTTCCCCTACTATCGGTAGCCCTACTCACCCTGCCCGCTTTTTCCCAATCACTCGAGCAGACCCGCGCACCCGGCACCCTACCTGGCCCCACCGGCTTGGGCACCCAAGTCACAAGACTAGGAGACACCAATGGTGACGGATTCGAGGACTTTGCCGTTTGGGGCCTGCAGAACCAATTCCCCCAGATCGGGATAGCGTATGTGCGTTCTGGAGAAGACGGAAGCGTCTTGCACTCCGCCATTGTCGGAGGCGGTGTCGAACACTTCGCCAATGCATTGGCCGCCACTGGAGACCTGAACGGGGATGGAGTTCAGGACTTCGCCATGGGTGGCTGGCGAATGGTGGGCGCGACGGCCCAGCGCTTCGTTCGAGTCTTCTCCGGCACGAATAGTAGCCCCTTGTACACCATCCCCTACGACCCTTCCCTTTTCCCAGCTGGCGACGGAATGAGTTGGGGAACCACAATCGCTGAGCTGGACGATTTGAACGGGGATGGGGTGGCGGACATCGCGATCGGAGCACCGATTGAAGGGTATCTCGCCCCCAGCTCTGGCAGCGTGTACTTGCACTCTGGCGCTGACGGTTCTCCCCTGCTGCGGGTCCCCACCCCAGGCGACGCAATGCGCTTCGGAAGGGCGGTGGTTCCCCTCGGCGACATCAGTGGAGACGGCATCGGCGATTGCTTGGTGTCAGCACCGGACACCGACATACATGGGGCGGTGTATGCAATCTCTGGGTCCAATGGTTCTAAACTGTACGAGGTGCATGGATTCTTCGACGGAGAGAGTTTCGGGAACCACATCACTTCCCTTGGCGATGTGGACAACGATGGATTCGCCGACTTCGCCGTTGGCACGTATCGCGGGACCCTGGGAGCGACAAGTCATGCCAGGCTCGAGGTGTATTCGGGAGTCACGGGAAACCCCATCTACAACATGGAATATGCAAACCAAGGTACCCTCTTCATCGTGGACATGGCTCCTACGGCCGATGCCAATGGGGATGGAGTCCCCGACCTGCTGTTGGGAACGAGGAGCACACTGGGGACATATCCCGGGCTCGGTTTGACCCTGCATGTCTCCGGGACCGACGGAACCGTGATCGACTCCCAGCCAGCGGACGCGAAAGACCAAAGCATCGAATCGCTGGCAACACTCGGGGACCTGAACGGAGATGGCTCGCCCGATTGGGTCATTGGATCATCGTCTACCATCTCGCTGGCAGAACGGGGGCTGGTGCAAATCATGCTGGGCGGATGCCAAGTGATCAGCAGCACGATCTGCATGGTCCCTCCCAACTCAACCGGAATGCCCGGTGCCATCGAAGCGGTAGCCAGCGGGACTTCTCTAAACCAAGGACTCATGCAGCTTCGCATCGTGGACCTGCCGCCCCATGAGTTTGGTTTTGTTTTGATGTCCAGTCAAACCGCAAGCACCCCCTTGGGAGGCAGCACCCTCTGCTTAGGCGTACCGCTCATACGCTTAAACACCCAGGATTCAGGCCTCTTCATGAGCGACGAAAGCGGGTACGCGAGCCGCCTGCTGGATTGGAACGCATTCTCCCTAGGAACCCTAGTCCTGCCCGGTTCGACCTGGAACTTCCAGATCATTCACCGCGACAGGAACATGCCTGCGAACTTCCACCTGACCCCCGCCTTGTCGGTTACGTTCTAAGCCAAGTGTCCGCAGCAGACACAAAGAAGCCCGCAGACTATGCTGCGGGCTTCTTTGTGTTTGTCCCCTAACCCTTCGGGGTTGGGGCTCGAATCAATCCATATGCGCAACAACGCGTTCGTCGCCCATCTGCAGACGTAGGGCCAACTTGGATACGACCTTGGCTCCGACCAGGGAGAGCACACGGATGACGCCCTTGCTGATCACGCGCAGCGTGAAGTCGATGGGCGCCCAGGTCAGGATGCCGCGGTTGCCTTGGGCGCGGTTGTAGAGCATGTTCTGCTCGGTGACCAGCCACTCGGAGTAGAGCATGTAGGTCCAGAGCAGGGGCCGGGCCAACCAGCGCTTGCGCAGGGTCCACTTGGCCACGGGCATCATGAACGGGTGGCGCACCAGGATCGGGAACCACTTGTGCAGGTTCTCGATGGCATGCTTGTCCTTGATCTCGATGGTTCCTTCGCGGTTGAACTGGGTCGGAAAGTTGTCGTACTCGGCGACCGCGATGCCCATGTCCTGGGTGATCTTGTTGAGTTCGAACTCGGGGTAGGGCTGCACGATGGAGCACAGGGGGTGGTCCACCTTGCACTCGATGTTGAGCAGCACGGTGTCCATGTCATCTTGTACGGTGGCGCCAGGGCCCCCGAGCATGTTTAAGGAACCAAGTCGAATGCCATGTTTCTTGATCCAGCCGGATACGTTCACCAACTGTTCGCGCTGGGTGTTCTTGCGATAGATCGTATTGCGCATGTGGTCGTTGGCGGCTTCGAACGCGATGCGCGCGTAGATGCAACCGGCGGCCTTGAGCTGCTTGATGTGATTCTCGTTGGTCATGTTGGCCATCAAGATCACGTCGAAGGGAATGCCGACCTCCTTGGGCCAGCGTTCGCAAAATTCGGCTAGCCACTTGCCTGAGATGTTGAAAATGTCATCCACGAAGTGAACGAAGTCGAGCGGATACTTGGACTTGATATCCAGAGCTTCTTCGATGATGTGACTCACGCTGCGTTTGCGTACGTACTCCGAGTTCTTCACGTTGTAGACCTTTTCCTTCCACGCATGATGGAAACAGAAGGTGCACATCATCGGGCAGCCCCGTTGACTGACCATCACCTTGCGCGGGCTATCGCGGTATACGGTTTGGGCGTCGTAGATCACCGAACGGTCGGGGATACCCAGAGCGTCCAGATCCTTGACCAGGGGACGCAGGGGGTTCTTGATAATCTCTTCCCCATCGTCGCACCACGCCAGGTTTTGAATGCCGCGCCATTCCTCGCCTTTCTCCAAGGCATTGAGCAAGTCCACAATGGCACCTTCGCCCTCACCGATGCAGATGGCGTCGATGGCGGGATCCTTGACCGCGTCGGGCAGGAAGGTCACATGGGGCCCACCCATCAGGGAGAAGAAGTCGAACTTGCGTTTGAGCAGCCGATTCAGATCGTAGATCGGGCGGTGGTTGCCGGTCATCAAGGACCAGGTGATCACATCAGGATCGTAGTCCCGGATCTTTTGCATCCACTTGGGATCGGGCAGGCTCACGCACTGCATGTCGTGGCCGGCGTCCTTGACAGCGCGACTGAGATACATGGGCCCCAACATTTCTTGGGGCAGCGTTCGGGTGAGGTGAAGAACCTTCAGGGTCGGAGTCTCCGTGTTTGGGCCCGGTCTGGTGGGCGGTTGGCAGGGGAGCAGCGTGCAGTCTTACCAATCCTACCCCGTTTTCAACCCGGAGGCTGCAATCCTCCGGAAACGTGAGGGTTGGCCCAAGAGCCCAGTTTGGGGCTCCGAAAGCTCGACAGGTCACCTATCGACCCACATTTTCGCTGGCCTTGACCTCCACCCGGTAAAGATCCAAGGGTCCACTGGAATTGAACTCAATGACCGAACTCGAAGCCGGCTGCGCCACCAAGGACGGGGATTTTAACTCCACATCATCGATGAGGATCGACTGAATTCGGCCCCTGCGCGTGGTGGACATGGTGGTTATCTGAACCCGCAGACGGTGCAACACGCCCGGCTGAAAGCCCGCGAAGCCATCGAAACCCGACGGATCGCCCTCGAGCAGGATCGCCAGGAGTTCCTGGGGATCCCCATTGCCTCCGATGAAGCGTGAGGAGGCCCCGTCGGTTACAAACACCAGATGGTACCCGCCCAAGGTCAAGATCACCGGGGCCGCCGAGGAGCCTTCGGACACACGAAAATGAAAGGTGAATCCCATGGGCCGGGAGACCTCGAGCGGCTTGGCGAGGGAGAGGGCAAGAGGATCGGAAATCCAGCTTCCGCTCCCGTCGACCCCGCCACCGAAAGCGGGCAGAAACAAGGTGCCCGGTTTGGTCTGGAAACGCCCCAGGGCCCAAGACTCTGGCGCAGCATCGAAGCGCCAATCCAAATGAATCGCCCGCCTCGAAGCCTGCTCCGGGCCGCGCTCCAGTATTCTTGCATCCGGATAGAGCGATTCCAAAGTGCGCGCACCCTTATTGGCCAAGGACTCCACCAGCAACTTCTCCAAGCGGGGAACAATGTCCAGCTCCAAACCCGGCTCCGCCAGTAGACCTCGAATCTGCTCTTCCGCACTGCGGTTGGCCTGTCCACCACTTTCCACATCGCGGGTTAGGGCTGCCAATATCACGATCCATTGCTCATGCGAACGATCTTCTCCCTGGGTCAAGGCACGCAGGATGCGACGTTCCAGGTCGCTGGTCAGGGGGTCCTCCAGGGCCTCGCCCCGGGGCAAGGCCGCTTTGGCACCACGAAGGTTTCCCTCGTGGAAAAGGAAAAGAGCCCGGGCTAAGGCGCGGGCATGGGGCATGTCATGCTCCCCCGGCTGCTCCTCCACCATGTCCGCCAGGCGAACAACATCCACAGGACTCAGGATCGTGGCCTCGGGGTTGTCCCCACGCCGCAGAAGGAACTTCCTGCGTTCATTGCGCAGGCCGTGCAGCAACACGCCTCCCCGTTCGAGTGCACTGGGACTTTCGATAAGAGTACCCTCCTGCGAAAACCCATCGAACGTCAGGAACTGGCGCTTCCCATTCAACAATCTCAAACTCGCCGAACAGCGGGTAAGCAGGTCCTCCAACAGGTTCGCCTCCCGCAATTCTCGCTCCATGGCGGAATGCACGCTGATTCGCCACGGCGAAGCCAAACGGTCCCTCCAGAGTTCGCCCACCTTGGCATATTGACGTTGGGCATGGAGCTGCTGGGCGGAAGCCACGTCGCGCTCCCATTCGTTGCTCGCCACCGCAACGCGCTTCCCGCGGCCTTCGCGCCGGAGCCGTTCCCCCAACTTGGAGTGATGATCGAGCACGTCCTGCTTCCAAGCGGTCGGCACGTGGTCCAGGGACAATCCCATGTCGATGAGCTCTTCCGCAAAACCCTCGCGCAGTTCCTGGTCGAGCCCCTCGAGCAACTCGCTCTCGATGCGTTGGGACAACACCTCCGCTTCCGAATCCAAGAAGGCGATCAGATCCTTCTCCAAGTTCTTCCAATGGGAGTGCACTTCCCCCTCCAGACCGGTTAGGAGTTTCTTCAAGGGCTCAGAGAGGGCCTCGCGGGCACGTGCTTCCGGCAAGCCATTCCACTCGGGCTTCACGGCCAATAGTGCTTCTGTGATTCCACGCTGACTGTCGGAAAGGGCTTCCTTGTAGTTCAGGGTTACGAGTTCTGCTCGCACGCCGGGCTCCACCTTATCCTTCACCCATGAGCGGCCGGAGCGAACGACAGCCCTGAGTCGTTCGTCCAGGTGGGCCTGAACGCGTGCTTCCCAACGGGTCTCCCAACGGATGAAACTGCGTGCGTCCTGAACGTCGGGTAGGGATGCTGTCGAAGCGCACCCAACTCCCTCCAGGAGTTTGCGTGGCAATTCGCGCGACAAGAGGTATTGAGCGGCCTCCCAGTTGCGATTCTTCAGGGAAGCCTCCAAATCTGGTTCTAGCTCCTGCTGCAAAGTGCGCAGGGACTCGCCCAGATCCCGAAAGGCACGAATATTGAGGGTTTGCAGTCCGGAGCCCAGGGCGCCGCTGGGAGCCGCCCCCCCCGGCCGGGGCCAGGCTGCAATACGCTCCAGCATGGGCACTGGCAAAATGCGCCCTTCGTCGTAGCTGATCTCAAGGGTACGCAGGGGCTGAAGAGGATCCTCGACCCTGACATGGGTCTCGTCCACAGAATCGGCTGCGCCCAACTTCCACCACACGGCACCCGCCGCAAGGATCGCAACCGCCGAGCCCATGATCGCCCACCTGCGCCATGAACCGGAGCTCTCCAGGGGCTCAAGGCCGTCCCGCGAGACCTCGGGCGAACGCCGCTCCAACAAGCGTTGCAGGTCATCGCGCAGGTTGTGGGGTTCTTGATAGCGATGGTTGATGTCGCGCGTCAAACACGCGCGTAATACCAGCACGAACGAAGCCGAAAGATCGGGGGTGTAACGACGAGGGTCCACCAGAGGATCCTGCAAAACCGAAGAAAAGACCTCGGCCACACTCGATCCATTGAAGGGTGGTTTGCCCGTGACCGCGTGGTAAAGCGTGGCCCCCAGGGACCAGATGTCCGACCGGGAATCCACTTTCGACGAGTCCCGTGCCTGCTCAGGGCTCACGTAATGGGGTGTTCCCAGCACACCGCCCGACCCGGTCAGCGAAGGCTCGTCGCGGGCAAAGGCCAAACCCAGGTCGGCGAGCAGGGCACGCTCGCGTGGATCGATCAATATGTTGGCGGGTTTCACGTCCCGGTGGACCACCCCCACCTCATGCAAGTGCTGCAGGGCATCCGCCAGGGGAATGAACATACGCAAGGCTTCCCTTTCGTCCAGGGGACCCCGTTCCTGGATCCGCTCCCCCAGAGAAATGCCCTCCACCAATTCCATGGCGTACCACCAGCGCCCATCGGGCAATTGCCCCAGATCGATGGGCGCAATGATGCCCGGGTGGGCCAGGCGTGCCGCCGTGCGAGCTTCGCGACGGAAGCGCTCCACCGCACGGGCACTGCGCACCAGATCTGCCCGCAAGATTTTGAGGGCCACCGCACGGTCTATGGTCTCCTGTATGGCGCTGTAAACCACCCCACTCGCACCCCGTCCCAGCATACCTTCGATGCGGTAGCCCGGAATGGCGGGCAGATCGATGGGTGCATCGGATTTTTTTCGGGGTTCGCTACTCATGGTATGGGGATGTTGTCATCCATCGGCTCCGCTCGTGGGTAGCTCAGGCACCCACGCCAAAAAATGGCAGAGAATCATAAGGATCTCATGGGGAGGGCGACGGTCACCAGGTCAGCAAGGTACAAAGCCAGTCCCAAGCGGAAGAAGATCACCGCCAATCCCCTGGTCTACCTTATCGCAGATGCCGCGCGTGGTTTCAGACGGAACTGCCTGGGCTCCGTGTTGATCCCCCGGGACAAGCATGGCAAGCCCCCCCCAGGGCCAGGAATAGGGGTTGTCGAACCAGCGGGGCCCCCGGGTTAGCCGGAGCCTCAAAAAGCTGGCCTGCGGGGCTTGAATCAGCATTTTTTGGGATCTGGCCAGATCTATTCACACGGAACCTAGGCAGTCACGATTCAGGCAACCTGGTCACCTGGAAAATATCCCCAAATTGTGCAACAGAAAAGCGAGCCTAAACACCCCAAGACATAGGAAGCCCCATTTCACCAGGAGACAATTTGGAGTTTCGTGACGGTCTCCACCTGATTTTTCCGCATATACCGTTGCTGGGGGACTAGTGTCCCTCATGGGCGAGTAACGTATCTTGGCAGGGCGTT
This sequence comes from bacterium, assembly GCA_024228395.1. GTDB lineage: Bacteria > Planctomycetota > UBA1135 > UBA1135 > NORP259. Next base: position 17,294 of record JAAETM010000301.1, on the reverse strand, counting down.
GCTCGCCTCTTTTATTTCGACACGGCCCGCCTCGAATGCAGAAGAGCCCCAAGTGCCGTGTGGAGCCAAAACCGGGATCAGGTTCCGGTGGGGAGGGCGTCCGAGGGACAACCGTCCACCCACTCCTGGCGCACCGACCTTGCTGCTTTGGCCGGGCGCACCCAGAGGCGGTTTGGCCCCTCGAAAAGCTTCTTGCGCCCTGCCACCTCCCCCCCACCATCGATGAAGACAGGTTGGGGATGCTCTCAACGCCACGACCTTGGGCCAAACCCGCAGGATCGCGCAGGTGGACGAAGACGGGGTCTACTCTTTCGCGGTGCTCAGACCATATTTGTCTAACTTGCGCTGCAGGGCAAAACGCGAGAGGCCCAGGTTACGAGCGGCCTTGCTCTTGTTTCCGCCCGACTCCACCATGGCGGCCTCAATGGACCGTTTCTCCAAGTCAGCAACCACCTCGCGCATGTCCCCTCCCCCGCTGGCGAGCAAGGCAGCAGCCGCTTGTTCATCATCCGTTCCGCCCGTGCTTGTCTGCAACACGGCCGGTGACAAATTATCTACGGCCACGGAATCACCGGCTAATACAATCACGCGGCGCATTTCATTTTCCAGCTCTCGAATGTTGCCAGGCCACACGTGACGATCCAAAACCTCAAGCACATCGATGGGCAGATGCGGTACGGAGCGGGCGGATTCCTTGGCGGCACGCGCCAATAGATGCCGGGCCAATACGGGCACGTCCCCCTTGCGATCGCGCAGGGGCGGCAGGGCCAGGGTCAGAACGCAAATGCGGTAATAAAGGTCCTCGCGGAATTCGCCCTTCTCAACCATTTCCGAGAGGGAACGGTTGGACGCGGCGACCAAGCGCACGTTGACCTTAGTCGTTTTCTCACTTCCCACGGCGCGCAGCTCACCCTCCTGCAAAACGCGCAGAAGCTTCTTCTGCATTTCGGCGCTCATCTCCCCCACCTCATCCAGGAAGAGGGTGCCGCCGTTGGCCTGCTCGAAGAGGCCGCGCTTGGCCTTGTAGGCGCCCGTGAAAGCCCCTCGAACATGGCCGAACAATTCTGACTCAAGCAATGAGTCGGGCAAAGCTGCACAATTCTCGGTCACGAAGGGCAGTTCCTTGCGCTTGGAGTTGAAGTGCACAGCCCGCGCAAAAAGTTCCTTGCCCGTGCCGCTCTCGCCTTGGATCAACACCGGCAGATCGCCATCGATGAAACGATCCAACTGGGCAAAAATAGTAACCATGGCATCACTGCTACCCACGATGCCCGAATAGTCGTAGCGTCCCCTCTCGCGATTGAGTTCGGAACGTACCACGTCCAAGGCATTGTCCTGTTCCTCAACGCGCAAACCCAATTCCTGGTTGAGCCGCTCGACCTGCAAGCGCGCTTCCTCGAGCGATCGGTTCTTTTCCTTGAGGTCCTCGCGAATGCGGGCATTCTGAATGGCGGTGGCCGCGTGGGCGGCCAGCAATTCGCCCGTTTCGATTTGCGAATCGCCGAAGGCGCTGTCCTGCAAGCGGTTGTCCACAAAAAGCACGCCTTGAACATCGCCGTCAAGCGCGATGGGCAACCCCATGATCGAGCGCAGCCGCAGGTTTTCCACGCTGGCCATGGCATCGAAGCGTTCGTCCTGGGACGCGTCCACCGAAACCAGAGCGCGCCCTTCTGAAAGCACCTTTGTCAGAAGCCCCATGGACAAACGACCATTGGGTAGATTGATGCTGGAGCCATCGAAGCGGCGGGCCACACGCACGCGCAAAGCGTCCGTGGCCAACTCGCCGGAGCGGTCGGCAATTTGATCCTCAAGCATGATCAAAAAACCTCGCTCGCCTCCGACTAAAGTCAGGGCGGAGTCCACGATTAGGGTGAGCAAGGCTTCCAGATTGCCTTCGCTGGCCAAGGAGCGAGCAATTTGAGAAAAGGCGCGCAGACGTTCTTCCGGTTTTGTGGACTCCAAGAACAAGGTGTCCATGCCGGTCAGACTAGCGACTTCCTGACTACTCGTTTTCAGTTCGGCCAGCACCAAACGTACTCCGCCAATCTCGACCTCGTCACCCACGGCCAATCGGGATTCGCGAACAGATTTGCCATTCAGGCGACTGCCATTGGCAGATCCCTGATCCACATACCAAAGCTCACTGCCGCGACGCTCCACGTCGGCGTGGTGTCGGGATATTTTTGGGATGGATATCTGAATGTCGCATTCATGGGCCCGACCAATGCGAATGCAATCCTCTTCAAACTCGTGGGAGCTTTCACCCCCGTCCCTAAAGACAGTCCATTTCATAGAAGGCGCGTTCTGGTAGTTTATTGCTGCGGGAGCAGCCGAGAGCGTCAAGAACAGCTCCCCCTGAGTATCCTACTTGAGCACGCTTGTAACAAGGCCCGTAGACGACAGATGACCCAGCCCGAGTCTCCCAAGCCCCACGCCCCCCCCCAGGACGGCCCAAAGCAGGATCCGCGCTGGTACAGGGATGGACTGTGCTTTTCCTGCACCGCCTGCGGCAATTGCTGCACGAGCAATGGAGAGTATGCATATGTGTACGTAACTCCCCCTGAGATCCAAGCCATAGCCTCCCACCTAGGCATGACCAAACCCGCTTTCCAAGCAAAATATTGCCTGGAAACCGACGGCTGGATCACGCTCTCCATGCCGGACTCCGGCTGCGTATTTCTGGACGCCGAGCGCCGCTGCCAAATCTACGAAGCCCGCCCTCGCCAATGCCGCACCTGGCCCTTCTGGCAGGAGAATCTCAAACCCGGCGTATGGCAGGGTTCCATGAAGGTAATCTGTCCTGGCCTCGACACCGGCCCCCGCACGGGTGCTGACCAGATCGACGCCATCGCCCAGGCCAACGAGGACTGGTACGACAGCAACGGAGGGTTGGATTGAAGAGTGGACCCGCCCCTGGGGAACACTATGAAAGATGGCCTCGCCCCCCATACAATTCCGTGCGATCGTTTTGCAAATGGGTAATGTCCGCCCGCCCCACGCGAGCGCTCTAACCTGCCCCCCCTCTATCCCTCGATGGAATTCGACCCCCTGCGCTTCCCGCTAGGTCCTTTCAAGCGCCCCCTTCAAATCAATCTCAAGCACGTGGAGGACTAGATCAACGTCATCGATCGATTCCCTTCCCTTCCTTGCTCGAATTGGAAACCCAAGGCCTGAACATGGAACAATTGAATTGGCCCTATCGACCCGGCGGTTGGTCGATCAAACAGGTGGTTCACCATATCGCGGATAGCCACATGAATGCGTTCATTCGCTTTGGGCTGGCCCTGACCGAACAGCGGCCCGTCATCCAGCCCTATTTTGAAGATCGCTGGGCCGAGTTAGCCGACTCCAAGAACGAAGATCTAGCGGGTTCCCTGTCCATTTTGAGGGGTTTGCACGGGCGTTGGGCGCAATTGCTTCAAGGCCTAGGACCCGCCGAACTCGCGCGCAGCTTCGACCATCCCGAGAGCGACCGCAAAATTCCCCTGGATGAAAACACCGGCCTCTACGCCTGACACTGCGAGCATCACTTGGCCCATGTGCGCCAAGCTTTGGACTCCAAGGGGCAATATTCCGCCTGGCGGAGCGTTGAGGGCCAGCGGTCCAACCCCGCTGCATCATACGCATGAAATCGGGTTGCTTGCCGATCTGCGACCCGACTACCGGCCCTGGAATACCGGCTTGCGTTTTTCAGCGAAGGCTGCGAGGGCTTCCAGGCGGTCCTGGGTAAGGATGGTCTTGGCGTAACACGCGGCTTCGATCTCCAGGCCCTTTTCCTGGGAATGCTTGAGGCCTTCGTCGATGGCTTCTTTGGCGGCACGCACGGCGACCGGACCATTGCCCGCGATTTGGTCAGCCAGGGCCCGTGCCACGACCATGAGTTCGGGGCGGGTAGCCACGCGGTTGACGAGCCCCATGCCTTCGGCTTCGTCGGCCTGGAGGCGACGCGCGGTGAGGATCAAGTCCTTGGCGTGGCTCTTGCCGATCAAGCGCGGGAGACGCTGCGTGCCACCCGCTCCAGGAATGATCGCCAGGCCTGTTTCAGTCAATCCAATTTTGGCGTCTTCGGCAGCCACTCGCAGGTCGCAAGCCAGCATCAGCTCGGTGCCTCCGCCGAAAGCGAAGCCATTGATGACCGCGATAGTCGGCTGGGGCATGGCCTCCACATCATCCACCAGAGCGCGGATATTGCGCACGACTGCGGAAACGCGCTCGGGATCCATGGTGCGGCGCTCCTTGAGATCGGCACCGGTGCAGAAAGCCCTTTCACCGGACCCCGTGATTAGAATGCAGCGAATGGACAGATCGCCTTTGAGTCCTTCGAGCAACAGGCGAAAACGCTTGAGGGTCGGGAAGGACAAGCAGTTCATCACAACCGGGCGCTGGATGGTGAGCGTCACAACGTCGCCGGCGCGGGATTGGGTAACCAATTCGGGTTGATCGGGAACATCGGACGGGAACTGGTCGATGACGGGGCTCATGATGAAGTCTTGGGGCTCCCCCGCCGTGGATTGAGGGATGGCGCGGATTGGGTTCAGGGTTCACCGATCAGGTTAGCGCCGGGGTCGGGGGCTGGCCATCTCCGGGCGGGGAATCCTCGGGGTCAGGCAGGACCCTCACCATGGCGTGGGTGGTGCTTTTGCATGCGGATCTGGCGTTTCCTGATGGTCTTGGCCCAGGAAAACAGGCGCTTGCGGGCCATGGGGCGGGGCACCGGGCCCAGGATGCCGTCAAGATATCTGCCCAACCACGCCAAGCGCTTCAAGTCCCCCAGGAAAGCCGGCCCGGAATGGTCCAGGGCGGCCAGGTCCTTCTCAAACCAGCGTTGCTTGACCTGGCCAACCAAGCGAACACGGCCCACGTCGATCAAACAGAGCCGCTCCGGTTCACCTGAAATCAGGAAGTGCTGTAGATAGAAGTCCCGGTGAAATCCAGGTTCCGAATCGGGGGCCGGAGCGTGCAAGGCCAAAGTCATGCCCAACAGGGGTGAACGCCAGGTTCTCCAAGCTTCAGGGCATTGCAGCAGCCGATCCCGGAGGTTTGAGGCATGGGGTACAAACGCCATCAAGAGCAAGGAATGGTCGCCGGATTGCAGCCAGCCCAAGGGCTCGGGCACCCCCATGCCGCGCAGCCGAAGTGCCACCAAGTTCTCAAACTCCCTCTGGCCCGGACTCCTGCCAGCCATTCCCTGGCGCCGATCGAAGCGCGAATCGCTCTTTTCGTCCCCCTCGAAGCGCTTGATGACCCACTGCGGACTCCTTTCAGGCCATGAGAATGTTTCCCGCCCGGGCATTTGGCGCAGGAAGGACGAGGGGGTCACGGCAAGCAACGCCACCAGCTCTTGCAGAGTTTCACATCGGGGGGCCCGAGTGGCCTCGGCCAAGTGTCCTCGCAAGGGATCGCCCATGCCCCAAGGGTAGGCTTGTAAACCCCGATCGACCCATCCTAATCCGGGCAAATCGAGGCGGGAGAACCAGGATCTCCCCACCGAAAAAGGTGGGCGAGATTGGCATCAGGAGAGATTCGGGCGGGGTGGCGCCCGGACTCCACGGTGGCGTAACCGTCTAGGCTCCGGTTCTGATTCGAGACCCTTTGCCTCGAAGTCGGAAAAAATCATGGCCGAAAGCGCCACGATTCATAAAAGTTGGCACCTATAGGGGGTCCCAAGGCCTCTCATTCCATTGGGATCCCGGCTATTATGCCGCGCCCTTCTCTCCCACCCCGCCCGTGGGTCTCTCCTGTCGAGAGTCTCACACCCGGCTCAGCTCCCAAAAAAACCGTAAACAGCAATGTCCAGCGGCCACGCCCTCGCCACCGATCCGGCGATGCAAGACGAGTTCAATCCGTTCCTCTCCATGGCTCGCGGGTTCAATACCGCGGCAGACCACCTCGGCCTCGATGAGGGTATCCGAGATGTGCTGCAGCAGCCCGACCGAGAGCTGAAAGTCACCATGCCCGTGCGCATGGATGATGGCACGGTCAAGGTTTTCACTGGGTACCGAATCCAGCACAACACCCTGCGCGGTCCGTGCAAGGGTGGCATTCGATTTGCCCCCGACGTGAACCCCGATGAAGTGCGCGCGCTGTCGGCATGGATGACCTGGAAGTGTTCGGTGGTGAACATTCCCTTCGGCGGCGGCAAGGGCGGCGTGATCTGCGATCCGCGCACCATGTCCACCGGAGAACTGGAGCGCCTCACACGAGCCTATACCATCGCCATAATGGACATCCTGGGCCCGGACCGCGACGTGCCCGCGCCTGACATGAACACGGGTGAGCAAACCATGGCGTGGATCATGGACACGTATTCCATGCACGCGCGCAGTACGACCACCGCCATCGTGACCGGCAAGCCGCTAAGCATCGGTGGCAGTCTAGGTCGCCGCGAAGCCACCGGTCGCGGCGTGATGATCAGTGCCAACGAAGCGCTCAAGATGATCGGCATGCGTCCCGAGAACACGCGCGTCGTCGTTCAGGGTTCCGGCAACGTGGGCGGCATTGGCGCCCAATTGCTGCACCAAGAGGGTTACCGCATCGTGTCGATCAGCGACATGTACGGCTGTATCCACAATACCCACGGACTCGACGTTCCCGCCGTGCTGCTGCACTTGCGTGAAAACGGTCGCCTGGATGGTTTCAGGGAAGCCGAGCACCTGCCCAACACCGAACAGTTGGATTTGGACTGCGACCTGCTGGTTCCTGCGGCCACGGAAAACCAAATCACGTCCAAGAACGCGAATACGATCAAACCCAAGCTGATCGTGGAAGGTGCCAACGGCCCGACCACCGCGGTGGCCTCCGACATCCTAACCGACCGCGGCATCGTGGTGGTTCCCGACATCCTGGCCAACGCCGGGGGCGTGACGGTTTCTTACTTCGAGTGGGTCCAAGACCGCATGGGTTACTTCTGGACCGAAGAGATCGTGAACTCCCGCCTGGAGCAGATCATGGTTCAGTCCTTTGCCGAGGTTTCGACCACCGCAAAAAAATACGACGTCTGCCTGCGCACCGCAGCCTACATCGTCGCCATCGACCGGGTCGCAACCGTGTACCGCATGCGCGGTCTTTTCTCCTGAGCTAGCCATGGATACTCCCGTCAACGAACCGGAAGAACTGGACGGCGAAGGCGCACTCCCGAGCACCCCACTGCTCGACGAAGAAACCCCCTTCACCACCATGATGGCCAGCTTCGACGAAGCGGCCAAACGACTGGGTTTGGGCCGCGCGGAATACGCCATCCTGCGCAAGTCCGACCGGGAGATCGCGGTCTCGATCCCCGTGGCCCTGGAAAACGGCACCTTCCACGTGTTCGACGGCTACCGTGTGCAACACAACCAGGGTCTGGGTCCTTTCCTTGGGCCCCTGCGCATCACCGGCGACCTGCGCATCGATGAGCTGCGCGCTCTGGCCGCGTGGATGACCTGGAAATGCGCCCTGCTCGGAATTCCCTTTGGGGGTTCCGCCGGTGGCATCCGGGTGGACCCAGCCGAGATCGCAGGCCAGGACCTCGAAGCCATCGTGCGCCGCTACACAGCCAACATCATCGCCGATGTGGGGCCTGAGCAGGACGTGTTCACTCCCGATCTATTCGCGGATGAACGCGTCATGGCCTGGATCATGGACACCATCTCAAACCACGAGCGCTACACGGCAAGTTCGTCGGTGACCGGCAAGCCCCACGCCATGGCGGGCTCCTTGGGAAGCAAGGAGGCCGTGGCCTCCGGCTTGGCCATCATCATGCGCCTGGCCTGTTCCCATTACGGTTTGAACCGCGAAGGCCTCAAGGTCAACATCCAAGGCGCGGGTACCGTGGGCGGCAACCTGGCCCGCATCCTGCACGACGATGGTATGCTGGTCACCGGGCTCTCCGATGTTCACGGAGCTTTCTTCAACGAGAACGGTTTGGATATTCCAGCCATGCTGGCCTACCGAGAAGAGCACGGACACCTGACCGACTTCATTGGCGATCACGAGCTGATCGACAACAAAGAATTTTTGGGCACCCCCTGTGATGTTTTGGTGCCTTGCGCGGTGGCCAATGCCGTGCACTCGGGCAATGCTTTGAAGATCCAGGCCAAGTTCATCCTGGAAGGAGCTCACGGACCCGTGTCCCTGCGCGCCGACCGCATTCTTGCCCAAAGGGAAATCCCCGTTGTGCCAGACATCCTCGCCAATGGCGGCGGTGTGATTCTCTCCTACTTCGAATGGGTGCAAAACCGTACCGGTTTGGCCTGGTTCGAAGAAATGGTCTCGGGACGCTTGGGCCAAATGATGCGCGAGGCCTGGAATTCGGTCCGCGAGCTGCAAGAAGAACATGGGTGTTCCATGCGGCAGGCAGCCCATATGTTGGCCGTACGCCGGGTGGCCGATGCCGATGCGGCACGGGGCGTGTACGCCTAAGGCCAACGACTCAACCCGATCCCAAGGCGCGCCCAGGACTTTCCTGGGCGCTTTTTTTTGGTGAATGTAAACCCTGTGCCCCCCCCCCCCGCCGGGAAGAAGGGCGGATACAATGGGTTTTCAACCCCCTCACAACACCGAATATCCCATGACATACCACAGCCCCATTATCCCCATTCTCGCCCTGGCCCTAGTGGGCAGCGCTTTCTCCCAGGACAACGACCCGAGTTCGGGAACCCCGATCAACACTGCGGCGTCGTTTCCCTTCGATACCACACCGTTCACGACTTCTGGTTTCAACGGGGGCGGAAGCTGTGCCGGGGGTGCATCCTCCATCAACAAGGATGGGTTCTGGCAATGGACCACCCCCGCCCCCGGCGACTACACCTTCGACACGCTGGGCAGCACCTTCGACACGAAATTGAGCGTGCACCTCGGGGTGGGTACGGCGGCGACCTGCGCCGACTACAACGACGACACCTTTGGACTTCTGAGTCAGGTGGCCCTCAACGGCTTGGCCGCCGGTGACCAGGTTCTGATTCAAGTCGGCGGTTATGGATCGGACTATGGCCAGGGATCCATGAACATCACCCACTTCGTGGATCCCTGCGTTGGCCTCCCCGACGACCCCTTCGAGGACAACGATGATTGCGCCACGGCCGCACTAGTTGGCAATGGCACGATCCCCGCGCTTTTTGTCAGCCGCTCGGACCCGGACTTCTACGCATTCTGCGTTGCGAGTGGAGCCACGGTCAGCGTGGATCTGCTCTTCACAAGCTCCACTGGCAACATAGATTGCTTCCTGCGTGCCGCGAGTTCTGCCCAGTGCGGTAGTGGCAACGGTGCCGACGAGCTGGCCGAAGGATTCACCGCCACGGACAATGAAAACTTGACCTGGACAAACGACACCGGAGGCGATCTGGATGTCATCCTGGAGGTCAATATCTGGGCCTTCTCCGCAACCAACTGCAACACCTACGACATGGTGATTTCAGGAGTGGAAGGTTGCGGGGCTGGCGGAACCACAGGCACACTCTTTTGCAACCCGGCCGATCTGAACTCCACCGGTCAGCCCACCATCCTGGCGGGCTCCTTCGGAAGCGGTGTAGGCAGCGGTCTACACCTGGAAAGCATCAACGGGGTGCCCAACGAGTTTGGGTACATCCTCGTGGGCAACGACCCCACCGCCGGCATCCCGGTCAGCAATGGCCGCCTTTGCCTGGTCGGAAATCCCAGTTCCCAACTTTACCGCTACAACGTGACTGGAAGCGACTCCAACTCCATTGGCCAATACGACGCCAATGGCGTCTTCCAAAACCATGCGGGCACATCCATGGTTGGATCCGGGTTCGACGTTCCCTTGACGATCCCCGGTCTCCTCCCGATCAACATCACATCCGGACAGACCTGGCACTTCCAGCTCTGGCACCGGGACACGCCCTTCGCAACGGGGTCTTCCAACTTCTCCAATGGACTCAGTGTGACTTTCTGATCGGGCCCGGCACGCAGGCACTCCCATCCCCCCGCTCCTGTTCCAGGGAGGGGGGATTTCTTTGCACCAAGCAGCGAACCACCCGCAAGCAGCGTTGAATCTATTTGCCTGAAGGCCGCAACTTCAACACGTCGTACCCGAAGCGCACCGCAGAGAACCAGAGGATCAAGCCCATGCCAAACTGGGCGCCATTGGCCACGCCAGGAATGTGGACCAGGGCCACACCTCCCCAAGCACCCACCAACGAACCCAGGGCCAACCAGCGGGCGGTATGCCACCCCACGTTGCCCTGGCACGAGTAGCGCCACAAGGAGCGGCTAGAGATAAAAGCAGCCACGGCCATGCTGGTCGCCCGGGTGCCCAGGTATCCGATCTCAGGCAGCAGGAACAACAGGCCGGGAACCAGGATCATGCCCCCACCGATTCCAAGCAAGGGAGCACAGATTCCAGCGCCCATACCCAGGCCCAAAACGCGCACATGGTCCATCAGATCCAAGTCCGATTGCGCCAGCAGTTCTCCATGCTCTGCGGACATCATGACCTTGAGGCCGACGCCGACCAGAAGCACGGCGAACACGGTCTTCAGGGTCCGGACCGAAATGCGAGGCACCAGGCGAAAGCCGATCACGTTGCCAAGCAATGCGGACACCACCAGTACCACCACCAGACTCCATTGCACATCGCTGCTCGCGCGCAAGGATTCGGTGACCGTGGCGCTGATCGTGCCCGTGGCCACCACCGCAAGGGAAACGGGCACGGCACGGCGAAGGGGAAACCGAAAGCCGTAGTGGACCAGGGGGGTGGTGAACAAACCGCCACCGATCCCGCACAGGGCTCCCAGGGTGGAGATCAGAAATCCGCAAAAGCTCAACAGGGGGATGGGTACGTGCCGGGGCACGAACCGCTCATCTCCGGGCCCGTGACTTCCTTCGCTGGCGCTAATGGCCATCCCCCGAATCGGCCCTCTCTCCACTCTTGGCCCGCTCCAAAATCGAAGTGGTCGAGCGACCAGCCATGACCGGCGCCAGAACGACCTGGCCCCCGTGGGACTCAACCCATTCACGGCCAACCACGCCCTTGTCGGCCCAGTCCTCACCCTTGACGAGCACATCGGGCGTCACGCGCTCGATGATATTCTTGGGAGTGTCCTCTCCAAAGGCGACCACGGCATCGACCATCTCCATGGCCGCGAGCACCTGCAAGCGGTCGTCGATGCAGTTCACCGGACGGGTGGGCCCTTTCAGGCGGGACACACTTTCGTCGCTGTTCACGCCCACGATCAACACGTCCCCCTTGCTGCGGGCGAAGCGCAGGTAGGACACATGGCCGGCGTGGATCACGTCGAAGCAACCGTTGGTGAACACCACGCGCTTGCCCTTGCGGCGCCACTCTTCCATGACACCCGCCACGTCCGCGTCCGTGAGCACCTTGCCCGTGGCTGGGCGCGAGGCTACCAGGCGCGCCATAAGTTCGGGGCGCGTGACAGAGTGGGTTCCGAGTCGCTCGACAACTACGCCGGCCGCATGGTTGGCCATGGCCACGGCGTCGGCAATATCCCAACGCAAGGCCAGGTATAACGCCAACTGGCTGACCACGGTATCCCCGGCGCCGGTCACGTCGTACACGGCGCGCGCCACGGCGGGAATGCGGCCTTCGCACAGGGGTTTTTCCCGGCTCTTGAAATAGATCCCGTCGGCGGAAAGCGTAATCACGATCAGGTCGAGTTCGGCCTGTTCGTTCAATTCATCAGCGGCGGCGGGCAAGGACTCCAAATCAGGTATGGGGCGGCCCAAAGCGAGCTCGGCTTCTTTGTGGTTGGGCGTGACCATCGTCGCTCCCCGATAGCGGGAGAAGTCCGAGCCCTTGGGATCCACCAACACCGGTATGCCGCGCTTGCGGGCCGCGCCGATGACCTGGCCCAGCACCTTGTCCGTTAGAAGCCCCTTGCCGTAATCAGACAGCACTATGCAATCGCAGCGGGACACGGCTCTTAGGGAAGCTTCGAGGACCCGCTGCTCCACCTCGGCCGGGATGGCGGTCAACTCCTCCCGGTCCACGCGCAGCATTTGCTGCACGCCACTCATCATGCGTGTTTTCTCAATGGTCGGACGGCCCCCATCGATCACAAGGCCATCCACATCGGCCCCAACCGCTTCGAACTCTTCGCGCATGGCGCGGCCCAAACCATCGTCGCCCACCACGCCAACCACTTCGACATTGGCTTCCATGGCGACCAGGTTGGCCGCCACATTGCCGGCGCCACCCAAGCGCAGTTCATTCGTCTTGACCGCAAGCACAGGAATGGGCGCTTCAGGGGAAATACGGCTCACATCACCGATCATGTAACGATCCATGATCAAGTCGCCGATGATTGCCAACCTGGGGTTGGCGAGGGTGGTCAAGCGCTCTTCGAGCAGCCGATTTTCGATGGGGCTGGTGTTCATGATTCAGTCTGCGAGTTTGGAGAGCACCGCCATGCGGAATAGGGGCAGCAACAGTTCGTGCTGTCCGATCAATGTGATGCCGGTTCCGGGAGGCCTACGCACCACATTGGTCTCCGCCCGGTACTGGCGAATCATGTCCAAATTGGCGGTGGTTATATTTTGCAAATCGTGGCCCAAGTTGATGGCCACGCTAACGGCCTTGAGAAAGATCTCGGGCAGGATGACGGCGCACCCCACGTTGATCCAGACTCCCCCATCCAATTCCGAAACCATTTTGCAAACGTGTTGGAAATCGGCCAGGGCCGCTGCGCCAAGATCCGCACCATCGCAGGCGGGATGCATGTGCACGATGTCAGCCCCCATAGAAACGTGACAGGTCACACCCACCCCCAAACGCACCGCCGCTGCAGGCACGGAGAGGTGCAAGTTCGGGGCCCGCTCGTCGATCAAACAACGGCCCAAGGCGAGGCCGAATCCAACCTCTGCGCCCTCTTCAGGATGGGCTCCCCGCTTGGCAGCGCGTGCGATGGCCCGGCCGGTCTCATCGGCGAAACCAAACTCGCCCTTGGGCAATTGGGTATCGACTGCTTCGGAGGTACGCCCCACCGTGGCGATCTCATAATCATGAATCGCGCCAGCGGAGTTGAGCACAACGTGGGTGATCACACCGCGCTCCATCAGATCGATAATCAGAGGCGCCAAGCCGACTTTCAGGACGTGGGCCCCCATGGCCACCGCCACGGGTTTGCCAGCCTTGCGCGCGGTGACCACGCGGTCCACCAGCTGCTTGAAGTGCAGGCCCGCGTAGATATCCGGCAGGGCATCCACGAATGCATCGAAGCCAGGCACCGGGTCAGGCACCGAGCAGAAGTCCTTGGTGGTGACCAGGGAATCGCGTTCGGCCAGGGGATACAGGTGGACGCCCTGCATGGCCGGAAAAGGGTGGGGCGTGGACGAGGAGCTCATGGGCATGGGTGAGGTGGAATGATGGGCGAAGGCCCGCTGGGCAGGATAATCGTTCGCCCCCCATGAATCACCTCCAGGCCAACGAATGGCCCGCATTTGCCCCGGGAAAACTCCCCTACTGCAAATCCGTCGGGGGGAACGGGTATTGCAAGCCCTTGGCTTGGGCCCGCTCCAGGGCATCCCAAGTCCGGGGAGTGTCGCGGTATCGATCGTGCAGCCAAAAGTACTGCTCCGGGTGGCGCCGAATGAGCACCTCGTACACTTGGTTGATGCGCGTGGCGATCTCGGTGTGGTTCAGGCCCCTTAGGTCCTCCGGCTGCAGGACCGGACCATAGAGCAACTCGTAGGGCTTGTCCCCATCGCTCTTGCAACAGGAATAGAAGACGATCGGTGCCCCTACCCGCCGCAATAGGGTACCAGCGCTTCGGGCGCAGGCTGCCGGACGTCCGAAAAAGGGAGCGAACACCGGCTTTCGCCGCGAGCGGTGATCCAACATGAACATGATCGAACCCCCTCCCCGAATGGCCGCAGGCACGCTTTTCATGGCGTCCAACTGGGGCAACAAGCGCCCTCCCTGGACCTCGCGAGTGCGCTGCATATGGCGCGAGAGCGGGTCGTTGCGCGGGGCTTTTGCCACGGCAAAAACCGGATCAAAACCCATGGTCGAATGGACCAGACCGGCGACCTCCCAATACCCCACATGGCAGCCCATGAGAATGACCGGAGTCCCCTTTTCGATCAGCTCCCGGGCGTCTTCGGTCATGCGCACGTCGAAGAATTCCCCCACGGCTTTCCCCATCAAAGGCTGCGCTGCATATGAGGCAGTCAAGGACATATCGATCAGATGAACCCACGATCGCTGGACCAGCCGGTGCTTCTCTTTCGAGCTCAATTCCGGCAAGGCGGAGTCGATGTAATCCAAAGCAGCCAACGTGTGGCGCTTGTCGAACCACTGGGCCACACGGGCCAGCAGTCCCCCCACAAGCCACGGGGCAAATGACCTAAGGTCGACTGGGCGAGCCGCAGGGCAAGATAGGAAATCCACGCCTTAGGCCCACGCCTGGAATCGCGCACCTCCACCTGCTCGATGGGCCATTCGGCATCGGGATCCACGACCATCGCACGCTTCAAAAATGCTTCAGGCGCCGGTTTCCATTCGATGAGGAACGGCTCGGGCTTGGTGGGGATGGGGTTCACGGTGTTCGGTTGTGCGGCCCGAGAGCTTCGAGGGGCTCCTCGTCTTGGGGTTTCACCCATGCAAGCCTGCGTGCATGGTAGCGCGCTTGGCTCTGCGTTGCTCGGCCCGCTCATCCAGGGAAACGGAAGCCAGCAAATCCAGAAGGCCCTGCTCTCCACCGACCAATTCCATCTCCACCAAAAGAACCCAAGTACTCGCTTCGGGAACGAGTTCCTTCAACTTCACCCAATCCTTGGCAGTGGTGAGAACCACCGATGCCGGGATCGCTCCATCGCATGGCAAGCCATCGAGGAACGCAAGGTCTTCGCGCACGTAATCATGGTGGTCCGGAAAAATGGTGTGTTCCTGAATTTGCAGTCCCGCGAGTTCCGCAGACCTCTCAAAGGCAGCAGGATTACCGATACCACTGATCAAGCGAGCGCTGCGGCCTGCGAGCGCACCAAGCTCCTGCCGCTGTCCTTGGGGATCTTGCAATGTGGTGGCTCGGTGAACCGCCTCCACCAGATGCGCCTTGGGCGCGTGGCACCGAACCCACTCTTTCAGGGTCTGCAGGCGATCGGGAGGAACGCCGTCGCAACGGGTCAATACCACGCATTGCGCACGTTTGAGAGCGCGTGGACCTTCCCTCAAAAAACCGCGGGGCAAGAACGAGCGTACCGGCTCGCCCCCACCATTGGGTGCGGCCAATCCAAAGGGCCGGGTGGCGTCCATCAACACGATGTCCAGGTCGCGGTGCAGTCGTCGATGTTGAAAACCGTCGTCGAGCACGATGCCATCCGCGCCACAGTCCAAGAGACGCAAGGCCCCAGCAACACGATCTGGGTTTTGCTCTTGCAGGACCTCGGGAAAAGCCTGTTGCAGCATTCGACCTTCGTCGTTGAGCAGCTCGCCCGATTTGCGTCCGTAACCTCGGGCCAGTACTCCGACCTGAACCGAGCGTGCTTCGAAGTGACGAATCAACCACTCGACAAAGGGTGTTTTCCCGGTGCCGCCCACCGACAGATTTCCGACGCTGATGACCGGCAAATCCACGCGCAGCACCGGAAAGATTCGAACGTCGTACAAACGCGCACGAAACCACGCGATCCCGCCAAAAAGCGCGGCGGGGAGGCGCAGGAATTCCACGAAGCCGCCCCGTTGAGCAAGGATGTGATCCGCTCGACGACCCATAGAACAAGTACCCTTGGCCCAAACTGCGCAGCGCACGGACCGCGGTTGATTTAGACCGGAGGGCGAGAGGGCGGCAAGGCGCCCGGCTCTTCGTCAGGAATCAACTCGATCAAGCCGCGCTCCATTTCCAGGAAGGCAATTTTGATCGGGTTGGTTTCACGGGACTCCACCAAGGGAGCGGCGCCACGGATCAATTCGCGAACGCGCTTCTGAAGAAGGGCGGTCTTGTGAAAGGAGCCTTGCACGGACTGCTGCAGACGCTGGGGAAGGGTAAGTTCCATATTCCTTGGGGGTGGCAACCTGGGTGGAAGTGGGCGGGACGCAAAATGTGCGCATCGGGCCCGATCGCCAAGCGCGACATAATAGATGCAATCGGGCCAGACCAGCAAGCAACTTTCAGGGACGGAAATGGCATTTTCACGTTTCAGAATCGTAAAAGGCCGTCTCAGCCGCCCTTGCCGGCCGAAAGGATCCCCATGTTCCCTACTGCGAGTGCATTTGGGGACCCGCTACCTATGATTGGCTTGGCGGAGCCCCTTCCACAATCCGCGCCTGGCCCCCACCCCCCAAGATCCTCCATGAAGTACCCCGCCCTGATCCTCGCTGCCCTCGTTCTCGTTTTTGGCTTCTCATGCAAGTCGGCAGACTGCGGTGGCTCCGGCGCCCAATGTCCCGCCACTGCCAATTGCCCCACCTCCGCTGCCCAAGGCAAGTCCCTCTGCGGTTCCTGCGGTCAGATCAAGGGCGCCCCCAACTGCTGCCTAGATGGCGCCGAGAAATGCTCCGGCTGTGATTTGGACAAGGGTTCCCCGGGCTGCTGCAAGATGGAAAAAGGCAAGGACGCCAAGCTGTGCGCCTGTGGCGAAATCGGTGGCTCCGATGCTTGCAAGGCCAAGTGCGCCAAGAAGGCAGCATGCTGCGCGGCTCCCGGCTCCGATGCCTGCAAAACCAAGTGCGGCAAGTAGGGGTTGGCCAAAAGGCTGCAAAAACGCGCCCAACTTCAAAACGCCTCGCATCATGCGGGGCGTTTTGCATTTGGTGACTAGGTGCGTGCGGGCCCCAACAGATTGTCGGTGCACACGCGAAAGTGCGCGATCGCTTCGGAAGGAAAGCGCCGCTCCAACTCAGCGCTCAGCAAAGCGCCCGGGCCCAAAACCCACTCTCGATCCAAGCGCGGATAGCGATCTTGCAGTGCGCCGCCATGCACCCGTCTGGCGCGAACTTCCAAAGCGGCATACACATGCAAAATGCGGTCCGCCAGGCGTAAAACCCATGGTTGCTGCAGGAATGCGCCATGCACGATGGTCCAGCCCTGGGTGCTAGTAGCCAGCAAATCCTGAAGCGGCTCCCGCTGGACGGTCGCCAGAACCTGATCCCCATCTGCGAGCTCTTCGAGCTTCAGAGACTGTAAGGAGTCCGCGTACAAGGCCGCAGCATCCACACGGCGCGCCGCTTGTCCGCGCTGTTCGAGCGCTCGGGCAAGATCACGGGCCAGCAGAGATTTCCCCGAACCCATGGGCCCCACAATCAGCAGAACACCGGGCCTTTCACCCAGGCTCAGATTGTCCAAAATATCCCCGAGCCAAACCCTGCGCTGCATGAGTCGGGGAATGAGTCCATCCAT
>JAAETM010000300.1 GCA_024228395.1 bacterium | reverse complement strand
TAAATAACGCCATCGGGTGATTTGTGTGGGTTCGACAGGAAAAGGCGCTTATAAATGGCCTGCCAGGGTCACAAAAAACAACCAAATGCAAATCCCCATCAAAATCGCTGGAACGGGAAGATACTTGCCGCAACGCGTGGTGCCTTTCGGCGAGGTCGCAGCCCTTTGCTCTGTATCACCGGACTGGATGGCCCAGCACACGGGCGTGCTCGAAAGGCGCTGGGCTACTGAGGAATCTGGCGAAACGAACGCAAGCATGGCCGCCAAAGCGACGGCGCAGGCCATCGCTGCGGCGGGACTGGAAACTTCGGACGTGGATTGCCTGATCTATGCTTCCGCCACGGTTCAGCAGTTGATTCCCGACACATCCGTTTACGTGTTGCAGGAATTGGGGATCGGCGACGCGGGTATCGAGTGTTTGAGCGTTCATACCACCTGTCTCAGTTTCGTGAGCGCCCTGGACGCCGCGGCAAACCGTTTGGCCGCTGGGCGCAACCGCTGCATTGTCGTCGTCAGCTCGGAAATCACCTCCATCGGCCTGAACTTCAAGGACCCCGAAAGTGCGGGCCTCTTTGGGGATGGGGCCGCAGCGGTCGTCCTCACCATAGCCCAACCCGGTGAAACTAGCTGCTTGCAGTCCGTTCATTTCGAGACCTATGCTTCGGCCGCCCAATACACCATGTTTCGGGGAGGAGGCACGCGCAAAGCCCCCAACGATCCGCGAACCAAACCGGAGGACAATCTGTTCGCCATGAATGGGCATGAGGTCCTGCGTTTCACCCTGCGCAGGGCACCTCGATTCCTGTCGCGCCTTCTGGTGGAAACGAGTTTGGCCGAGATCGACTGCATCATCCCCCACCAAACCAGCAAGGCTGGTTTGGAAGCCATGACCCGCCTGGGAATGAGCGAGGACAAGACCGTGCGAACGCTCCCCATCCTTGGCAACTGCGTGGCGGCCTCGATCCCAATGGCCCTCCATCAAGCCGTCCAGGACAATCGCATCGCCCGGGGGGACAAGCTTCTCCTGATTGGAACGAGCGCTGGCCTGACCCTTGGTGGCGCGACCTTAACGTACTGATTCCCCATCCCCATGAAAGTCCTCGTAACCGGAGCCACGGGTTTCCTCGGTGGTGCCACAGCTAGACGTCTGGCAAAGGACGGACATGGGGTTGTGGCCACCGGTCGCAACCTGGCGGCCGGCAAATGGTTGCTACAGGACGGGATCGAATTCCATCCCGCCGACATTCGCGACGCGGCTCTCATCCGTGAACTTGCGCACGGGTGCAAAGGGGTAGTCCACTGTGCCGCGCTCTCCTCCCCCTGGGGCCGAGCCTCGGAGTTTGATTCGATCAATCGCACGGGCACGGAGAACATCACCGCCGCTTGCCTGGCCCACGGCATACCGCGCCTGGTTCACATCTCCACGCCGGGCATTTACGTGGGGCTTGGAGATCGTTTCGATGTGGGTGAGAATGCGGAACTGCCCGCAAAACCGGCCAATCACTATGTGCGCACGAAACTAGCGGCCGAAGCCGCTGTGGGGCAAGCCCAAGCTGAGGGATTGAACACAATCATCCTGCGACCCCGCGGAATCTATGGTCCTGGCGACACGGTCGTGATCCCGCGCCTCATCCGGGCCTTGGAAACGGGGCGGCTGCCGCGCATTGGCGATGGGCAAGCCTCGATGGACTTGACCTATATCGACAATGCAGTCCAGGCGGTTTGCAAGGCCTTGGACGCCAAGGCTGAACTGGGTGGCCGGGTGTTCAACGTGACCGATGGCAGTCCGATCGAACTGTGGCCCTTTGTGGATCGACTGTGCGAGAGCTTGGGCCTTGATCGACCCAGCCGGACCGTGCCCTTGAAAGTAGCGACCACCTACGCGCACATTCTTGAACTTGTCCACACGGTTCTGTTCCCAAACCGTGAACCGCTCATGACGCGCTACACGGCGACGCTGCTGGCGCGCAGCCTCACCCTGGACATCTCCGCCGCCCGCAAAGACCTCGGTTATGCGCCAACCGTGGGGCCGGACGAAGGCCTGGAGCGCTTCACCGATTGGTGGAAGGCCGCCGGTGCATAGCGTTGAAGCAAAACTCCTGGTCGCGGGATCGTGCACCCATCCTGAGCATGTGGTGCACAGGAATTTGCGCCTGGGCTCCATGCGTTTTCCCGCTACGTTTGCTGTGATCCGGCATCCCGACCACGGCGTGATTCTGTATGACACGGGCTACTCCACCCATTTCCTCAAGGCCACCAGCAAGCTGCCCGAACGCCTGTACCGTTGGGTCACGCCGGTGAGCATTCCGGAGGACCAAACCGCCGCGGCCCAGCTTCGATCATTGGGAATAGAGCCAGAAGAGGTGGCCATGATCATCCTCTCCCACTTCCATGCGGACCACGTGGGAGGCCTGGTCGACTTTCCCACAGCCCGCTTCCTCTTCCTTGAGGATGCTTGGAACGCGGTTCGAAACCTGCGCGGCATCGCCGCCCTGCGCAAGGGATTCCTGCCCGCCCTGCTGCCCGATGACTTTGCGAAGCGCGGTCAGATTGTCAGCACAAACAGGCCGGTTCGGTTGCCATCCGTGTTGGACCCTTTCGCCCACGGTCACGACATCTTCGGTGATGAAACCCTGTATGCCGTCGAATTGGATGGCCATGCCTTCGGGCAAATGGGTTTGGCCTTGCGCCGACCTTCCGGAGCCTATTGGTTCCTGGTGGCCGATGCGTGCTGGACGAGCCGTTGCTACCAGGAGCGAATTGCACCGCACCCGGTGACGAGAATTCTGTTCAACAACACAAGAGAGTACAAGGCCACCCTGGCTCGCATCGCTGACTTGGCGGAGCGCAATCCGGAGGTTCAGATCATCCCCGCGCACTGCGAGGAAACCTTGAATGACCTATCCGGGGCGAGCGCTTCATTCGGTTCCTGATTCCGCGCCGGTTGCGGAGCCATTCCGATGGTTTAGCTCATCGACCACGTCAGCCATGCGGCGCAGGGTGAAACCCTGGGCCCATTCGTTCATTATTCCCATGAACGCGGTTTCGAATTCGGATCCCAGCAGGGTTTGAGTTGTGGCTCGCAGGACTTCCAACAGGGCCAAGGAATCCCCGCCTAGCCGATAGAATTCGTCGGTGGCGTGCACGACCTCGTCGGGTTCAAACTCGAGGGCCTTGCGCCAGATTTGCATGAGCGCGACCTCGGTGGGGCTGCTATCGATGGGCTGCTCGGGCACGGGGCGAGTGGGCGAGTTCCCATCGAGGAGCGCGCTTCGATCGACCTTGCCATGGCCGGTTAGGGGCCACTCCAGAAGGCATTGCAGGGTGCTTGGCTGCATGTACTTGGGAAGCTGGACCGCCAAGTGCTTCTGCATCTCTTCGTCGGTGACCCCTGATTCGCTGACAAAGAAACCGGCGAGCTCGGGCTCCCCATTGCCCCTTGCGCGAACGACCACGGCCGCGCCCCCCACCCCCTCCAGCCGTAGCATGCAGGCTTCCACCTCGCTGAGTTCCACCCTATGCCCATGCAAGGAAACCTGGTCATCCATCCGCCCCAAAAAGGTCAACTCGCCATCGGCATCGATGCGCACCCGGTCGCCGGTTCGATAAACGCGAGTGCCGTCCGCCAACTTGGAAAAACCGATTTGCGCCTCGACCCCGCGGCCCCCATAACCTTGGGCCAAGCACCTCCCCGAAAGGTACAACTCCCCCGTCGCCGTGGGCTCCCCCTGGCCATCCAAAACATGCGCGCTCACATGCGTGATGGACCGACCGATGGGAACGGCATCGCCCGGGTAGGCGCGGGCTGGATCAAAGCTGTGGACGACACAACCGATGGTCGCTTCGGTGGGTCCATATTCGTTGACCAGGCGCCAACCGGGACCCAGTTGGCCGTGGGCCTTTTGGGCAAGTTCGAGTCCGAGCTGCTCCCCACCTAGCACGAGAGTTTTCGCGTGGTTGGAAATCGGATTCGAATCGAGAGCTAGGCACAGGTGAGCGGGTGCCAGCTTCACATGGGTGATGCTCGCGCTCTCGAAGATTCCGCGCAATAGGGCATGGGTGGTAATTTCAGAAAGCAGCTCGATCGAACCACCCGACACCAGCGGCAGAAGCATCGACGTGAGCGTGCTATCGAATGCGATAGAGGCGAATAGGGGGAAACGGCTGTCCGCTCCCACGCCATAAAAGCCCTGCGCCCAAGCCAAGTAATTGCACAGCGTGCCATGTCCCACCAAAACCCCCTTGGGAGACCCGGATGTTCCAGAGGTGAAGATCTGATAAGCGACTGGGTCCTGGTACCCGACCTTCAAGCGGAGTTGTGTGTGCGGAGTTTCGGTGCGGCCCACGCGCATCACTTTGCAGGGGGACGCACTCCCAATCCGTGACTCACCCGCCGCGTCCACGATACAGAATTCCGCCTCCGAGAGTTCGAGGATGTATTGCAAGCGCTGCTGGGGGTCGCCAGGTTCCAGTGGCAGGTACGTGGCCCCCATGGACAAAATCGCGAGCATGGTCGGCACCAACAGTACACCCCTTCCCATGCAAACCGCGACCGTTTGGCCGGGTCTCAAACCAACCTGCTCGAGTTGCTGAACGATCGACTGGGCCTGAGATTCCAACTCAGCATAGGTCCATTCTTCGGTGCCCTGCACGAGTGCAACCGCATCGGGCGCCTTGGCCACCTGCCCCAGAAACAAGCGAACCAGGGTCTCTTTGGGTGCTTCGTCCTGGGGAGCGAGTCGATCGCTTAGTGCAACCAGGAACCGTTCCGCCTGGGCCCTCTGCTCGGGGTCCCCGTAACATGAGATCATGACCTCCGTACACCGATTGTTGGAGGCGATCGCCACCGCAAACGGTACGAACGGTTGCTGCACGGTCAGGGAATACAGGGTGCTGGCCGAAAAGCCCCGGGCTGACAGAGCCTCCAAGTCCACCAAACCAAGGTTGGAAATCACGCCGCCGCAGGGCTGTCGATTGCGCAGGTTTTGAATGGCCAACATGGAGCGCAGACCCGCCTTGAGTACCCACTTTGGAACTCGCAGCGCGAGCCCCAAGTCGGCGGACTTCAAGTTCAATTCCTCGCCACGTGCGAGGGCGGCGATCAGCCTACCGTGCAGCTCCTGCCAGCTCTCCCCGGCGTGGGCGTCCAGGAAAATCGGCAGGGTGAGGTTGCCGCTGCACAGTTCCCAATCCCCATGCCGGCGCAAGTCCACCGGCACAAGAAAACGATTGGAGGACGAACAACCAAGCTCCGTCAGCAACTCGGCGGTCTGGGCCACCATGGCCGGAGGTTGACCGGGCAAGGTCAAGCGTTTGCGCCAAACTTGGTAGGGCACCTCCTTGGCGCGAGCTTTGCTTGTGCGCACGCTCAAGCGCAGATCGGGAGCCTCGTTCCGTGGCTGCAAACCACGAATCAGCGAGAGGTCCGTCTGCACTCCCAGCACGGACACGGGCGACTCGCCCCTGAGAGCACGAAAAACATTGTCGATCCACAGAATGGTGCCCTTGCCATCCATGGTGGAGTGCAGGGCGCGGAACACCAAAACCGCAGGATCCTGGCGCAACAAAACCACCTCGCAGGTAGGCCCTGAAACCGGATCCAGTTTGCGATTCAGAACATCAAAATCTTCGAAGTTCGATCCGTCAAACTCCCCCTCGCCCGCCAGGTGGACCGGCGGCTGAACACCGCTGTCCACCCACATGTCCCCCCGCAATACAACACGCGCGCCGGGACACGCCTCCGCCGCCGCCGCAACCGCTTCGCACAACCCGACGGGGTCCACTCGCCCTTCCCCCTCGACCACCAACTGAATCGCAAAGCAGCTGAACAACTCCTGCATGCTCAAGTAGAGCCGCTCGTTGTCCGAGATGCTCCTGCGAAACGCTTGTGGGTCTGTGTGGGACGGGGACATGGATAGAACCATGACATATTGCTCTCAACTTGGCCCATTGTGAAGGCTTGACACCATATGATCCGCGATTGGCCCTTAGATGAAGGGCGAGTTCACCCGTTCGGCCCGGCTATCATCGTTCATTCGCCATGTCCGTCATCGACAAACCGAGCGTCCTTATTTTGGACCTCAACAACTTCTCCCGCTTCCCAACCCTCCCCGTGGGCCTCATCACCGCCGTCCTGCGGAAGGCCCAACATCGGGTTGAGGTGCTGTCGCCCCTTTCGGTGGGTGCGCAGGGCATCCCGCGTGAATCGCGAGCCAAGCCTTGGAGCTATTGGGACGAGCGCCTGCGCTGGTGGAGCGCGACCACACGCTCCAAGAGTGTCCGTGCATTCCGTAACAGCTTGGGCAAGTTCCGCTCCCACCGGCGTTCTGCACGCGGCCAGGAAATCATGGCGGCCCTGGGTGCATCCATGGACCGGCGGCCCGATGTCATCCTGATTTCAGCCTACCTTGAATACCATGACGTGATCGAACGTGTGGGTGCCATGGGTGCCGAACGGGGCATTCCTGTCCTGCTCGGCGGCCCCGCTTTCCATGGCCGGGAGACCCGTGAAGAATGGTTGAAGCTCCCCGGCCTCACGGGCATTTTTGCTGGTGAAGCGGAAGGCTCCATCATCGATCTGGTGGCTCACGTTTTGTCGAACCAAAATGCGCCGTTCCCCGGGTACTCGGCTGCGGGTCAACCGGACGGGGGCCTCGCAGCGCCGCTTCAGGAGCTTGATGACATTCCGATTCCCGACTACAGCGATTTCCCCTGGGAGCGATACCCCAACCGCATCGTTTCCATGTTGACCGCACGCGGGTGTGGATGGGGAGTTTGTCGTTTTTGCTCCGACGTGGTGACCGTGTCGGGACGCACGTACCGCACACGCAGCCTGGAGAACGTGCTCACCGAGTTGAAGTTTCACCACGCCGATGGCGGCACGCGACTCTTCTGCTTCAGCGACCTCAAGCTGAACTCCGACCTGGATCTTTGGCGCGGCCTCCACGAGCACTTCCCCAAAATCATCCCGGATGCCAAATGGACCTGCGCCGTTCACGTTGGACCGCGGAAGGACGAAGGGCTCACGCCGGCAGACATGCTCGCCGCCCGCAGGGCGGGATTGGTGCGCGTAACCACGGGTTTCGAGACCGCCAGCCCGAAGCTGCTCAAGGCCATGAACAAGGGCACGGACCCCGACCGGCTCGCGGACTTCCTCGCGGCTGCCAGCGAGGCCGGTATCTCCACCCGACTCACCGCCTTTACCGGCTATCCCGGTGAGGACGCCGAGGACATAGAAACCACGCGCCAATTTCTGATCCGTATCCGCCCCCACCTGGATCGCGTTCACCTTTCACGCCTTCTCGTGCAAAGCGGAACGCCGTTGGAAGAGACCTTGCGAACGGGCACCGTTGGCCAAGGTTCCATCGAGCTCCTGGAGTCCAACCCGCTCGATGCTTTCACCACCCACCTGAACTCCAGCATCCATGACCCGGCCAGGCGCAAGGCCATCGCGGGGCTCTTGAGGATCGTGCACCAAATCAATCGCACACAGCTCCAGACATCCGCCCAGGAGCTCGAGGGCGCCATGTGATCGACGCACCGGGGACCACGATGGGGCCCCGTTGCCCTACCGGCCGCTTCCCTGCTTGATGAGGTTGGTGTCGAGCCAGTCGCCATGGTTGCCTTGGGCGTCATCGCCGGTGGCCAACAGAACGAGTCGCAGTTCTTTTACGCCAGCGATGGAGAGGTCCATCAACTGCTTGATGTTGCTGCCATCCATCTCGGGACTTTCGAAGAGTAGTTTGTCGTCGCCGTAGACCCGGAACAGGATCCCGCCCCCATCGCCGACCTCGTCGTCCATGCCCACATGGCCGGTGAAACGGTCCCAGCTTCCATCGAGGTCGTACACCAGTTCCAAAATTCACCGCCGACTGAATCCGCACCACATCCGTCCGATAGAAACCGATGCGCCAATGCACATCCGCCTTGGTTCGTATTTCATAGACCGGCTGCGAGCCAAGTTACTCGAACCCTGGATCACTCTCTTGCGCGAAGGCCTGCGGACACGGGAGGAACAGGCCGCCAACAATGGCGAACAGGACGATTGCAGATGAGTATTTCATGGCGCGCAGAATACGGTTTCAGACGCCCTGTGGTGGTTTCCGGTCCGCGCGCCAGGCTCGTTCCCGTTAGGCGCCGGCAGATTGGAACTGCAGGGAGTGCAGGTGGGCGTAGAGGCCCTCCTTGGCTAACAACTCGTCATGGGTGCCGATCTCCGCCAGGTGCCCCTTATCCAGGACGGCTATGCGGTCGGCATTTCGGATCGTCGAGAGCCGGTGGGCGATAACAATCGATGTATGGCCCTGCATGAGTTTGTCGAGCGAAGCCTGCACGGCGCGTTCGGATTCGGTGTCCAGGGCGCTGGTGGCTTCGTCTAGCAATAGCAGGGGTGCACCGTTGAGCACAGCCCGGGCGATGGTGATGCGTTGACGTTGGCCTCCAGAAAGGCGCGATCCGGCATCCGCCACGTTGGTGTCGTAACCTTCGGGCAGGGCCTGGATGAAGTCGTGGATGTCGGCAGCCCCGCAGGCGGTGCGCACTTCCTCCAGAGTCGCCTCGGGCTTGCCGTAGCGAATGTTCTCTTCGATCGAGTCGTGGAACAGGAACGGGGACTGGGTGACCATGGAATACTGATCGGTCCAGGAATGCAGGGTCAGATCGCGCAGGTCATGGCCATCGGCCTCGATGCAACCTTCGTTGGGATCAAGGAAGCGCGCCACCAAATCGACCAGGGTGCTCTTGCCCGAACCGGAGGGCCCCACCAGGGCCAGTGTCTCCCCGGGTTTCAGTTCCAAATTGATTCCCTCCAGAGCTGGGACATCTTCACCGTCGTAGGTGAATCCCAGGTTCTTGATCTCGAGGCCGGCGCCCAAACCTTCTAGCTCGACGGCATCTGGTTTCTGCGCGATGTCGGGGGCTTCGTCCACCAATTCCTGCAGGCGCAAGCACGCACCTTCCGCTTCCGCCACCGAACCCATCGCCTTCATGGTGCGCTTGATCGACTTGTAAGCCGCGGAGATCAGCATGAAGAAGGTCAACAGACTGCCACCACCGGAATCCAGGTGGCCGGCGATCACCAAATACCCGACCATCACGATCATGAGGCCCATGCCCACATGGGTGTAAGTGATCGCCCAGGCCACGGCCAGGGCCGAAGCGCGCACCATTTTCATGGTGGCCTTGATGTAGCCATTCTGCACACTCTGGAAGCGTTCCAATTCGCGGTCCTCAGCGCGATAGGCCTTGACCGTGCGAATACCGCTGAAGATCTGCGTCATGGTCTGGGTCGTGGCGCCCAATTGGGTGAGGCTGCGGTTCGACCCCTTGCGCATCTTGCGCAACAAAATACCGATCGGAGTCAGCAACAGGGGCAATCCAAGGACCACGCCCAGGGTGGCGGTGGGCGTGATAGTGAAAGCAAACCCCAGGGTCACCACTGCGGTCACCGGCTCGCGAACCAGGTCGCGCAGCATGATGTTCAACACGGTCAGGGTCGTGCCCACATCCGCGCTCATGCGCGAGAGCAAGTCCCCGAACTTGCGCTTGCCGTGGTAGCGCATGGAGAGCCCGAGCAGGTGCGTCACCAGGTCTTGTCGAAGGGCGACCACCACCATCAAGCTGACCTGGTTCGCAACTAGCGTTCCCACGTAGGTCACGATGCCTGCGGAAAGCGCAAGCAGCGAGACCAGACCGGCGATGCGCCAAAGCGCTGACTTGCGCCGTTCAGGGGTCAGCTCGGCGGGGTCCCCCACGATGGCATCTTCGACCCTGTTCTTGAGGTCCCGCTTGAGCTGCTTGAGGGAGCGCTGGACATCATGGGTCCAGCTATCGCCCTCGACTTCGAGTTCCGCCTGGGCGCGAATCCCCTCCAGGGAACCGTGTATGTCCAAGCGTTGCTCCTCGCTCACTCCCGGCACCGCTTCCATGGCCTGCTCCAATTCCAAGCGCGCCACATTGGACGGGAAGAGAACGCCCCAGGTAGGCATCAGGAGCAGTAGGGTGCTCTGCATCAACAGGGCCCCCACCATGCTCAAGATGAACACGGCGATGAATTTGCCCAAGTAGGGTTTGGCGAGCGGCCACAATAGGCGCACCAGGCCATTGGAACGGAGCTTTCCCATGGGGCGCAGGGTAATAGGGAAAGGGCCGTGGGAGCTGGAAAAACTGTGAATACGGTGTCAGACACCCTGTGGTGGTTTCCCGGCTGTGAATACGGTGTCAAGTCCGTATTCAAAAAAATCCCCCCCCTGCGGCTCCGGGGGAGCCCACAGGGGGGGGATTGTCGGATAAGCGTCGAACTAATAGTCGAGGCCAGAAACTACAGCTTGCTTGAGTGACTCGTGGGAGTAGCGGCGGAACAGCAAGGCCGTGTAGTCATCCTGCAACGCCTGGAAGGTGCGGGGATCCTTCATGCCAAGGCGGTTGGTGGGCGGGACCTTCCGCTTCACATAGGTGATGTAGTAACCCTTGGGACCCTGGAACGGACCGCCGATTGCGCCCTGGGGCACATCAAAGAAGATGGAGTCCACCGCGGCATTATTCCACAGGAAGTGGGAGTAAGCGCTCTCACCCAGGTGGTTCTTCATGTCGTTACGCGTGGTCGGGGTGCCTTGGAAGCGGCCCTTGTCGCGCATGCTGTTGGCCGGGGGCATCTTGCCGGAGGCGGGCATGGGCGGATCCCAGAAGTCCGAGTTCAGATCGAGGTAGCGCGCCCACCAGACATCGAAGGGCTGCAGCTTTTCCGTGGGAGTGTAAGTGATACCTTTGACCTCCGCCTGGGCGCGGGCGACATCTTGGGCTTCGAGCTTGGCGTGGTAAGCGTCAATTTCAGCGCGCAAAGCCATGGCCCGATCGTAGGCCAAATCCCAACCCCCTTCGATCCAAGCATTGTTGGGCTCATCAAACGCCGAAACCAGAAGGGTCTCAGCCTGCACTTTAGCGATCCCCATGATGCCCTGGACGATCGGGAAGTGATCCACAAGTTCCTGGGGAACCGATCCATCTTCACGCATGGCCAAGCGCTCTTCAATGCTATCGCGGAAGGATTCCATCAGGTAGGAATAGTCCTGGAAGGATTCCACCGAGGGGAAGCGGTAGGCACTCACCGCCACGAAACTTTGGCTTCCAAAGGTCCCGGCCCCGGCGGAGGCTGCCCTCTGCTCGGCCATTTTGGCCATGAAAGGTTCAATCGGATTGAGGATACCTTCGGCGTCCATGCGGTCCCGGGTGGCTGCGTGCAGGGCCAAGAACAGCTTGGCTTCGTAGACATCCTGGGAGTTGAAGGCATCCTTCATGTCCTGCCAGACCTGTTCGGTGGTCAGGCTGTTGTTGAGTCCATGACCCTCAATGGTCATCAGAGTATCCTCAGGAAGGCCTTCGCTCGCCGTCTTGATGACCACAAACTCAGCCAGCATTGCCTGCACGGCATCGCGGAACACGGCCATCATCATGTCATCCTCGCGCGGGACGAAAGCCCCTGCGACCTCATCGACCATGCCCTTCAGGCGAGCTCTTTGCTCGTCATTCAAGCTGTCCACGTCGGCGCCGTCAAAGTGCTCAGCAAGAGCTGCAACCTGGGCTTCGCCCCGGCCCTCATTCCAATTTTCGAGGCGCAGCAGGTACCACTTGATGTAGTCCTCCACCAGATCGAATTCGGGGGACGCACCGTGCACGGCCTCCAATGAAAGGTCCGGCCATCCATCGGGATGCCCGGGGAAAAAGAGCTGGTCAAACTCCATGGTCATGCGGATCTGGTCCTGCCACCAATCCATGCTCTTGTAAGCACGGCGGATTTCGGTGGGGAGATCCAGAGTGGGATAGCGTTCCTTGAAGCTATTGGCCTCCTTCTGGTAACGGATTTCGTACTCCTTGGGGTCCAGATCAAATCGAGACATCTCAACGGTCAAAGCCGCGTCGAGCTCCTGCTTCTGATCCGCGGACAGCTCGTCGGGCATTTTGCCGCCATAGTTGT
Organism: bacterium; assembly: GCA_024228395.1. Classification (GTDB taxonomy): domain Bacteria; phylum Planctomycetota; class UBA1135; order UBA1135; genus NORP259. The sequence continues at coordinate 7,383 of JAAETM010000300.1, read as the reverse complement.
CCTCGAGCATGCGATCACGGGCCTTGATGGCTCGCAGTTCGCGCTCCTGATCCATCAAGAGGCCAAGTCGCAGGGACTCCAAACCATTGCGACCCTTGCCGTAGCAAAGGAAGCGCTTGATAGCGGTGTCGGAGATGCGCGTGCCATTGACGATGAGGGGCTCTCCGAAGATGGAGGTTTGCTCATCCGAGGCCGAAACAGCCTCATCAACGGGGGTGGCGGCGGTGGCTCCCGCATCTTGGGCCCAAATGGGGGCCACAAGAAGAAGGGGAACGATGATTTTTGTGCAGAGCGAAGCGCTCTTGAGGATTTTGGAAGGCATGGTGCGGGTCAAGGTCAGCCACTGGGGGCGGGCATGGATCCGGTTTTACGAACTGGATGTCCAAGGTGTTGGGCCAATTCTCGTGGTTCCGGTTATCGGTCCAACGGATCGGCAGCCCAAGACCCTATATTGTTCTCGTAGCTTCGCAATTTGGAACCGGGACGAAATTCCCTTCTACCGGACCAAATGGGACCTCAAATCAGCTTTCCCCCCTAATCTGGACCGTGACCCTGCACCAAGAAGCGCCCAGCAAGATCCCCGGAACCACCAATTGGTCCTGCCGATGCCCCCCTTCCATGGTCAGCCGGAGTACCGTAGGGAGCCCAGATCCGCGCCAGCCCCCCCCCAACCACCATGACCTACGAGCCCCGCACCATCGCCCTGCATTGCGATCTGCACCACCACCCCATGGCCCCGGACCCGAACCCGGTCCAGCAGCTGCACAACCAGATGTTCCAATCTGGTTCCCCGTCCTATTCCAGCTTCGCCATCACGCCGATGGGCCCCATCCTCTCCAACCCGGCCCCCGTACCGAACCGGATTTCCCAGGTTCTCTTCCTGGCCGACCAGGTGCAATTCCGCGATGAATTCGCGGGCCTGGGGCATGAGATCTTCGCCGAACGCATCCAGAACATCGCCGGCAACTATGCTGAAGCGCGCGGTATCTCCAACTACCTGGGCCAAAAGGTCACCCTGCGGGCCCTGGTCACCCCCCAAAACTTTCGCGACGCGAAACAATATCTGGACCGGTCCATGTTCCGCTTCCAGGGGCCCTTCGGCCAGGACACCTCGGCTGTCGTCCAGCACTTTGACACGCCAGCAGACCTTTACGGGGTGCGCCTGACTTTCCCCGGCGAAGGTCCCACGCCCTTCAACATCGGCCTGCGCATCGAATCCTATTCCACCGACGACCGATCCCTTTTCGTCGAATTGTTGGGCGCGTACACCCCAGCAGCCCCCAACCAGGGACCTGCGGATATTGGATCCCGAGTGCACGAGCTCTACACCTTCCTTGAAACCCACACACTGCCTTTCATTCAGCACTTCGACAAACCCCTTTGATTCCCCCCGTCGAATCCGCCCCATGATATCCCCCTCAAAGAACGCGCTGTTGATCGCCTTCAGCATGATTTGCATGGTTGCTTGCAAGGACTCCTCCAGCGTCGAGGTGACCCCCCCGGCGTTGGACCTGCCCGAGGACACGGTGCTGTTGGTTGAAGGCCTCCCCATCACGCGCACCGACATCGACCGCTGGTTGTCGACCTACGCCCCACTCGAACCGGCAAAGAGCAAGCACGCCATCCGTCGGTACATCATGACCAACCATAGCCTACCGGTTACCGTTGGTGCCTTGGCAGACCCCGAAGGGCGCGCGCAAGCCCGGAAACGTTTGGAGGCCACGCTGAAAGCGCTGAAAAACGGGGATGAAGCCCCGACGGAAGGACCCCAGGTGCAACGCATCCACGGCTCCTTCAAGGACAGGATGGGACTGGACCGCTGGGGGGTCGCCAAGGAAACACCCAAGGGGGAGTGGTCCGAGGTCTTCGAGACAGTGGGAGGTTTCACCGCCGTGCGCCTTTTGGGCGCCCCCGATCCTTGGTTGCCCAACAGCGAAATCACGATAGAGCACATCACCGAAGACTACATTCCCGAGGAGGAGTCCCGGGAATTCGTGGAGCAAGCCCTCACGGAAGTCCACATCCAGGTCATCGATCCCGAATGGGGGCGCTACCTGCCCACCCTCTACCTGCACAACAGCAAACTACCCAAATGAAGTCCCTCGCATTGACATTGTTGGCCATTGTCCCCTGGACCATCGGCTGGACGAATACCCAGGCCGTCGCAAGCGCGGTTTGTTACACCCAGGATGGAACCGACGAATCGGACAAACCTGCCGAAGGTGAAGACGACGGCAAGAAGGATGAGCATCTCAAGGAATGGCCCACCTTGGAAAACAAGTCGGGTGCTGCCAAAGAAGTCAAACGACTGGTAAAAGCACGCACCGAAGAAATGGGCCTCGATGCGGCCATCAAACTCAAGGAAATCGGAACCGGGGTGACACCGGCCCTTCTGAAGTCCCTGGGCATCACGCGCGACGAGGATACGATTGCGCGCATACATGATGTGCTCGATGCGGTCACCGGCCCCATGCACACGCGCTTGTTGGCCGAGCACTTCGAATCCAAGAAAGTGAATGTCCGCCGCTACGTCCTCGGTCGTGTGGCCCAGCTACCCGACAGCGGCGTGGCAAAACAAGCGGAGGCTGCCTGGGCGGCGGCCTCCTCCGAGCGCAGCCGCTGGGAGAAAGATGACAAGTATCTGGCCGCCCTGTGCTGTGCTTCAGCGGGCTCCGAAGTGGGCCTGGAATTGTTGATCACTTACGCTGGCAAGAAATGGGGCAAGGTGCGCGAGCAGCTCGCTCTGGCCTTGCCCTCCCTGCGCAACGATGCACTCACGAGCAAATTGATCGAACGCTTCGGGAACAAGGAGCGCCAAGCCCAAGTGAACTGCCTGCGATTGCTTTCCCTGTGCGGCACCAAGGCATCCTTTGGTTACATCCGTCCCCTGCTCGACAGCGGTGATGGTTCCCTCAAGAAAGCTGCCATCAACGCCTGCCGCGGCATCATCGAGAACAAACCCCCACTCGGAGACATATCGGTTTTCGACGCGATTGAATTGGCCCAAAAATGGAAGGACCGCCTGTGATCTCCCCCCGCCTCCTCCTCGTTCTCGCGGCTGTACTCTGTATCACCGCGCCGGCTTCTTTCGGGCAAAAACGCAAGAAGCTCCCCAAGACAGATCCCACCCAATGCCCCTATTGCCATGGGGATGAGGCCATTATGAAAGCCGCGGGCCTCGTCTCCCACGGTGGTTTCAAGGTCGGTCGTAAGACTACCGAAGAGGCAAACCAAACCCTCGGCACCGCTGAAATCTACTGGATCGAAAGCGAGCACTTCGAGATCGGAATGGCCCTCGGTCGCATGAAGGTGCGCCAGGAGAACAAAAAGAAAATCCGCGCGGAATGTGCCCAGCTGGCCGAACACTTGGAAAACATTCCCGAGAAACCCAAGGTCATCGATCAGTGGTTGCGCGCGCACCTTTATGCGCAGCGTGCGGAGGCGGTTTATGCCGAAATGCTTCAGCTACTTGAGGTCGAGGACAGCATCTTCCCCGCCCCCGGGACCGTCTGGAACATGCAAGGTGATTACTGGGGACAAGGTCCCTATTTCGGCCAAGAGGGGAAACTCGAAATCCTCTTGCTGCCCAGCAAATCACACCACGTGGAATGGCTGCGTAAGAGCTTTGGTTTGCGCACCACCAAGACCCAACGTTGGCATGTGCTCGACACGGGCAGCTTGCACCTTTGCATCCACACGGAGCAGGGCAGCCTCAAGGTCGACCCCGCCCTGCATGGACATCTCGTGTTCAACCTGTCGATCATGTTGACGCACTCCTTCAAGCACTACTCCTACGACATGCCGATCTGGCTGCTCGAAGGAATCGGCCATTACATGGAGCGCAAACTCGACCCGAAATACAACACCTTCGACTCGGGTGAGGGTGGCATCGCCCAGATGACCAAAAAAGCAAAGTGGGAACCGGCAGTCAAAAAACTGGTCAAGTCTGAAAAGGCTCCCAGCCTAGCCCAATTGGCCCGCATGACCACCTATGCGGAACTCGACCTGAATGCACACTTTGCATCCTGGTCTTTCGTGGATTACCTGCAACAGGTTCACCCCGGATTCCTGCGCACCCTGATCTATCGCACGTCCAACCTGCGCAACGAACAAAACCTGCCCGATGGATCCAAACTGATGGAAGAACACCGAGCGGCCTTCAAAGAGGATCTGAAAATGAGCTACCTGATCTTCGACCGGCGCTGGCGGGAGTGGGTGCTCGAAAACTACGCTTCCAAGTAAGGCTCAGCGTAGCGAACAAGCAGACCTCCCGGTGAGTTCGCAGCCCTGATGTGGACTGCCACTCGCTGGCGGGCAAGAAGCGCCTCTTCAAAAAGAGCCCGGAGCCATCGGTTCCAGGCTCTTTTTGTGCGCTGCTCCCCCTCCAATGGATCGCAGGGGCCTGGCACCGTACCGGCCACAAATCCGTCCCAGAGTAGGGCAATCTGGCCTCCAGGAGGTCCCAGGGCCGATGCCCCCCCCGGCCCAGCGGAGATCGAGCCGATAGGACTCGAAGCTGGTCCAGCCCCGCCGATCACCGGGAATCCCCCACCGGAGAGGCCTTCCGTGGGGTATTCTCTGCGTAGGAAGCCCGCACGCGGCCCCAACTCTTACGCTAACGTTCGATTTGGGCATGCTCGCCACCAACCGCCCCGAACCGCCTGCCCCACCCGATGAACCAAAGCAAAAAGCACATCGTGCTGTTCATGCCCTTCCGCGCCGATCCGAGCGAAGGGGTGCGCGTGGCTGCGGACTTGCTGCCCCTGGAGCTGCTGCAGATCGCAAGCTGGCCTGACAAAGAGGGTTACAAGGTGCACATCGTCGACGCCATGGTGCACGACGACTACCTGGAGCAGCTCTTTGAACTCTGTGAAGGCGCGTTGCTGTTCGGCAGCTCCTGCATCCTCGGTTACCAGGTGGCCCACGGCGCCGAGGTGGCTCAAAAGATCCGTCAGCGCTTCCCTGACCTGCCCATAATTTGGGGGGGCTGGTTCCCCTCGATCGCGCCCGAGCTCTACATCCAAGAGGGCATCGCCGACGCGGTGGCGCTCGGCCAGGGTGAACTCACCTTCCGCGACGTGGTGCACGCACTCGACGCGGGCACCGACCTGGAACAGGTCGCCGGACTGGTCATCAAAAAGGACGGCAAGCCCGTCTACACCGACCATCGCGCCGTCGTGGACTTCGCCGAATTCCCCGACTCCCCCTGGCACCTGGTCGACTACGAACCCTACGTGGAACGCCAGAACAACACGGGCGCTTGGAAGGTGCGGCACAAGCACCCAGACCCGTGGAACTTCGATCACTCGCAGCAGGTGCGCGGCTTCAGTTACTTCTCGAGTTTCGGTTGCCCCGAACCCTGTACCTTCTGCTGCTCGCCCCTGGTGACCGGCCGCCGCTGGAAGGCCATGCCCGGCGACCTGCTCGCCGAACGACTGCTCGACCTGCAAGACCGCTACAAGTTCAACGTGGTGCGCTTCCAGGACGCAAACTTTGGTGTGGCCGAAAAACGCTCCAACGCCTGGTGCGAAAAACTCGTGGACGCCGGCTCCCCCTTCTGGTGGTCCGGTTGTTATGAGATCGAGACCATCGATCGCTACAAGCCCGAGTCCTTGGACCTGATGCAGGCCGCCAAGTGCCACATGATTTCGGTGGGCGCGGAGGCTGGTTCCCAAGAACAGCAGACCGCCATCGAAAAGAAGATCGACGTCACCCACTTCGAGTCCTCCCTGCGCGCCATGAACGAGCGCGACATCACCACCGGCTGCTCCTGGATCATCGGCTACCCCGACGAGTCCGAGGAATCGATGATGGAGACAATCCGCATGGCCGCGTTGATGAAGCACAAGTTCCCGCGCTCCGCGTCCGACATCTTCCCCTTCCGCCCGATCCCCGGAAGCCCCGACTTCGACCGCATGGTGGAATTGGGTTACAAACCGCCGGCCACCCTCGCCGAGTGGGGTAGCGTGCTGGAGTACCGTTTGGACATCGGCAACCTGATCCTGCCCGAGAAGGTGCAAACCACCTGGAAGCGCTACGGCGCCGCCGCCACCTTCTACGGCCAGCATGCCAGGGAAGGCTCCGGCGTGGTGCGCAGCATGATGAAGGGTATTTCCGGCTGGCGCCTCAGGAACAACAGCTACACGTTCCCCATCGAGCACAAGCTCTTCCACGCCTACGTGAAACTCACCAAGCAGGACGAGAAGAACATGGTGGATCAGAAGCTCGACCGCACACCCGGAGTCACCCCCAGCGCCCCCGCCTGATTCCCATGACCCAGCGTAAGCCCAAAATCGTTCTGTTCCTGCCCCACCGGGCGGACCCAGGCCGCGGAGAAGCCTTCAGCGCCGACCTGTTGCCCCTGGAACTGATCCAAATCGCCTCCGGCCCCATCGCCGACGGTTTCGAGGTGGTCATCATCGACGCGATGATCGAACCCCAGTACATGGACAAGGTGCTGGAAGCCTGCGACGGAGCCCTCTGCTTTGGTTCCTCCTGCATCCTGGGTTACCAAGTGTACGACGGTTACTTGGCCGCCAAAGCCGTGCGCGAGCGCTACCCCGCCCTGCCCATCATCTGGGGCGGCTGGTTCCCGAGCGTCATCCCCGAGCTGTACTTCGAACACAACATCGCCGACGCGGTCTGCATCGGCCAGGGCGAGATCACCTTCCGCGAAGTCGTGCAAGCCCTGCACTGCGGCGAGTCCCTAGCCAACGTGCCCGGTCTAGCCGTGCCCAAAGACGGCAAGATGGTCTACACCGACAACCGTCCCGTGATCGGCTTCGACGAGTTCGAGCCCGTGCCCTGGCACCTGCTCGAATACGACCGCTACGTGGAACTGCAGCTACAGCCGATGCGCACCCAAAAAGTGCGCCACCGCTTCCCGCTGCCCGGCGATTACACCCCGATGAATCCCCCCAAAGGATTCAGCTTCTTCTCATCCTTCGGCTGCCCCGAGGCCTGCACCTTCTGCTGCTCTCCAGCGGTCAGTAGCCGTCGCTGGAAAGCGATCCCCGGCAAGCAACTGGCCGAGGAGATCATCGAACTCAAAGCCCGCTTCGGCTTCGACATGCTGCGCTTCCAAGACGCCAACTTCGGCGTGCACGAAAAGCGCACCAAGGAGTTCTGCCAAACCATGGTCGACGAAGACGCCGACATCTGGTGGAACGGCACGATCGAGATCGAAACGATCATGCGCTACAAGGAGTCCACCCTCGACCTACTCGAAGCCTCCAAGTGCCACCTACTCTGGCTAGGCGCCGAAACCGGCACCGCCGAGATGCAGGAGCGCATCAAAAAGGACATCCGCATCGACTCCATCCCGATCGCCATCGGTGAAATGGTCAAGCGCAACATCGTGCCCGGCACCTTCTGGATCATCGG
>JAAETM010000299.1 GCA_024228395.1 bacterium | reverse complement strand
TCACTAGGTTACCCCAGGCGTCGTAGGTGCTTGTCTGACGTTCACCGCGGGCGTCCATGGCGCCGTCGGCGTACCAGGTGGGGTCGCCCACGTTCGGATCAAGGCTCGTGCGTGTCACGATTTCGCCCGCATCATTGAAGGTGCGTGTTTCACTGCGCTCGCCGGTGCCCGTGAAGAAACCATCCCCATTGCGATCGACGGTGATCGAAAGCATGTTGCCCAAAGCATCGAAGCCGCGCTCCATGCGATAGGTGCGATCGGTGAAACCTCCCGCGGTCTGCGCGCCGCGCTCGTAGGTTTTGATGCGGCCCAGGCCGTCGATGGTCAAATGTTCGTCATAACCGTCCATGACCTTGTCATCGCTGGAGGTCAGGTACGAGTCGCGGTCGTAGCCGTAGTGCGAGTTTAGCAGGGTCACGTTGCCGGATGGCAAGGGGCGGTTCCAGCGCAGTTTGGTGCGGCGACCGAAGCGGTCTAGGCTGTGGGTGCTTTGGTCAAATGTTGCAATCATGATCGAAATGGAAGTGCTCTGATTGTACCGCTCAGACTCGATTTCGTGTGGAGGCCGACGAAGCGAACGGAAGTGGTCCAGGTTCGGTATTGCCCATTGCTTACTACCCAGACCAGCTCATCGAATCAAGAGAGCGCGAAGGCTCGTCAAACGACTCAGCGCAATAGTCCCTCCTCGGCGACCCGGCCCATCGCGAGAAGGCCAAAGCACTGAAACGGGATCGTCGCTGGGTTTCGTATACACGGACCAGGTAACCTGGTTTGGCGCAATCATTGCGAAATCCCCTTCCCTGCTACGCACTCTAGCATTGAGTCCACTGAAAAACTGTGGCCCTACCGTCTGCCCCCCAAGGGCGCAGCCTTCTCCTTCGGCAGTCGACAACTCGAATGAACTCCATCGCGCCCCAAGCACACCCCGGCTGAGCAACGCACCCTGCAAACCCCCTGCCTCTTCTTCTCCAGCCCACATGAGCAACCCGTCGGCGGCTATCTCGGACAAATCATGTCCCGGCATCTCAATAGTCCTATAAACAAGTCCTGGATCCTCCCCCAACGTGAGCTCTCCAAACGATATGGGCTCTGTCTCGCCCTTGGGCCAGCCAGTAAAAGTGCTTGGATCCCCCGATTCGGCTCCTCCAAACACAACAAATCTGGAATCCCTGCTATCAGATCGATTGTCTGCAAAGGGGATCAATGCACGCGGTGCCAACCTGCTGTTCCAATCTGGACTTGCGAGTTGCAGATCCATCGCGACCTTACCTTCGGCATGAAACACCGAAAGGTGTCCCAGTTCAAAATTTCTATCGGCTAGCAAAGCCACATACTGAAAACTTGATCCCGCCCAGCCCAATTTCAGGTCAACGTGTGGTCTATCAAGTGGGTCTTTCAATTGAAAATCCTTTTGCTGCCTCCAACTTCCACTCCCAGGCCAAACATAAAATCCTTTTGAATCAGCGCCATCCTCATCCCGAACTGAAGCTACCATTCCTAAGTGTGTTAGGCCGGTAGAGGAATCAAGCCAGCCAGTGAGTATTCCGCCAATGAACCCATCAGGCCAGGTGGCGTCAGAGATGTCCACTTCCCTTGGCGGCCCGTGCCCACCCATCCTCCAGATAGATTGAGGACTTGCGGTCTGGTCATCCAACTCCCACAACACACACAATACGCCCCAGTCTGTGGGCTTACCGTTCCGGCCCAATTCAGCCCAGTCTCCAGTAGTGATCAAACCCTCATGGGAAATGAAGTACCCCGGAGATGCCATTTCCTCGTCATCCATAACAGGCTCCAAAGCCCCGCTATCAACGCGACCATACAAGACACCATTGCCATGCCCACGAGACGTGCAAGCCGCGACAACTATTGCGGCGCCATCTCCTAAGCACCCATACGTTGCTACATTCCTAACATTCGGATGAACGATTCTGTTTTCCGGCAACTGAGGGGCGACTTCATAAAAGGGCTTCTGGATGCCCTCGATATCGACGTACTCTTCGCCGGGATGACAGGACATAAGATTCACCATCAAGGCTAGGAAGCAAAAACGGAGGTGCCTTGCAAACGGGCAGATGAAGCTAGGCGCATTCCCAACTCCCCAGCCAGAACCATGTTCGACCCTCATTGCTCTACCCCATTCAGAACGGAACTCGTGGCGGAAAACACATCAAGTAGGACATCAACAAGCAGAAGCACTTCTGGCAACAAATGGTTCGGCCCATTCGGGCCTGGAACTATCGACCCTGGTCCTGTTCGTGGACCTCCAGTGCCTCCCCCGGGTCCAGGTCCTCCGGGAGGGGGCGTGTCGGGAATGCCGGAAGGCGTACTTGGTCCGCCAGGCTGACCAGGACCGTCGGGACCAGGTGTTCCGGGGCCACGGGGATCTGGAGTTTTTACCCCCCCTCGCTCCTTCTTTTTCTTTGCTCCAGGGTTGCACTTGTCATTCCTGTTACAAGTCAGATTAATAACAGAAACTACCCTCCTATAGTTTGGTTTCCTGACCGAGGCGAACATCCGGAGCAACTTCTTGCCCCCACAAGGCAGAGACGCTTCCAAGATGAATCTGGCGTCGCTCGATCCATCCCCTCCTTTAAGGAGGGAGACTCCCATTTCCGCGTCCTCTCCAATGGGCTTCCACCTCAAAGTATCGGTATGCCATTCTTTATAAAAAGGAGAGCCTTTCTTTTCCGATTGCTCGGAAGCTGAATTCACATCGAACACCAAAATAAACTTGAACCTGCACTTGCAAACCGGAAATGAACAATTCTCCAAGACCCCCTGAAATTCAGGATACACCACCGTGTTCAAAGCCCAGGCAGTCCCTATGTAGCCATCCCGTATTTCTGGATTGGAGATAGTCACTCCCGCCCCTGCTTTGTCTTGCCACTTGGTTGTTCCGGGTGAAAAGGATCGATCTGTCATCACCTCTTTCCGATCAATCTCACCAGGTTTGCCAACAGCACTCCGCCCCCCCCGATCAACAAACGAAAACACATTCCCCCGCATCCCTTGATACAGCGAAGGCCCATCCACATACCCACTTGGGTCCTTCGACGTCCAACGACCCAAGCTCTCCGAGAAGGTCCTCGCTCCAGCCAGGTACGACTCATTCACTCGCGGCATCTGATGCAAGCCCAATGTATTACCAGTCAACGACAACACCCCCGTACCACCCACCTTCGGCTCGTAGCTGACCGTGTCCCACACGTCGACATCACCATCCGCGTCCAGGTCGCCCTTTTCGTCGTAGGTTTGTGCAGCCACGGCGGCGGCCAGCAGCACGTAGTCATCCGCGTCCGTCTTGCCGTCGCCGTTGATGTCACCACTGGGC
>JAAETM010000298.1 GCA_024228395.1 bacterium | reverse complement strand
GGGGTGGACCACTTCCAGGAGCGCGCGGGTTAGGCTCGCATAGTCGTGGCCGTCTTCGGCGCCGGAGACGCGCCAGCCATAGGACTCAAACCACTCCTTGGGAGTGCCGAAGGCCACGTCGGAGTTGGAGAACTTGTCGATACCGAAGTCGTTCCAGTCGAGCAGGTAGATCAGGTTGTCGAGACCCAAGCCGTAGGCTGAGTTCTTGACCTCGTGGTGGCAACCGGCGGTGTGACCGCCCTCGCCTTCCATGGCGAAGACCTTGGTGTCGGAAGCTACTGATCCAGCCCCCGTCTTAGATCTAAGCAATGGGACGCGTCGGACCTATATTGAAGGTCGGCCCGGGCCACGAGGGGCCGCCATTCGTGGGTTTAGCTAGGGGATCGTCCTGTCGAGACTTATGTGGTAGTCAAACACGTCGAGTCGTTCACTCGTCGCCTTGCACATGTAAGCGCCTTTCCTGCGACGCACTCGATGGAAGCCCAGCCTTTCGTACAGATTCCATGCCGGTGTATTCCGTGCAAGCACCTCCAGAGTGACGGTTCGAACCTGAAGTACATCTTGCAGTAAGACCAGGAAACTCTCCAGCGCGGCTCGACCGTACCCCTTGCGCCTGGCGCTCAGCTTACAGATTTTGATGCCAACCGAAACCACTTGGCGTTCAGGATCCCAATTAGAGTAGTTGAGCTCGCCGATCGGCTCTCTCCCGAGAGCAGCGAGGATCATGAATCTCTTCGACCTGGGGGGGGGGGGAGCCGCTTCCTCGCTTGCTAGAATTAGGTCCTGGACCTGATCCACCGATATTTCCAAACCATTGGGCAACCCCACATGGGTCATGATCTCGGGATCGTTCCACCACTTGCACAAGATCGAAGCGTCTTCGAGGCAGGCTTCACGGATTATCGGGGATGGACTGCGGCTCATCGCATAGTCAAGGGGAAAGGGTGAATAGGGAGAAGGCGATGCGATCCATTGGAGAATAGTTTAGGAGATCTTGGCGGATAGTGTGGCCGTGCCGACAGATTCGGCGGCGCCTCATGAGCGCCCCATCACCGACTCCCCCTCAAGCCTTTGCCAGTCGGCGCACGAAGGCTTGGACGACCTCGTTTCGGTAAAGATACTCAGAGGGGCATCCAAAGCGCCGGCCCGAGGAACGGAAGTGATCGAATGCAAAGTCGAGGAAGTCCAACAAGAGGGGCTCCATGCTCTCCGCCCTCTCGCGGACTATCGAGGGGGACTCGAGGAGGATATTGCCTGCTCGGAACACGGATGTTTCGCCGACGAAGAAGTGAACATCACCCTCGGCGTTGACGAAAGCGCTGCAGAGGTGGCGCAGATCTTCATGGATTGCACAGTAGCCTGCTGTGGGGAAGAAGGTCGTGCTAAGGCCGAGCATGTTGTCATGGTTCTCGCGCTTACGCATGATCATTCCATGGGCCTCGGACAGCTGAGCATCGACCAGGGGGGCATCATCCTGGTTGTCAGAGATGACCGAGGAGACTACCACGTTGGGAACCTTGAGTTCGTCGATGAGGTAGTCCAGGGTCTCCCCCAGGGTTCTCAGACTGCGTTCGGTCAACGTAATCTGGACCCGAACGTTCTGAATCCCCAGGTCCATGAGCCTGCGAAAGGCTCGGTGAAACTTCGTGGTGGCGGTTCGGTCGCCGCGGAGGGCGTCGTTTGTCGCCGCATCGAGGCTGTCCAGGCTCAGGCAGTGGCAGTTGACAGCTCCCAGGGTTTCAGAAGCAAGGCTCGCGGAGGAGCCGTTGCTGTATAGCTCGATGTGCTTGCCTCGCTCCACAAGTCCCTGAATCAGATCCGGGAGTTCCGGATGCAAGCTCGGCTCGCCGCCCGATAGCCTGAACAGGGACGCTTCGGGGCCCAGGGTATCGACCCAATTCAGAAGTTGCCCTACAGGCAGATCGAACCGCTGTTTGCCGATCGCGTCCCCCTCACCCAATCCCCGATAGCAATAAGCGCATCTGGAATTGCATCTAGTCGTCAGATAGAGGCGCCAGCAGCTCGGGATCATTCCATCTGCCCCTTGATGTCGTCGATGAAGGGAAGGAGCTCGCCGAGGCGCATGACGGGATGCTCGCTCTCCACGACGAACCGGCGGAAAAGCCAACGCATGCCCTCATGGAATGCGGCAAGGCCCTCCGGCGCAATCTCGTTCGTTGAACCGTTCAGTTCCTTATTCCAAAGGTTCATTCGAGGACTTGAGTTTGGGTCCTCAGGGAGAAGCTCATTGGCCTGAGTTAGGTACAGGACAGAAGGCCAGTCGGACTTGCCTGAATGGCACGAGGACGATTTGCACGAGTAGGCGTTGCAGGGGTGGTGTAAGAGGTGCGTGCGCAGAAAGACCGGCGGGGACAGCTGGATGCGATCGGGGTTCACATCCACTAAAGCATCCATCAGCTTGGTGAGATTGGAGAGGTGCTTGGCAACTTCCGCTGCCCGTGTTGGGCGTGTGGTCCGCACGATAGCGTTATCCCGACCACCCGCCTGGTGGATCACCCGCCCCAGCTCCTCGGGGTCGTCCCTTTGCAGGTCGAAATCAATCTGAATGGCATTCGGGCCCCGAAGTCCAAAGCTCGGCCATCCTGCCTGCTGGAGCTCAGCCATCGCTATGGTCGGTAGAAACATCACCCTTTCAGCATTCATTGGGAGATTGACTAAGGCTTCGGTAACTGGAAGCTCGACAATGTGGTCGATCTTGGAAGGACTGGAAGGGTCGATAACTCGAGATAGATATTCGGTGGCCTTGGTGCACGTCGAGAAACGCGCATACCTATGCCGGTAGGAGTTAGTCCAGGCCGGTAACCGACCTTCGACGTCCTGTGGATCGCACTCGGCAAGCACGATCACCGAAGCCTTCCTAGCCCTACTGGTCATGCTCGAACCGAAAGCCGAAGAAGTCGCAGAAGTCACCGAGCCAGACCATCTTATTGCGAATGGCGGGCTTGCATACGAAGCTCCGGCACTGCACTGGCTTAAGTGAGACGCCGTGGTGATCGTGGAGATCACACCGACCCTGGGAGTGAAACGGGCACGGTTGGCCCCGACCGATAGGCTGATCGGGGAACTCTCTGGCTATCCGACGCTCCTCCTCAAGAGTCAGCTCAGGAGCGGTCCGGCAACAGTGACCGGAGTGGACACATCCGGAGGCTTGGTCTAGTTCGGCAAGAGCCTCGAAGAACTCGGTCTTCGTGCTGGGTCTCCTGCGGTACTGGAGGCCATCGGACACCGGAGACCATACATCGCCGGGCTCCGCACTTTTGATTTTCCGGAAGTATTTCAACCGCGCTCAAGTAGGGCCAGCTGATCGAAAAAGTCTCTCCTCGTACTGTCACAGGCGGTCATGCCCTCGCCCTTTAGGGCAGGCCTAGCTCGGCAGCCACCGCGGCAGATTGTTCCGTGGGTGCAGGTCGAAATTTCGGCACACTGTGTGTGCCGCTTGTGATTCTCAAGTCGTTCCGCAACCTCAGCGAATGTGTCGCTAGTTAGCGAACCGAGCCGGGTGTGTCCGGTTTCTCTGTCCGTCATGACCGGGCACAGGAAGTACTCGCCCCAACTCGACAGGAAAACCATGTCCTGCCCCACACCACAGGTGTTTCGCTCCAGGGGAGGGGGCCTGTGATCCGCGGTCCTGCGAAGCACCTCGTAGCTCCGATTGAAGACGTCCTTATACACAGCGGCAGTTGCTAACGAAATGCGATGGGCATCGACGGTGGGGATGCCCGCCTCTTGCTGCCTCCCCGTATCGAACAGGGTCCCCACGACGATCGAGGTGACCCCGAGCTCCTCGTAAAGAAAGCTGCACAGGTCCTGGATCTGATCGATATTGAGCTCGTTAGCGACGACATTGGCTCGAACGGGGATGCCCTCCTCGACCAACGAACGGATATTCCCCACCGTGTTATCCCAGGAGGATTGGCGACCGCGAATCCTGTCGTGAAGCTCAGGGTCCAGCGCATCTACGCTCGTGATCACAGAGCCAAGCTCGTAGGCCTTCAGTCTATTCAGGAGGTCATCATCTCGGGTAGCGAGATTCGAGTATAGGTTCACCTTCACATTGAGGGGCGCAAGGTAGGAGAGCACGCGATCAATGCTGGGATGGAGTAAGGCCTCTCCTCCAGTGACGTCGACCTTCACCGCGCCCAGGGTAATGGCCTCGTCGAGGTGCTTGAGCAAGCGATCTACCTCTGCAATGCGTGTCCCTGAGTTGCCCCGATCGGCATAGCAATGGGCGCAGGTCAGGTTGCACCCGCTGAGCATCTCCACGAAGAAGCGCTTGACACCGGTCGCGGGAACGATCCTGAAATTCGACTCGCCCGGTTCCTCTGACCAATGCAAGAACCCCTCCGCGTGGAGCAGGTCCATAAAATCAGTCACAGCCTGGGTAAGTCGCGCGCTGTTCTGGGAGTCCGCCATCCGCCCATGAAGAAGACGCTCGACTACTTGCTCGACCGTGCCAGAAGCGGAGGTGGCTTCGACCAGGTCGACAGCATCTCGATTCAACTCCATTCGGGCGAACCGAGACTCAAGCATCTGCTCTCCCTTTAGGAGCAACGTGTGGGATGCCATAGTGTAACAGCGCTTTATCATTTGGGAAACTGGGTGTGATTGGCGTGCTACGTCCCCTCTTGGAATGGCGCGCAAGTCAAGGACGGACGGAGTCCTTCCCTCCCCATGCACGCCGGAGTCAAGGACCCGAAGGCGATAGGACGGCAGCGACTAGACCGCAGTCTCTTCATTCGTTCACGGGCATAGATTCGAGAAGTCCTAACAGTGACAGGTGCCGGCGTCGGACTGCTCGTGAATGGAGAATACCCGAGCGGCAAGCGGATTGAAAAAGTTCCCATCGAAAGTCAGTTTTGCTGGCCCCTGGGCGCCTTTGTCAGGGAAGTTCCTGAGGAAGGCCGCGAGCTCACCAACGACGACCTCGGCAACATCGTCCGGTTCGAACGAGTGCCCTGTTTCCTTGGCCCGCTTCATGAGAAGGGCCATGAAGTCCCGCTCAGTGGCGGCTTGAGCAAGCGCGTCCTTGAAAGTAGGATCGTTGTGGACCTGGTTCGTATAGAATGCGACGAAATCGACCTTTGCCATGAATAATCTCCAGTTTGTTGAGGTTGTGCAGTTTGCCAAGTAGCCTTGCAACCGCAGTTGAACGTAGTCAATTTTGAGTTTTTTGTCAAATGGCAAGGCGAGTGGGTAGTGGTTCACTTTGACGGAAACTTGGTGGATAGACCTTCCAAAGGGGCAGTTTCAGGGGAGCAGGGGGAAGCCAGGTGGAGCGCGGGGGCGAGCATGGGATGGAGTGTAGGCAATTGCCAGCCAAACGGAGCTCCGGGGCGGGGATCGGCGGTACGGTGGCCGTGGCAGTTTGGGCAGCGCAGGACGGGGTCCTCTTTGAAACGACCCACCGGGTCGTTTCAATCCCGCTTTGCGGGACCGAGGCTTACCCGTTAAATATGCGCGCGATCAATTCAGGCCAGCGATATGTGGAGGAGCCGGTGTGGAGTTTGGTGGTGGGCTCGGGTGGCTCCGTGGCGGTGAGGACCCGTGGCAGTGTTCGTCTTCGGGGTCAGGTGAGAGGGCCGGGGCACGATGAGGTGGCGCAGGGAAGACGCGGGGGCGAAGACGCCGTGGTAGGTGAGGCAAGTGTTCGCGCGGGTGGGGGAGGATTGCGACGAGACGCTCGATGAAAGCGAGCGGTTCAAAGAGAAAGGCCTTGGTGCCGTCGCGCCAGGGGGGACACCCTCCACCTACACAAGATTACCGCAAAAGCTCTTTCAAACATTCCCATTCCTCTGGGGGCATCTGCATAAGCTTCCCGACACTTACAATTCGATCATAAACCCGGATTATTCATGAGGGTGTGATTGCGGGGGGTGCTTGAGTTCGAGTTCGCTAGGTTGATGTCCGCGCACCCTATGGGCAGATTTCTTGCGTGGAGGTGGTAGGGGTGGATTGGTGTCGGGGGCCTTCTCTTTGTCGGTCAGGCAGCTGCGTGATGTGGGATTCCGCCGAGCGCATCCCACAGTTCGGACCAGACCTTCATCATCATTTCGGATACTCGCAGCGTGATTCGGCGGCTTGAAATCACGAAGCGACCAGAGATGGCGAGGAAGATACGGCGCACGCTCTTGAAGTGCATTCCATTCGCGCCTTCGACTTTGATGCCCCTCTCGACGAGGCTGCGTAGCGTGTTCGCGAGGTTGTAGGCGATACCGTGCAACAAGAGCGCTGCAGCGTTAGCGCCGAATGCGTCGATTGGCTCTTCCGCGTTCTTGATGGGCTTCTGTTTGATATGCGATTTGGGGCGATTGCTGCTAGCGAAGTTCGCGTCCAAAACGGATTGATGCTCGCCGATGTGATTTTCCATGAGTGCGCGCTCGCGGTAGAAATCTACCGTTTCGTCGGCGCTCATTTCATCCTCGGTAAAGCTCGTCAGGATGAAGAAGGTGTGCAGGTACAGTTCACCTGGCCTTTCCTGCACGACGACGACTACGCGACGCGGCGCCTTCCACGTTGCGGCTTGATAGGTCGCGTTGTGGGTCCACATTCGGGGGGCTTCAGGTGGACGACCGGGAGGGCGCACGGCTAGAATTTTCTCCCACTGCTGGAGGGCCTTATTCGTAGGGATGCGAAATGTGTAGGACACGTCACGTTCGTCCAATTGATCCAAGAAGTCGGCGCCCGGAAAGCCAGCATCTCCGCGTACGTAGACTTTCTCCGCGATTTCCTTCCGTGCTTTGTAGACCAATGGCAAGAGCATCTCTCCAGCGCCATTGGCAGTGTGCACCGTGCTGTTGTGGGTAATTCAAAATGGGGCCGTTGGGTGTTGGAAGGGTCCCCCCATGTATGCCACTTTACGCCGCGCAGCGAGGATCACCCTCCCTGCCAGGCTCCAACACTAGCCAGAATAGGTGCCACAACTGCTACTACGCCAGTTATCCCCCTGGCGTCCCTTGCGAGGATCCTCAATGAACGCGGCTTGACGACAGGAGTCGGCGACCCATTTCAAAGAAAGTAGTGTACGGTGGGTCATACGATCGGCTCGACTCAAGTCCCTACGGCAACGCCTGCGGGCCAAGGGGATGCTCACCACGTTTGAGATGGCGAAGCAGATGGGCGTAT
>JAAETM010000297.1 GCA_024228395.1 bacterium | reverse complement strand
TGAATGGTTACTCGATTTTCGGTGAGGGAGAGATCAACGCTTCCAACCCTCCAGGAATCATCGAGGCCAAGGAGTTGCGCATAATGTTCAGGGAGATCAAGCATACCCCGATCATTGATTAGATCCCTGATTGCGACAACCGCGAGCCACTATGTTCCGGGGAGAACCCTCTATTGGTCAGCCTGCGATACCGCGATGCCGAGTCGCTTGCTATTAGGCATGCAAAGGGGTTCTGAGTCGGGACAACTTCCCAGCCCTTCCTCTCCGATATTCCAAATTCAGAAGCCCCAACAAATGGAGCCCATTCGGAATACAATGAGAATAGCCCCGCGACCGGGATCCCCTGCCATCCGTCACCGCAGCGAGCTCTATTCGACAATTCTTGCCCCTTCCAGCTTCCTAAGGCACCCCTTCCCATGCTTTCGACCCTTGCCCTGTTCGCCTTCCTGACCCCGCAAACCACCTGGCATGTGGATGTGACCGGCACCGCGCCCGGCACCGGCACCGCGGCCGACCCGTACACGCGTATCGACTTCGCGGTGGCCCAGGTAGGCACTTTGAGCGGGGATACGATCCTGGTACACCCGGGGCAATACTTGGGCGAGGCGATTGATTTTGCTGGTAAGGACCTGCATGTGGTTTCCCTGCAGGGGTCGGGTGTCACCACCCTACGCAACATCCACGCTTCCGGCGTGGTGGCCGCCCCGCTGGTGACTTTTTCCGGGGGTGAAGGTCCGGCTGCGATCCTGGAAGGCTTCACCCTGGACGGCAGCGGCGGAGCCCAATTCTCTACCACTCCCAACCGCTCTGGGGGCGCCGACCTTTGGATCGACAACGCCTTCCCCACCCTGCGCGATTGCATCTTCACCACCAACGGCCCCCCGGTGAACTGGTTTGGCCGGGCGGTTTTTGCGCGTTCCACCTTCCCATATAACGCCATCCGCTTTGAGAACTGCGAACTGACGGGCAACAATGCCGGCATGGGCATGGGCGGTGCATTCTTTATGGAGAACACGGCCGCGGAATTCACCGACTGCACCATCGCTTCCTCGGGCGGGGGCACGGCGGGAGCTTGCGTTGCAAACGACTGCACTATCACCATGCGGGACTGCACGCTGAGCAACAATATCACCGGAGGATCGGGAGGCCACGGCCTATTCGAAGAATGCGTTCTTCAATTCCGCGGCTGCGAGGTGACGAACGGTTTCAGCTCATTTTCGGGCGCGGGATTCGTGGTCAATGGTGGTTCCCTTTGGGTGACCGATAGCCAATTTTCTGGCAACTCCGCAATCGGTGCTGGAGCCCTTCAGCTCTTCGAAGTGAGCACCACAATCGAAGATTCGACCTTCAACAACAACGTGAGTGCAGACTTCGACCTGGCCGGCGCCATTCTTCAGCTAAACGGTCAACTTCGCATTCAGAGCTGTGAGTTCACGCAGAACTTTGCCGGAAAGGGCGGAGCCATCGCAGCCTTCGATACGCAAGGTCAAAACGGCACCCCCGACCCCAACGTGTGGACGCGATTGGAGAATTGTCAGCTGGTAGGCAATCAAGCGGTAGCCCTTAAAAATATCCAACGGCCCGGCGGCGGCGCAATCTACGCGCACACGGCCCTGGCCGTGGAGCGCTGCACCTTTGAGTTCAACCTGGCCGCCTGGCAAGCTGGCAACCAACCGGGCCGGGGCGCCTTCGGTGGCGCCGTTTATCTGGGAGCACCGGGGCGAATCACGGGCAGTTCTTTCATCACCAACCGTGCACAAGCGGATGGCTGGGCCGAAGGTGGTGCGATCTATACCCAGGATCCCTTGGAACTCGTGGACTGCATCCTGTTCGACAATCATGTGCAAGATGCACTCAACGCGGATGGTGGAGCCATCTTTGGCGAGGTGCACGCCATGGGTTGCACGCTGCGCAGCAACTCCTGTTCGAGCGGCGGTCACAACGCCATGCAAGCGGGTAGTTTGACCCACAGTATCGTGTGGGACCACGCCGCACCGGGCCTCGACCCCGGCGTGCTGACACACTTCAGTTTGGTCGAAGGAGGCGCGGCCGGGCCAGGCAACGTGCAAGGCGATCCGCTCTTCTGGGGTCCCAGCGACCACCACCTGATGCCCGCCTCCCCCGCCATCGACGCCGGCGACAGCAACCTGCCAAGCGACCCCGATGGCACCCTGGCCGACCTGGGGGCCCTGACCTTCGAACCGCTCCACTGCGGTCCCGGTTGCGCGGGCCCACTCGGTTCCAACAGTTGCGTGGCCATGGCCAACTCCACCGGCCAAGCCTCCACCCTGGAAGGCCTGGGCTCCCCCCTGGCGAGTGGCAACCTGTTTATCCTGCACGCGGCCGACTTGCCCGCGGGCATGCCCGGATACTTCCTGGGCTCCCAAAACCCGGGTTTCCTGCCCGGCTTCGGCGGCAGCGATGGTGTGCTCTGCTTGGGCCCGCCCATCCTGCTGCGCTTCAACGAACGCGTGCATGGGAGCGGGGTCGCTGGCCAGGTCACCCAGCGGCTGGAGCTCGACGCCTTCCCCCAAAACCACGTGGTGCTGGCCGGCGACACCTGGTACTTCCAGCTCTGGCACCGGGACTACAACGGCGTCACCCCAACCTCCAACACGAGCCCCGCCCTGCGCGTGGATTTCCAGTAGGAGATCACCTAGCCAACGGAACCTGTTGGCTGCGAAGGACTTGTGACCGGGTTGAGGCCAAGGTCGCCGGGTATGCCGTAGACAGGCCGTTAGGGCGGTGTTAGGGTGCGGGCATGTACGTGCCCCTGCGAGCCCATAGCCACCATTCCCTGCTCACAGGGGTTGGTAGGCCGCAGAATTGGGTGCGCCAGGCCGACGATTTTGGGCTGCCCGCCCTGGCCCTATGCGAGGTGGACAGCCTGGGCGGCACGGTGGAGTTCCTGCAGGCGGCGCGCGGCAGCGCTGTACGCCCCATCATCGGCGCCGAGCTCTCCGCTCCCGACCCCGAAGCGATGCCTGGGCGCTTGGTCTGTTTGGTGCACAGCGAAACCGGCTATCAAAACCTGTGCAAACTGGTCAGCGCACGGCAGATCGGCCACGACCCGGGAACTCAAAAGAGCGAGGAGTGCTTCGACCTGGTGCACAACGCCGTGCGCTGGCAGGAAGGTTTGTTCTTCCTGGTCGATCACCCCCACCTGTTGTTGCAGCTGTACGGCCGCATACCTGCGAGACAAATTTTTGCCGCCCTGCCGCCGCGTTCTTCGGGCACCAAACGCTGGAGAGCCACGCCCCCACCCGCCCAAGCCAGCGGCTCCATCAAAACCGCCGACCCGGCCAAACCTTTCTCACGCCGGGAACTCATCGATGCGGCGCGCGCCACCGGGGCGGCCTTGCTCGCGGTGCCCGATGTGTATTACCCCGCCCGATCGGATCGGGAACTGCACAAGTTGCACGTGGCCATCAAACGCGGGGCCCTTCTCGACGCCCTGCCCGATGCTTGGTTGTGCGCGCAGCCCGGACACCTGCCCAGCGCAAATCAAATGGACGCGGCCTATGGGAACATCTCCGATGTGCCGGGGGATTGGCCTATCGAAGGAGAACAGCCCGCGCCCGTGGCGCGCACCCTGGCCGTGGCCGAAGCGTGCCAATACACCCCGCCCCTGGGCGGGGTGCTCTTCCCGCGTGTGGAATTGGATAAACACGAAACGCCCTATTCGAAACTGTGCCAGATGGCATTCGACGGAGCGCGCAAACGCTACCGGCCCTTGCCACCCGAAGTTTTAGGGCGCCTTGACTACGAGCTTTCCACTTTGCAAAACCTGGGCTTCGCGCCCTATTTTTTACTGGTGGAGCGCATTGCGGCTTTTGCCAAGGAACAAAACATCCCCCATGTGGGGCGCGGATCGGCGGCGGATAGTTTGGTGGCGTATTGCTTGGAGCTAACCGACGCGGATCCCTTGCGTTACAAACTGCCCTTTGAGCGGTTTTTGAATCCAGGTCGCAAGGACCGGCCCGACGTGGATTTGGATTTTTGCTGGCGCCGCCGGGACGAGGTATTGCAACACGTGTTCGAGCTCTTTGGGCATGAGCGCACGGCGATGATCTCGACCTTAAATCGCTTTGGGGCGCGCTCGGCTTTTCGCGAGGCCGCCCTGGCGCGGGGCATTCCGCCCGCGGAGTTCCAGCGTTGGTCGCATCGGATTCCCATGTATGGCGGGTTGGCGGATGGGGCCCAGCCCCAGGCATTTTCGGGGTCGGCGGAGAGTGTTGAGGTGGAGGAGCGTGGAGACGTGGACGTTGTCGGATCTGTCGGTTCCAAAAAAATATCCGATCCAAGCCGCCACCCTGGAAGCGCAAGCAAGTCTAGCCAACCTGGGGTTACCCACCCGGGGAAGGGAGGGGGAGGTGGTGGCTCCACGGCCTCCAAGCCGGTCAACACCCTAGCGGCCACCCTACGCAACCAACCCGAGACCAAAGACTTCCCCTTCCACGACCCACGCTTCGCCGCCGCCCTCGACGACGCCTCTCGCCTCCTGGAAACCCCGCGCCACTTCGGCCTGCACCCCGGCGGCGTGGTCGTTTCCCCAAGCCACATCACCGACCACCTATCCTGTGCCCCCTCCGCCAAGGGCCCGACGGTAACCCAACTCGACAAAGACGGCGTCGAAGCCCTGGGCCTGGTCAAAATGGACCTGCTCGGCAACCGCGCACTCACCACCCTACAGGACACCCTCGATTCTCTCAGCGCCCAAGGCATCCACATCGACCTGGAAACCCTGGCCGAGGACGACCCCAAAACCGCAAACCTCTTGCGCCAAGGCCGCAGCCTAGGATGCTTCCAAATCGAATCCCCGGGCATGCG